>NZ_DATMVN010000268.1:0-2054 GCF_035563135.1 Streptomyces sp.
GACGACCGAGGGACTCCCCGCCCAGCGGATCCGCGACCTCATGTGGCGGCAGCGAGACCGCGTCCACGACGTGGTCGAGCCGCTCCCGAGCGGGCTCCGGCGGGCGGAGCGGTTGCCCGACCGCGCCGCCGCGCTCGCCGCCGAGGACGCCGTCGGCCCGTGAGTCGGGGCCGACGGCGCCTCCCGTCGGCGTCCTTCTCCGAGGGATGAGGAGGACGGGGTCCTTCTCTGGCGGGGGCAAGGGGTCCTCTCTCACTGACCCCAGCGCGGGATGGCGTGCGCGCCCGAGGCATGACCGTGGGCGGAGGTGGGCCGTCCACCCCGCCCGGCCGGTGCGCCGAGCACCGGGGCGCGCCCGGCCTCGGCGCAGCAGCGGTACAGCGACAGCCACTGCTCGGCGGTCAGGTCGGCGGCGCGGGTGGTGGGCGGCAGGCCCGCCGAGCGCAGCCACCGGGGACCGGCCGGGCCGGGCAGGACGGCGCGCAGCGTGGCGCCGAGGGCGGCGCCGGGCCGGGCGAGGACGGCGTGCGTCAGGCGGTCGAAGGAGGCCGCCTCCGTCTCGGGGAGGGCGGCGCGGGCGGTGGCGGGTGCGCCGTCGAGGGCGCGGTGCGGGCGGGACAAGGCGGACCTCCGGAGGAGGGCAGAGCTGCGCGACCGGCAGCCGGTCAGTGAGGAGGGGGGTGCGCCCGGCCGGAGCGGGGCGCGGACGGCGGGGAGCAGGACTCGACCCGCGGCACGTCACGGAGGACGGATCAGGAGCGCACGACGGCGACGCTACGGACCACGCCGGGGGTCGTCGAGCGGATTACCGACCGGAGGATCTTCCGGCCTTGCGCTGCTGGTGGGCCTCCCAACGGGCGCGGTCGCGGGCGCGGGCGTCCTTGGTCCGCTCCCGGCGCTCGGCGCGCCGGCGGGCCCGGTCGAGCTCGCGCTGCTCGAAGGAGGAGTGCTGCTCCCAGTTGCTGGACAGCACCGCGACGCCCCAGAGACAGAGGCCGAAGATGGCGACGAACGAGGCGAGGATCGGGTCGAGCACCAGGAAGGCCCCGACCGAGCCGGCCAGCCAGATCGCGCCCCACACCGCCAGCCACCTCGACACGCCGTCCAGTATCCCCGCGCCGGGGGCGTCCGGCCGCCGCACCCGGCTCCGGCGCACCGCGGCCGTGATCACGTCTGCGATCGCCCCTTGAACATCGAGAAGGAGGTCCCTACGGTCAGGGGGTAGCGGTTCAACAGTCAGCCGCGGCACCAGTTGCCGGACTCCGCGTCGTGCCACGGCTGATCCCGTGGTCGTCCGTACGGGTTCGCTTCCTCGAGAGAGGCGCACCGTGACCGCTGTTCCCACCACAGACCTCGTCTCGATCGACGTGACCGGCTCCGCCGCCGGCGTCCTGCTCACCGTCAGCGGCGAGGTCGACTCATCCACCGCCCCCCGGCTGCGCGAGGTCGTGGACGCGGCCTTCGCCGACCGCGTCCCGGCGCTCACCGTCGACCTCGACGGCGTGACCTTCCTCGACTCCGCGGGGCTGTGCGTCCTGGCCGGCGCCCACCGGCGGGCCGCGGAGGGTGGCGTCCTGCTCCGCGTGGTCGCCTCGTCCCGGGCGGTGATCCGGCCGCTGCAGATCACCGGCCTCTACGACCTGCTCGCCGTCGAGCCCGGCGCCGGAGCCGGCGCCGCCTGAGGAAGGACCCCGTCCTCCCGCCCCTCGCACGTTCGGGGCGGGGCCGGGACGGGGCCCACGGCGGGCTCTGCAGGGGGCCATCCCCGCGGCGCTCGACGCTGTTTCTCCACGTGGCTGGCCCACACGTGGCCGGCCCGCGCCGTGTGACCACCGCACATTGCTGGTTTCCGCTCTCCGCCGGGTGACCCCCGAGGCTCGTGCGCAGGTCACCTGCAGGTCACGATCGTCCGCGCCTGTGGCGTACTCGGCGCGTCGTGGCTTTACAGTCTCCGGCCATGTGCCCTGAATCACAGGCCGATGTCGTTCCGCGACACGGCGACCCACGGACGCCGGCCGGCTCGCCGGGGACAGCCGCGGTGCGGCCCGCATGCT
>NZ_DATMVN010000269.1:0-8656 GCF_035563135.1 Streptomyces sp.
GTGGCCGGCGGGGCCAGCGGGGCGGACGCCGTGGAGTGCGCCGCCAGGTAGGCGTTGAACAGATCCAGGTCGGACGGGCCGACCAGCTTGTTCGTGCCCTGGCCGAGAGCCGCGAAGCCGTCGCCGCCGCCCGCGAGGAACTCGTTCATCGCGACGCGGTACGTCTTCGCCGGGTCGATCGCCTCACCGTTCAGACGGATCGTGCTCGCGACCACCCGGTCGGCGCCCGACTTCGTCATGTCCAGCGTGTAGGTGAGGCCCTTCGAGATCTGGAGGATCTTCGGGGACGCCTCGTTGGAACCGCTGACCTGCTGCTGGAGCGCGGCCACGAGCTGCGCGCCGGTCAGGTCGACGACGTTCATCATGTTGGTGAACGGCTGGACGGTGAACGCCTCGCCGTACGTCACCACCCCGTCGCCCTCACTGCCGGACGCGGCGTACACCAGGTCCGAGCGGATACCGCCCGGGTTCATGAACGCGACGACCGCGCCGCCCTTGTCGGCGGGGGCCAGGCCCTCCAGCTGGGCGTCGGCGATGAGATTGCCCAGCGGCTTCTCCGGGGCCGTGGAGCCACGGCCGTTGATGTCGGCGGAGATGAAGCCCTGCGGCCGGCCCGCGATCGGGGCGGCGAGCGCGTTCCAGCGGGTGATCAGCGCGGTCATGTCGGCGGCCTTGGCCTGGTCGCGGCTGACGACGTGGTTGGCCGACTCCACCGACGTACGCACGATGTCCTTGGTGCGGCGGTCGTAGGTGAGGGTCGTGTCCGTGTAGACCTTGCCGAACGACGACGCCGAAGTGACCATGCGCGGCTTGCCGGACGGGTCCGGGACCGTGCAGACGTAGGCCTGGTGGGTGTGGCCCGTGACCAGCGCGTCGACCTTCGGCGTGATGCCCTTGGCGATGTCGACGATCGGCCCGGAGATGCCGTCACCGGCACCCGGGCTGTCGCAGTCGTAGTTGTACGAGGAGGAGGCCGGGGCCCCGCCCTCGTGGATCAGCGCCACGATGGACTTGACGCCCTGCCGGTCCAGCTCCTTGGCGTACTTGTCGACCGTCTCGATCTCGTCGTGGAACTTCAGCCCCTTGACACCGTTGGCCGTGACGATGTTCGGCGTGCCCTCCAGGGTCACCCCGATGAAGCCGATCTTCACGCCGTTCTTCTTCCAGACCGTGTACGGCTTGAGGACCGGCTTGCCGGTCTTCTCGTCCGTCACGTTGGCCGCGAGGTAGGGGAAGTCCGCGCCCTCGAACTCCTTGCCCTTCTCGTAGCAGCCCTCGACCGGGTGGCAGCCGCCGTTCTGCAGCCGGGCGAGCTCCGTGGCCCCCTCGTCGAACTCGTGGTTGCCCACGGCCGTCACGTCGAGGTCGAGCCCGTTCAGCGCCTCGATGGTGGGCTCGTCGTGGAAGAGCCCCGACAGCAGCGGGCTCGCTCCCACCATGTCGCCGCCGGCCGCGGTGACGGAGTACGGGTGCCCCTTGCGCGCGGTGCGCAGCGAGGTGGCGAGGTACTCGACGCCCCCGGCCGGGACCGACTTCACCGTGCCGTCGGCCTGCGTCTCACCGACCGTCCCGGCCGAACCGGCCGGCGGCTCCAGGTTGCCGTGCAGGTCGTTGAAGGACAGCAGCTGCACGTCGACGGTGCGGGACGGGTGGCCGTGCCCATGACCGTGCCCCCGGTCGTGGGCGCCGGCCGGCATCGCGGCGACGAGCGCACCTGCGGTGGTCAGCCCGGCCACGGCGGCGAACACCCGCCGGTACGCCCGGTTCTTCTGCGGAGTCACTGACATCGGTCCCCTTCGAAATCTCTGGATCCTGCGTGCCGCAGCCTAGGGTCAACGCGCGTAGCGCGACAGATGCCCGGGGTTACGAACTGGTTGCCGCGCACTCGGAAAGGGGCCGATCACCCGTAGGACGTACATGTACGGGCAGAAACGTCACCGCGCGCCTGCGCACCGGGAACCCCGCGGAGCTGCGGTCCGGGTCCTCCGGCCGCCCGGGGGAAGCAGCGGGCCGGTCCGCCCGGCCTCCGTCCGGCCCGGCCGTGCCCCCGGACGCACCCGCATCCTGGTCCGCCCGGCTTCCGTCCACCCCGGCCGCGCCCCCGGGCGCATCCGCACCCCGATCCCGCCGCCGTACGCTCGTACTCATGACGACTGACGTACCCCTCCCCTCCCCCGGGCGCGAGATCGCGTCCCTCGACGCGCTCACCCCCGAGCAGGCCGACGCCGTCCTCGGCCTCCTCGGCGAGGCCGCCGGGACCGATGGCCGGCAGGCCGTATCCGAGCAGGGGCGGCTGCAGTTGAGGGGCGGGCACCGTGAGGGCGTCCGGCATTTCCTGCTCACCGTCGACGGCGTCCTGGCCGGATACGCACAGCTGGAGGACACCGACCCCGTCGAGGCCCCCGCCGCCGAGCTGGTCGTGGCTCCGGCGCACCGGGGACGCGGGCACGGCCGGGCCCTGGGCGCCGCGCTCCTCGCCGCGGCCGGGAAGCGGCTGCGGGTCTGGGCCCACGGCGGCAAGGCGGCCGCCCGGCACCTCGCACAGGTGCTCGGCCTCTCCCTCTTCCGGGAACTGCGACAGCTCCGCCGCCCGTTGGACTCCCTCGACATCACCGAGCCGGTCCTCCCGCCGGGCGTCACCGTCCGCACCTTCGTGCCGGGCCAGGACGACGCGGCCTGGCTCGCCGTCAACAGCGCCGCGTTCGCCCACCACCCCGAGCAGGGTGCCCTCACCCAGCGGGACCTGGACGACCGCAAGGCCGAGCCCTGGTTCGACCCGAAGGGTTTCTTCCTGGCCGAACGCGACGGCGAGATCATCGGCTTCCACTGGACGAAGGTGCACGCCGAGGAGGAACTCGGCGAGGTCTACGTCGTCGGCATCCGGCCCGACGCCCAGGGCGGCGGCCTGGGCAAGGCGCTCACCGCGACCGGCCTGCGGTATCTGGCCTCCCTGGGGCTGCCGACGGCGATGCTCTACGTGGACGCCGACAACCCGGCGGCCCTGTCGGTGTACGAGCGGATGGGCTTCGCCACGCACGAGGTCGACCTGATGTACCGCACGGAGTCCTGAACCCGCTCAACCCACCTCGGGGCGGCGTCACTTGACGCCGTCCCAGTTTTTCGGCACCCTTTCACTACTCAATTAGTGAAAGGGTGGTGAACGTGGCCGGGTCCGCAGCGCTCGAATTCCGCATCGACCGCCGCAGCGGCGTCGCCACCTACCTCCAGATCGTGCAGCAGACCAAGCAGGCGCTCCGCCTGGGCGTCCTCGAACCGGGCGACCGCCTGCCCACGGCCCGCGAGGTCGTCGAGGCCACGGCGATCAATCCGAACACCGTGCTCAAGGCCTACCGCGAACTGGAACGCGAAGGCCTCGTCGAGGCCCGCCGCGGCCTCGGCACCTTCGTCCGCCGGACCCTCGGCAGCGCGGCGGTCACCACCGACCCGCCCCTGCGCGCCGAACTGTCCGAGTGGACCCGCAGGGCCCGCGCCGCAGGGCTCGACAAGGACGACGTGCTGGCGCTCTTCACCGACGTACTGGACAGCACATACAAGGGGGATCAGCACTCATGACAGGCGCCGCGATCGAGGCGAACGGCCTCGGCACGACCTACGGACGAAAGCGCGGGTGGGCGCTGCGCGGCTGCTCGTTCCGGTTGCCCGCCGGGCGGATATGCGCCCTCGTCGGGCCCAACGGCGCCGGGAAGTCCACGCTTCTCTCCCTCGCCGCCGGTCTGCTCCGCCCCGCCGAGGGGTCGGTGCGGGTGCTCGGTACCACACCCGCCGAGGCCCGGACCCGTCTCGCCCACGTCGCGCAGGACAAGCCGCTGTACCCGCAGCTCACCGTGGCCGACACCCTGTGGGCGGGGGCCCAGCTCAACCCCGCCACCTGGGACCGTACGGCCGCCGACCGGGTCGCCGGACCGCTCCCGCAGGACGCGAAGGTCCGGACGCTCTCCGGCGGGCAGCGCACCCGCCTCGCCCTCGCTCTCGCGCTGGGCAAACGGCCCGAACTGATGCTGCTGGACGAGCCGATGGCCGACCTCGACCCTCTCGTACGTCACCAGCTGATGGGCGTCCTGATGGCCGAGGCCGCCGAGCACGGGACCACCATCGTCATGTCCTCGCACATCCTCACCGAGCTGGAAGGCTCCTGCGACTACCTCCTGTTCGTCGACGGCGGCCGGGTGCGGCTCGGCGGCGAGAGCGACGACATCGTCGCCGCGCACGCCCTGCTCACCGGCCAGGTCCGCGACCTCGCCCCGCACACGGTCGTCGAGTCGCGCACGACGGGGCGTCAGCTCACCGCGCTCGTACGGCGTGAGGGTCCGGTCGACGACACGGCCTGGGAGGTCACCGAGCCCTCGCTGGAGGAGCTGCTGCTGGCCCACCTCCGCTCGCCCGAGGCCCCTCCGCTGCTCACCCCGAGCGCGCGCGCCCACGAGGAGGCGGCTGCGGCATGAGCACCCTCACCGCCCTGCGCGGGCCCGCCCGTGTCGTGGTGCGCCAGCATCGCAAGGCGCTGTGGGCGGCACTTGCGCTGCTGCTCACAGGCATCGGTTCCGTGATCGCCATGCGCGTCTGGATCGCCGTACGCAGTTCCGACGAGTTGTGCCCCGACGGTGACATGACCCCGTGCGGCGGTGGCACCTACCTGCCCACCTACGCCAGGACGTCCACCGAGACCTTCCTGTCCGAGGGCGGGACGGCCATGGTGCTGTTCGCCGCACTCGTCGGCGCCTTCGTGGCAGGCCCTCTGATCGCACGCGAACTGGACAGCGGCACGTTCAAGTTCGCGTGGGCACAGTCGGTCTCCCCCACCCGTTGGCTCGTGGCGCGTCTCGCACTCCCCCTGGTGCTCGCGACCGCCGGATGCGCCGTCCTGATGCCGGTGTACCACTGGGGCCGGGCGTTCGGGTCCGACTACCCGTACGCGCACGGCCTGGAGCGGTATGCGGAGGGCGTCTATCCGGGCACCGGGCCCGTGCTGCTCGGATACGTCGTGCTCGCAGTGGCGCTCGGGGCCCTCTGCGCCCTCCTCCTGCGCCGCACCCTCCTCGCGGCATCGACCACCACCCTGCTGTTCGGACTGGTGTTCGTCGTCATGACCAAGGTGCGGTACCGCCTCTGGCCACCCGTGCGGCTCACCGGGGGCGCCCGGCCCGAGGGTGCCGTTTGGCATGTACGGTCCGGCATGCTCACGCCTTCCGGCAAGGAAGTGGGGACGGAGAACTGCTTCACGGTGGACGGCTTCGTCGACCATGTCGCCTGCATGCGCCACCGTGGCGGCGTCACGCAGTTCGTCGACTATCACCCCGCCTCCCATTTCTGGCCCCTCCAGCTCGTCGAGACCGGCATCGTGCTCGTCCTCGCCGCCCTGGCCGTCGTCGTCGCGTTCCGCGTCCTGCGCCACCGCACCGCCTGAGAGCCCCCTCCTGTCCGGGCCCCGGGGGAGCCCGGGCAGGAGGTTCGCCTACGGTGGGAAAGGGGCGGCAGCGCACCCACACCGCTTCCTGTACGTCATGTCGCCGTTACCAGCCATTCAGACAGGCTTGCGACCCTCACGGAATGCAGCCAGCTGTGCCCGCCCCCCGCGACGGGAACGGCCCCGGACCAGGGACCGTTTCCGCTTCTTCTGCGATCTTTATGGGCTCCGACGCGCCTGAGGAGCCGAACGCGCGGAAGAATAGCTCCATGAGCCAGCAGCCCAGCTCCGACGCCCCGGTCCAGCCCGCGCAGCCGTCGGTCGGCTCCCTCGCCGCCCACCGGCCGCACGCCGTCGCGGGCTCGGTGCCCGCAGGTCTGTCCACAGCCGCCGATCTGGACCCCGATCTCGACAACGACGCGGATGCGTACGAGCCCGAGACGGACGGCGACGAGCTGCCGCAGGGCCGCTTCCTCGACCGGGAGCGCAGTTGGCTCGCGTTCAACGAACGTGTTCTGGAACTCGCCGAGGACCCCGCCACACCCCTACTCGAACGGGCTAACTTCCTCGCGATCTTCGCCTCGAACCTGGACGAGTTCTTCATGGTCCGGGTGGCCGGCCTCAAGCGCCGTATCGCGACCGGTGTCGCCACCCGGTCCGCGTCCGGACTGCAGCCCCGTGAGGTCCTCGACCTCATCTGGACCCGCTCCCGCGAGCTCATGGCCCGCCACGCCGCCTGCTACCAGCAGGACATCGCGCCCGCCCTGTCCGACGAGGGCATCCAGCTCGTCCGCTGGCCCGAGCTGACCGAGAAGGAACAGGCCCGCCTGTTCACCTTCTTCCGGCAGCGGGTCTTCCCCGTGCTGACCCCGCTGGCCGTCGACCCCGCACACCCGTTCCCGTACATCTCCGGGCTCTCACTGAACCTCGCCGTCGTGGTCCGCAACCCCGTCAGCGGCCACCGGCACTTCGCCCGCGTCAAGGTACCGCCGCTGCTCACCCGCTTCCTGGAGGCGTCCCCGCAGCGCTACGTCCCGATAGAGGACATCATCGCGGCCCACCTCGAAGAGCTCTTCCCGGGCATGGAGGTCCTCGCCCACCACATGTTCCGGGTCACCAGGAACGAGGACCTGGAGGTCGAGGAGGACGACACCGAGAACCTGCTCCAGGCCCTGGAGAAGGAGCTCATGCGGCGCCGCTTCGGCCCGCCGGTCCGCCTGGAGGTCGAGGAGTCCATCGACCCGTACGTCCTGGACCTGCTCGTCCGCGAGCTGAAGATCTCCGAGACCGAGCTCTACCCGCTGCCGGGCCCGCTCGACCTCACCGGGCTGTTCGGCATCGCGTCGCTGGACCGGCCCGAACTGAAGTACCCCAAGTTCATCGCCGGCACCCACCGCGATCTCGCCGAGGTCGAGTCCGCCTCCGCACCCGATGTGTTCGCCGCCCTGCGCGAACGCGACGTGCTGCTGCACCACCCGTACGACTCCTTCTCCACCTCCGTCCAGGCCTTCCTGGAGCAGGCGGCGGGCGATCCGGACGTACTCGCGATCAAGCAGACCCTGTACCGGACCTCGGGCGACTCACCGATAGTGGACGCCCTGATCGACGCCGCCGAAGCCGGCAAGCAGGTCCTCGTGCTCGTCGAGATCAAGGCCCGCTTCGACGAGCAGGCCAACATCAAGTGGGCCCGCAAGCTGGAGGAGGCCGGCTGCCACGTCGTCTACGGACTCGTCGGCCTGAAGACCCACTGCAAGCTGTCGCTCGTCGTCCGCCAGGAGGGCGACACGCTGCGCCGCTACTCCCACGTCGGCACCGGCAACTACCACCCCAAGACGGCGAGGCTCTACGAGGACCTCGGCCTGCTGACCGCCGATCCGCAGGTCGGGGCGGACCTCTCCGACCTCTTCAACCGGCTCTCCGGCTACTCCCGCCGCGAGACCTACCGCCGGCTGCTGGTCGCCCCGAAGTCCCTGCGCGACGGGCTGATCGCCCGCATCAACAAGGAGGTCACCCACCATCGCGCGGGCCGCCCCGCCTACGTACGCATCAAGGTCAACTCGATGGTCGACGAAGCGGTCATCGACGCCTGCTACCGGGCGGGACAGGCCGGTGTGCCGGTCGACATCTGGGTGCGCGGCATCTGCGCGATCCGCCCCGGAGTCAGCGGCCTCTCCGAGAACGTCCGGGTCCGCTCGATACTGGGCCGCTTCCTCGAACACTCCCGGGTCTTCGCCTTCGGCAACGGCGGCGAACCCGAGGTGTGGTTCGGCAGTGCCGACATGATGCACCGCAACCTCGACCGCCGGATCGAAGCACTGGTCCGCGTCACCGACCCCGCGCATCGCGCCGCCCTCAGCAGGCTCCTGGAAACAGGTATGTCCGACACCACGTCCTCCTGGCACCTGGGCCCCGACGGAAACTGGACCCGGCACGCCACGGACGCGGACGGACAGCCTCTGAGGCACGTACAAGAGATGCTCATTGACGCCCGGAGGCGCCGGCGTGCGACGCCCTGACCACCAGATGACGACCGTTTCCGCGGAAGCGGTCCTCGCGCCCTACCTGCGCGAACAGGCCGCCTGCTTCCTGCGGGGCCTGAGGCTGCACCGCGAGTACAGCTCCCCCGCGGACGCCGGCACGCAGCGCGCCGAGGAGGCCGCCCGCGCGCTGCGCCACGCGGCGCGCCGGATCAGCGGCACGCTCCACACCTTCCGGGACGCGCTCGAACCGGCCTGGTCCGACCAGCTCCGTGCGGAACTGGCCTGGCTCTCCGGCACCCTGGCCCGCGAACACGCGTACGCCACCCGGCTCGGCCGGCTGCTGGAGGCCCTGCACCAGCTCTCCGGCGCCTCGCTCCCGGGAGCCCGGCCCCCCGCGGGGGACGGCCCGGACGGGAGCGACAAGGAGCGGGCGGTGCTCGGCGTCGGCGCGGCCCGGGCGGGTGCGCTCCTGGAACGCCGGCTGACCCTCGCCCGGACCCGCGCCCACTCGGCGGCGCTCCAGGCACTGGGCTCATCCCGCTTCCACGCCGTCGCCGACGCGGTCGCGCTGCTCGCCTCGGAGGTCCCCCTGGCGCCCTCGGCCGCGGAACCGGCCGCCGCGGTGCTGCACACCCCGGCCGGGCTCGCCGAGCAGCGGATGCTGGACGCGGTGGCCGCGCTCCCGCCCGACGAGGCGGTGGAGCCCTACAACGAGGCGCACGACGCCCTGTGGCACCAGGCCCGCCTCCTG
>NZ_DATMVN010000270.1:0-18427 GCF_035563135.1 Streptomyces sp.
CGGAGTCCGTGGGAGTGGGCCTGGGTGAGGGCGGGGTGGACGGCCCCGGTGTGCCGCTGGGCTGCGGGCCGATGATGATGCCGCCGCCGCCCTGGCCGGGGCCGCTCGGGCTGCCGGGGTCCTTGACCGGGGCCTCGGGAGCGCGGGGGCCTCCCGCGCCGGGGCTCTTCGGGATCACGCCCGTGCCGTCGGCGACGGGGTGGACACCCTTGCGGTAGAACTCCAGCCAGGACAGGACCGTACGCAGATAGGTGCCCGAGTGGTTGTAACTGAGGATCGCGCGGTCGAGGTCACCGCTCACCGAGAGGTCACGCGGCCCGGCGCAGAGGTAGTGGCCGGCCGCGAGAGCCGCGTCGTGGATGTTGCCGGGGTCCTTGCGCCCGTCGCCGTTCCCGTCCCTGCCCCAGTGCGCCCAGGTGGACGGGATGAACTGCATCGGGCCTACCGCCCGGTCGTACCGGGTGTCGCCGTCGTACACACCGCCGTCCGTGTCCCGGATGTCGGCGAAGCCCATGCCGTTGAGGACGGGGCCGAGGATCGGGGTCGGCGTGGTGCCGGCGGCGTCCACCCTTCCTCCGCCCGCGTGGCCCGACTCCACCTTGCCGATGGCCGCGAGCAACTGCCAGGGCAGCCGGCAGCCGGGGTCGGTGCGGCCGAGGACGCTCTGTGCCTTGCGGTAGGCGACGAGGACGGTGGCGGGGATGCCCGCCTCCGCCCGGGTCCGGTCGACGACGGGGCCGGGCTTCCTCCCCGTGCTCTTCGGCGGCTCCGGTGACTCCAGCGGGGGCAGCTCGGTGTGGTAGCTGTCGTCGTTGGGCACTTCGGACCAGACGATGTCGTCCGACGCGACGTTCTTCGTGTCGTCCGCCGTGCCGTCGCCGACGAGCCCGGGGGCCTGGGACGCGGTGAGCGCCGCCATGGCGGCGACGGCGGTGGCCGTGCCGCTGAGCCCGCGGCGCATGCTTCCGTTGAACCTCATGTGTCCTCCCTCTCCCGGGTCATCGGGTGAACGTGTCGATGGCCGCGATCCGCCAGGTGCCATCGCGGTGCACGGCGTCCACGGCGAACATGGCGGCCGCGTACGTCGTCTCCTCCTCCTTGCCGGTACGGGTGTTGCTCTGGTCGGCGAAGACCAGCAGCCGGGCCCGGTCGCCGTCGAGCTGTTCGACGCCGCTCTCGGTGACGGTCGTGGTGAGCACGAGTTTCTGCTTCGGCGCCTGCGCCCGTACCTCGGCGAGCATGTCCTTGTGCTGCTGGACGGCCTTGCCGGTCAGGTGTTTCCGCGCGGCCAGGTCGGATGTGCCGGGCGCGGCGTAGCTGTAGGAGAAGACCGCGCCCACGGCCTCGGTGATCTGTCCCTTCACCTCGCTGGTCCGGCTGATGTCGGTGAGGGCCGTGTTCTGCCGGGCGGGGTCGTCGCGCAGCTCCGCGGCCGAGGTGAACGACCATGCGGCGAACGCTCCGAGGAGGACGGTGGCCGCACAGAGCGCGGCGGGGAGCCGGATGCGGTGGCGGGGCGGCCCGGTGCGCGGAGGTCCGTCCCCGGCCGGCTCCTCCACCGCGAGGACTGCGTCGGCCGGTTCGCCGGCGGGTCCGTCGGCAGCTCCGGCGGCGTTCTCCGGTGCCGCCCCGGTGGGGTCCGCCGACTGGGGCTCCTTCTCCCGGGCCGTGGCCGAGCGGGGCGGGGCCGCGGAGACGGCGGCGAGCCGGCGGCGGCGGTTGACGAGGTGTCGGGTCGTCGACATGGGGGTGGTCCTCTCGGGCGGGGCGGTCGGGGGTTCAGCCGGCGGTGTTGCCGACGGGCGCCTGTCCGAGGGCGCTGAGCTTCCATCCGTCGGAGGTACGGGTCAGCCGGCCGAGCATCCGGCTCTCCTTCACCGCGGGCTTCCCCTCCGGAGCGGTCACCGTGACCCGCAGCGCCACCATCACCCCCGCCTTGCCGGCCCTGTCGTCGAGCTCGGTCACCGCTCCCGACAGGATCTCGGCGGTGCTGACGGTCCTGGCCGCCTCGATCTGTTCGACGAACGCCTCCCTCCCGTCGACGAGTTGCCGGTGCAGGTCGCCGGTGGTCGAGTCCTCCCAGCGGTCGAGCCCCTTCTCCAGCTGCGTGTGGTCGAGCGTGTTCATGTTCTGCACGGCCTGCTCCCCCGCGGCCAGGGCGTCGTCGCGGGCCTGGGCGTAGGCCGCCGAATCGTCGTGCGCCGCCTCGTAGTGCGACCAGCCGCCCCAGCCCGCCGTGCCGGCCGCCGCGACCGTCAGCGCGATCGCCGCCACCACCAGCGGATTCCCCGTCGTCCCTAGCCGTGCCATGGGTGCCTCTCCCCTACCTGGAGGTGATGTCGACGATGACCCAGCGGCCGCCGCGCAGTTCCGCCGTCACCGAGAGCTGGGCCGCCGCCGTGGTGGCGGCCTTCCCCTCGCGCTCGTACACCTGGTCGAGGAAGACGAGGAGGTGGGCGCTGCCGGTGCCGAGCCGGGTGACCCCGGCGCGTACGGCCTGCGAGGTGAGCGTGAGCTTCTGGTCGGCCGCCTGCTTCTCGACCTGGCCGAACAGCGCCGCGTACTGCTTCAGCGCCTTTCCCGCCAGGAGGCGCTTCGCCGCCTCCTTGGTGACGGCGGTGCTCTGCGGGCTGTACGAGAAGACCTTGCCCAGCGCACTGCTGACGTCGCCCGCGACCCGGGTGGTCTCCGCGGTGTCGGTGAGCGCGCGGTTCGCGGTGGCGGGGGTGTCCCGCAACTGCTGCGCCTCGACGAAGAACACGGCGCCGGCGGCCAGCAGGGCGAGGACCGGTAACGAGGCGAGAGAGCGGCGTCGGGATGCACGGCGCCGCGTGCCCGGTTGCCGGACCGCGTCTGCCTCTTCGTCCCGTACGGCTGCGTCCGGGTCCGTATGCGAGGGGTCTTCGATCGTGGTGTCCGTGGTCCGTCTCATCCGCCGCTCCCGGCCGGTATCGCGTCCAGTGCCTTGATCTTCCAGCCGTCCGAGGTGCGCGCCAGGGTCGCCTCGAAGCGTTTGCGTTCCGTGCCGCCCTTGCCGGTGCGCGGAGTGATCTCGACGTCCACGGTGGCGATCAGTGCCGCCGTGCCGGCCCGTTCGTCGAGTGCGGTGAGCGCCGCGTCCGTGACCTTGCCGCGGGCGGTGGCCCCCGTTTCGGTGAGCTCGGCGGTGTCCTTCTTCCGGTTGCTCCCCAGCCGGTCGTGCAGCGGCCCCGTGGAGGCGGCGAGCCAGGCCGTGAGCCCCGATCTCACACTCGCGGCGCTCCTGCCGTCCATGCTGTTCAGCCGCGCGAGGCGGTTCCTGCCGTCGGCGAGCGCGGCGTCACGCGCCTTGGCGTACGCCAGGGTGTCGTCACCGCGCGCCTGCGCGTAGGACCAGCCTCCGAGTGCGCAGACCAGCACGGCCGCGAGCATGACGGCCCATCCGCTCAGGCTCCTGGTACGGGCGTTCACGCGCCGCCTCCCAGGCCCAGCAGGCCGGCCATGCCGCCGGCCGTGTGCCCGGTGTCCCCGGTGGCGCCGAGGGCTCCGGGCAGCCCGTCCGGGCCGGAGCCGGGGAGCAGGGAGCCGGGCTCCGCCGGTTTCGGCACGCCACCGCCCCCGGGCGCGTTGGCGCTGCCGCGGACATTGATGCCGCTGCCGGGTGAGGATGCGCAGCGCGCCTCGGTGTTGACCGAGGGAGCGGGCGACACGTCCTTGCCGGGGCGGTAGGTGGTGGAGCCGTATCCGGCGGTGCAGGGCAGGGGCTCGAAGAAGGTGACGGACATCCCGAACCGGGCGTCCCCGTCCTCGTCGATGATGCTCGCCCCGGCCGCCGCGACCGCGGGAACCTTCACCAGCAGTTCCTCCAGACCCCGTTGGCGGGTGACGGCGACCTCGGAGGTGGTGAGGAGGTTCGCGACCACGACTCCGAAGCCGGGTTCGAGGTCGCGCAGCAGCCCGCTGATCTGGGCGGCGGCTCCGGGCGCCGTCGCGATCAGCCGGCGCAGGTCGGTGTCGGATCCCTTGAGTTCGGCGGCGAGTTCCTCGGCTCCGGACGCGAATCCCTTGAGTGCTTCGCCCTGTTCGGCCTGGGTGCGCAGGACCGTCTCACCGTCCGCCATCAGTCTGGTGGTGGTCGGCAGGGCCTCGTCGGCGGCGTCGACGAACTCGCTGCCGGTGTCGAGCAGGATCTGGAGGTCGTCGCCGCGTCCCTCGAACGCCGCGCCGAATTCCTCGACCACGGTGCGCAGAGCTTCGGTGTCGACGGAGGCGGTGAGGTCGTTGACGCTGGTGAGGACATCGGTGACAGGCGCGGGAATGGTGGTGTCGGCCTGGTCGATGACCGAGCCGTTCTCCAGGAAAGGGCCGTCCTTGCGGGTGGGCCGCAGGTCGATGTACTGCTCGCCGACCGCGGAGAGGCCGGCGACGACGGCGTGCAGGCTGTCGGGGATGGGTGGCGCGTCGTTCTCGATGCGCAGTTCGGCCTCGACGCCGTCGTCGGTGAGCTCGATCGGGCCGACCCGGCCGACGGAGACGCCCCGGTAGGTGATGTTGGAGTGGGTGAACAGTCCGCCTGTCCGAGGAAGTTGCACTTTCACGGTGTAGTAGCTGCGCAGACCCACGTAGTGGCCGAGGTCGGCGTACCGGACGCCCAGGTGGCCGAGGACGAGCACCGCGATGATCAGGAAGGCGATGTTCTTGAGCCGGATGGTGGGGGTGATCATCGGGGGGTGCCCTCCGTACCGGGTGCGGTGACCGACGGGAGCGGCAGGGGCAGTGCCGGGCCGGACTCCTGCCGGGTCCCGGACGCGGCCGGGGCGTCCGGGGTGAGTGCGGGGATGATCTGTGTGCCGGGCATGGCGGTGACGTCCAGGTAGACGTTGAGGTAGTCGCCCTTCACACCGCGCAGCACCTCGTCCGTGAACGGGTAGGTGAGCAGCACCTGCAGGGAGTCGGGGAGGTCGTCCCCGGAGTCGGCGAGCGCCGTGAGGGTAGGGGCGAGAGCCTTGAGGTCGGCGATCATGTCCGCTTTGCTCCTGTTGACCGTGTCGACGGCGACGGTGGAGAGCGTGTCGAGCGAGCGCAGCATGGTGAGGAGCGATCCGCGCTGCTTCTCCAGGACCTTCAGGCCCGGACTGAGTCCGGTGAGGACGGTTCCGACGTCCTGTTTGCGGGTGGCGAGCGTGGCGGCCAGCCGGTTGACGCCGTCGAGCGCGTCGGTGATGTCCCCCTTGTGGGTGTCCAGGTTGGTGACCAGCGTGTCGACGCGGCTCAGCATCGAGCGGATCTGGGGTTCCTGTCCGGCCAGTGCCTTGTTGAGCTCGGTGGTGATGGTCTTCAGCTGGGCGATGCCGCCGCCGTTGAGGAGCATGGACAGGGCGCCGAAGACCTCTTCGACCTCGGGGTTGCGGTTGGTGCGGACGAGCGGGATCCGGTCCCCGTCGGACAGTGAGCCCTCGGCCGTGCCTTCGGCGGGCGGTGACAGCTGGACGTACTTCTCACCGAGGAGGCTGGACTGTTCGAGGTGGGCGTAGGCGTTGGCCGGCATCTTGATCTTCCCGTTGACGCGCATGGTCACCTCGGCGGTCCAGCTGCCCGGAGTGAGGGAGATCTCGGTGACCCGGCCCACGGCCACGTCGTTGACCTTGACGGACGACTGCGGTGCGAGGCTGAGGACGTCCCCGAACTCGGCGGTGATCTCGTACGGGTGGTCGCCGAGGTCCGCGCCACCGGGCAGGGGGACCCCGCCGATGCCTCCGAACGACGGCAGACCGACGGTCGTGGCGACGAGCACGAAGCCGAGGCCTGCGGCGGCCAGGGCGCCGAGGCCCGTGACCGCACGGGTACCGGGTCCGCGCAGGGCGGGGCTCATCGGTCCACTTCCTTCTTCTCGCCCGTACCGGCCTTCTTCTTCGTGGTCCCGGGGTCCGCCGGGGTGCCGTAGACGGTGCCGACTGCGGGCAGCGGCAGGACGGGCAGAGCCTTCTGCCTGGTGGCGTCCACCGGGGCCAGCCCTTCGAGGCCGGCGGTTCCCGTCCCGGCTTCGACGAGCGGGCCGCCCATGGACAGCTCGTTGAGGTTCGTACGCCCGTTGAGGGTGCGGTTGCCCGGGTCGTAGGCGTTGAGCACGTTGCCTGCGGCGAGCGGCAGCGTGTCGAGCGACTCGGCGAGCGAGGCGCGCCGGTCGACCAGGGTCCGGGTGAGCGGCACCAGGAGGTCCACGTTCTTCTTCAGGGCGCCGCGGTTCTTCTGGATGAAGCTCTTGACCTGGCCGAGTGCGGTGCCGAGCTCCTTCAGCGCCGCGCTGAGATTCTCCTTGTCGTCGGCGAGGAAGCCGGTGACGGAGTTGAGCTGCTGCTCCGCTGTCCGCACCTCGCTGTCCTTCTCCTTCAGCATGGTGGTGAAGGTCTGGAGGTGGGAGAGCGTGTCGAAGAGGTTGCCGCTGCTCCTGTCGAGCGTCTTCGTCGCCTTGCCGAACTGTTCGATCGAGTCCCCGATGGCCTCTCCGTTGCCCTTGAGGTTCCTGGAGCCTGTCGCGAGGAGTTCGGAGAGCGCTCCGCCGGCGTTGGCACCGTCGGGGCCGAGGGCCGTGGAGAGCTCCGTGATCGACTCGTAGAGCTGGTCCACCTCGATGGGCATGGCGTTGTCCGCGGCGGGCAGGACGGCTCCGCCCTCCAGTTGCGCTCCCCCGGTGTAGGCCGGAGCGAGCTGGACGTACCGGTCGGCGACGAGGCTGGGAGCGACGACGACGGCGTGCGCGTCCGCGGGGACCTTGATCCCCTTGTCGAGCCGCAGGGTGATCCGGACCTCCTCGCCGCGCGGTTCCACCGTTTCGACGGTGCCCGCCCTGACCCCGAGGATCCGCAGGTCCGACCCGGGGTACACACCGGTGGCCCGGTCGAAGTAGGCGGTGATGGTGGTCGTGCCCTCCTGGTCCATGGCCGTCACGCCCGAGCCGACGGCCACGGCCACGACGGCGAGGCCGGCTCCGATGCCGATGATGCGGGTGCGTCTCATGTCAGCGGCCCCCCTGCTTCGGCGGCATGCAGTCGTTCTCGGGGGGTGTGTCCTTCGGGAGGTAGTTCTCGGGGACGACCCCGCAGACGTAGTTGTCGAACCAGCGGCCGTTGCCGAGGGTGTTGCCGACGAGCCGGTTGTACGCGCCGGCCATGGAGAGCACCTTGTCGAGGCTCTTGCGGTTCTTCACCAGGACGGTGGTGACCCGGCCCAGCGATTCGAGCGTGGGCTGCAACTGCTTGTCGTTGTCGGTGACGAGACCGGTGAGCTGGGTGCCCAGGTCGCGGGTGCCGGTGAGCAGCAGGTGGATGGAGTCGCGCCGGGCCTGGATCTCGCCGAGGAGCAGGTTGCCGTCCTCCAGGAGGGTCTCGAAGCTGCTCTTCTTCGTGGCGAGCGTCCTGGTGAGCTGCTTGCTGCCCTTGAGGAGGGTGGCGAGCTGTGCGTCGCGCTCGGAGACCGTCCTGGACAGTGCGGAGAGCCCTTCCGCGGCGCTGCGCACGTCGGGCGGTGAGTTCTCGAAGGTGTCCGAGATGGTCTCGAAGCTCTTGGCGAGCTGGGCGGTGTCGATCTCCTCGATGGTCTCGCCGAGTCCGTTGAACGCCTGGGTGACGTCGTACGGGGAGGTGGTCCGGCTCGACGTGATGCGGGAGCCGGGGTCCTGCGGCGCGTCACCGAGCGGGTCGACGGCGAGGTACTTCTCGCCCAGGAGGGTCTTGACGGCGATGCCGACGGTGGAGGCGTTGCCGATCCAGGCGTCCTTCACCTCGAAGTCGACCTTCACCTCGGCGCCGTCCAGCGAGACCCCGGTGACCTCTCCGACCTTCACGCCGGCGATCCGCACCTCGTCGCCGGCGTCCAGCCCGGCGGACTCGGTGAAGTCGGCGCTGTAGGCGGTGCCGCCGCCGATGAAGGGCAGGGCGTCGGCGCGGTAGGCGGCGAGCCCGGCCAGGGCCAGGACGAGGAGTCCGATGACGCCGATGGTGACGGGGTTGCGCTCCCGTACGGGTCTGATCCTCATCCGGTGCACCTCGGTCCGCCGATCGTGATGCCGGTGGGCGGGGCGCTGCCGTCCTCGGTCGTCACACCGGCGACCTTCGCCTCGCACAGGTAGAGGTTGAGCCAGGAGCCGTAGGAGGTGAGACGGGTGATCGCCGCCATCTTGGCGGGCGTCTTCTCCAGGAAGCTCTCGATCTTCGGTGCGTTCCTGTCGAGCTGCCCGGTGAGCCTCCCGAGCTCCGCGATGTCCTTCTTCAGGGGCGCACGGCCGTCCTGCAGGAGGTCCGCGGTGACGGTGGTGAGCGCCCCCATCGCCGTGACGGCGTCGCCGAGCGGTTCGCGGTCGCCGGAGAAGCCCTTGACGAGCTTCTCCAGGGTGAGGACGAGGTCGTCGAAACCCGCCTCACGGTCGTTGACGGTCTTGAGAACCGTGTTGAGGTTCTTGATCACCTCACCGATCACCTTGTCCTTGGCCGCGACGGTGCCGGTCAGTGATCCGACGTGGGAGAGGATGCTGTCGACGGTGCCGCCCTCGCCCTGGAGGACCTGCACGATGGAGCCGGCGAGCTGGTTGACGTCCGGTGGGGAGAGCCCTTCGAAGAGGGGCTGGAAGCCGTTGAAGAGCTGGGTGAGGTCGAGCGCGGGAGTGGTGCGCGACAGCGGGATCGTCGCCCCGGACCTGAAGGCCGCCCCCACGGGCCCGGCGCCCTGGCCGAGGTCGATGTAGCGCTGGCCGACCATGTTGAGGTACTTGATCGACGCGGTCACCGACGCGGGCAGTCTGCGGCCCTTGCGTACGGCGAAGCCGACTTCGGCCTGGCGTCTGTCGGCGACCCGGATGGACTCGACCTGCCCGATCCTGACGCCCGCGATCCTGACGCTGTCGCCGACGACCAGTCCGGTGGCGTCGGTGAACCTGGCCTTGTACGAGGTGGTGTCGCCGACGCCGGTGCCGGCGATGGACAGCGCCAGGACGGTGGTGGCCAGCGAGGTCACCACGACGAAGACGAGGGATTTCACGAGCGGTCCCGTGAGGGAACGGCGCTTCACTTGAGCTTCACCTCCGCTCCGCGGAAGGCCGGACCGATGAGCACGCTGCTCCAGTCGGGCAGGGACCGCGGCTGGACTTCGAGTGAGGGGGCGACGAGTTCGTTGACGAGCCGGCTCTCCTGCGGGGAGTTCGGCATGCCGAGCGCGCTGTCGGCGGCTTCGGGCGCTCGGGGTGCCCGGGGGGCTCCCGCGTCACCGGTGTCCCGTTCCGGGTCAAAGGTCCTGCGCGCGTCGGCAGTCGGCACCGCTCCGCCGGTGTACGGCACCGAGTAGCAGTGCGGGCCGCCGGTGGCGTCGTAGACCGGGGTGTCCTTGCCTGCCACGTACTTGCCCTTGGACTCCACGGCCTTGACGGTGACGTGGAGTCCCGGCTCGTCGGTGCCTTTGCCCAGCGCCTTGTCCATGGCGGGGACGAACCCGGCCATGGTGCGCAGGGTGCAGGGGAAGGCGTCGGAGTACTCCGCGAGGAGTTCCAGCGTCGGACGGCCGGAGGCGGAGAGGCGGATGAGGTTGTCCTTGTTCTTCCGCAGGAAGGCGGTGACGTCGTTGGCGGAGGCGGTGGTGGACCCGTACAGGCCGGCGAGTTCCGCCTGCTGTTCGGCGATCGTCCCGCTGGTGGTGGTGAAGTCGGTGAGCGCGTCCAGGACGTCGGGGGCGGCGTCCGCGTAGACATGACTGACCTTGACCAGTTCCTTGATGTCCGCGTTGAGCTTGGGGAGTTGGGGGTTGAACTCCTTCAGGTGCGCGTCGAGGGTGACCAGGGTGTCGCCGAGCTTCTCGCCGCGTCCTCCGAGTGCCTGGGACACGGCGCCCAGGGTCGCGGCGAGCTTCTCCGGCTTGACGGCGGTCAGCATCGGCAGGACGTTGTCGAGGACCTCCTCCAGCTCGATCGCGTTGCTGGAGCGGTCCTGCGGGATCACCGCCCCGGCCCGCAGGGTCTCGACGGAGGGGACGGCGGGCGGCACGAGGGCCACGAACCGTTCCCCGAAGAGGGTGGTGGGCAGCATCTGCGCGGTGACATCGGCCGGTATCCGGTCGAGCCGGTCCGGCTCGATCGCGAGGGTGAGCCGGGCCCCGTCGCCGTCGGCCGCTATGTGGCGCACCTCGCCCACCACGACGCCGCGCAGCTTCACCTCGGCGTTGTCGTGCATCTCGTTGCCGACGCTCCCGGTGCGTACGGTCACGGTGGCGTCGTCGGTGAAGTCCTTCTCGTACACCGAGACCGAGACCCATACGAGGACGGCGGGCACGAGCACGAAGGCCACGCCGGCGAGTCTGCGGCGCACCGTCTGCGCCGTGGAGGAGGACATCAGCCGGCCACCTTCACCGTGGTCGTCGCACCCCAGATGGCGAGCGAGAGGAAGAAGTCGGTGACGCTGATGAGCACGATGGCGTTGCGCACCGACCGGCCCACGGCCACGCCCACTCCGGCGGGGCCGCCGGTCGCGTGGAAGCCGTAGTAGCAGTGGGCGAGGATCACCAGCACGCTGAAGATCAGCACCTTGAGCACCGACAGCAGTACGTCGTCCGGGGAGAGGAAGAGATTGAAGTAGTGGTCGTAGGTGCCCGCCGACTGCCCGTTGAACAGGACGGTGATGTAGCGGGACGCCAGGTAGGAGGAGAGCAGCCCGATCGCGTACAGCGGGATGATGGCGACCACGCCGGCGATGATCCGCGTGGTGACGAGGTAGGGCATGGAGCGCACGCCCATCGCTTCGAGCGCGTCCACCTCCTCGTTGATCCGCATCGCGCCGAGCTGCGCCGTGAAGCCGGCACCGACGGTCGCGGAGAGGGCCAGACCCGCGACGAGCGGGGCGATCTCGCGGGTGTTGAAGTAGGCGGAGATGAAGCCGGTGAAGGCGGAGGTGCCGATCTGGTCGAGGGCGGCGTACCCCTGGAGGCCGACGACCGAGCCGGTGGCGAGGGTCATCGCGATCATCACGCCGATGGTTCCGCCGACGACCCCGAGACCGCCGCTGCCGAAGGCGACCTCGGCGAGGAGCCGCTGCACCTCCCTGAGGTAGCGGCGCAGGGTCCTGGGGATCCAGATCAGGGCGCGTACGTAGAAGGTGAGCTGGTCGCCGGAGCGGTCCAGCCAGCCGAGCACCGACATCGCTCAGCCCCCCTTCGGGGGGACGATCTGGAGGTAGATCGCCGTGAGGACCATGTTGACGGCGAACAGCAGCATGAAGGTGATGACGACGGACTGGTTGACCGCGTCGCCCACTCCCTTGGGACCGCCGCGTGGGTTCAGTCCCCGGTACGCGGCGACGATGCCGGCGATGAAGCCGAAGACGAGCGCCTTGAGTTCGCCGATGTAGAGGTCGGGAAGCTGGGCGAGGGCGGAGAAGCTCGCGAGGTAGGCGCCGGGTGTTCCGCCCTGCATGATCACGTTGAAGAAGTAGCCGCCGAGCGTGCCCACGACGGAGACCAGCCCGTTGAGCAGGACGGCGACGGACATGGTGGCCAGCACGCGCGGGACGACGAGACGCTGGATGGGTGAGACGCCCATGACCTCCATCGCGTCGAGCTCCTCGCGGATCTTGCGGGAACCCAGGTCGGCGCAGATGGCGGAGCCGGCCGCCCCGGCGATCAGCAGGGCCACGATGAGCGGGCTGGCCTGCTGGATGACGGCGAGGACGCTCGCGCCGCCGGTGAAGGACTGGGCGCCCAGCTGCTCGGTGAGGGAACCGACCTGGAGGGCGATGACGGCGCCGAACGGGATGGAGACGAGGGCGGCGGGCAGGATGGTGACGCTGGCGACGAACCAGAACTGCTCGATGAACTCCCGCACCTGGAAAGGCCGTCGGAAGACGGCCCGGGAGACCGCCAGAGCGAGGGCGAACAGCTGGCCGGTCTGGCGCAGCGGGGCGAGGAGCCGCGAGGGCCTCCTTGGCCGCGGCGTCCTCTCCCGCGCCTCTTCGGTGGCCGGACCGGGCGGGCGCACGGGCAGCGGTGCCGTCATCGGCGCCCACCGTCCAAGGTCGGCGTGTAGCTGTTCATGATGGCCGTACGGGCGGCCTCCGGCAGCCGGCCCATCATGGAGACGACCCGCTCCCGGCGGCGCAGGGCCGCCTGTCGTACGGGCATTCCGGGTGAGGGTTCCAGCTGGGGTACGACGGTGCGCGGGGCGGCACGGCCGTGCCCGGTGCCGTTCGTCCGCTCGGCGGCCAGGGTGGCCGCGTCCTTCTCCTCGGACATACCGATGGGGCCTTCCCGGCGTCCCGCGAGGAACTGCGCGACGACGGGCGTGTCACTGGTGAGCAGAACCTCGCGCGGGCCGAAGGTGACGAGGTTGCGGCAGAACAGCATGCCCATGTTGTCGGGGACGGTGGCCGCGATGTCGAGGTTGTGGGTGACGATGAGCATCGTCGCGTCGATCTGTGCGTTGAGATCGATGAGGAGCTGTGAGAGGTAGGCCGTGCGGACCGGGTCGAGTCCGGAGTCCGGTTCGTCGCAGAGGATGATCTGAGGGTCCAGCACGAGGGCACGGGCGAGGCCGGCCCGTTTGCGCATACCACCGGAGATCTCGCCCGGCAGCTTTCCCTCCGCGCCGAGCAGACCGACGATGTCGATCCGCTCCATGACGATGCGACGGATCTCGGATTCCGGCTTGCGGGTGTGTTCACGCAAGGGGAAGGCGATGTTGTCGAAGAGCGACATCGAGCCGAAGAGGGCACCGTCCTGGAACATGAGCCCGAACAGCTTGCGGGTCTCCATGATGTCGCGCTCGGGGCTGTTCACCATGTCGACGCCGTTGATGAGGACGCGGCCCTTTTCCGGCTTCAGCAACCCGATGATGGATTTCAGGAAGACGGTCTTCCCGGTACCGGAAGGGCCGAGCATGACGCTCACCTCACCGGCCGGCAGCGTGAGACTGACGTCCTGCCAGATGTTCTGCTTGCCGAAGGACTTCGTCAGGCCTTCGACGACTACTTCGATTCCCATCGGCCCTCCCTCGCATTGGTGGTGAACGACCTCATCTGTCAGCGCTCCGGCTCCGGTACATACAAGGACGGCTCGTCACACATGCACCAGGAGGCGCACGCTATGTCCGCCGAATCCGCCAGGACAAGCCGTTGAACAGCGGAAATCGCCGGAAGTGGATCTCCGGGTGGATCACTTGTCACCGAATGACAAACCCGTCCGGCGACTTTGTCGGATTCTGCGCAAGCTCTCCGTGCGCACCGGGGCCCCGCAGCCCGGAGGGCCGGAGCCGCGAACCCCCGGCGATCGGGAGAACCCCGCTCCGGCGGAAGGGTGCAGGACCGGAGGAACTCCCGGAGGAATCCCGGTCCAAGGGGGCGCCACCAGGACTCCACGCGCTTCGAACGAGCAGGTACGGATGTGTTTCCGAGCCGCTCAAGCGGGACGCTACGCGTCGGTAACCTGAGTCCGCAATAGCGCTTCACCAATTTTCTCCGGGCCGGCCGAGCCACCCCTTTTTCTTGTTCCTCGGTGAGTGATCGGCGCACGAAACCTATCGAAAAGTGATGCCTGCCGGAGGGAGGTGACCGGCCGCAGCAACCGTTTTCGACATGCGGAAGCCCGCCCCGACCAGGGTTCCTTCGGTCGGGGCGGGCTCATGGGCGGTCAGCGGTGGGCGCATGAAGTGACAAGAATCAGGACGCGACGCCCATGCAGCTCCTTTCGGCTACTGCACCGAGGAGTGCCAGCTCTCGGCGAACTCCTTACCGGCGTCGGGCACCGACAGGCCCGGGGCCGTGAGACCCATGGTGGAGGTCCTGGCGTCGTTCAGGACGAGGTTGCTGGTCCCTGCCGCCGCGGGCAGTCCGACCTTGAGGTCGATCGCCCAGCTGAGGAGGCCGCCGAGGCCGCAGCCGGTGGCCTTCGGCACGGAGAACCGGTTGTCCCCCTGACCGGCACCGGACAGAGCGAACTGGATCAGTGAGCCCTCGTCCGGGTTGTCCGTGCCGTCACCGTTGAACCTCGAGACGGCCAGCGACGGCATGCTCAGGTTACCGGGGTGCAGGACCACGGGGTTGCTGTTACTGCCTATGTAGCACTTGGAGCCGAGCAGCGGATTGTCCAGCCGGATCTTGACGGGCAGCGTGACGATCGGCCCGGAGGATATGCCCGCCACCAGACTGAAGTCGGTCGGCGTGCCGGCGGATTCGACGGTGGCGGTCACCTTGTTGAGGGTCGCGTTCGTGATCTGGCCGCACACGGCGGTGACGACCGGCACGTCGCTCGGGCACATGATGCCGAGCAGGCCGCCGGGAATCGTGGTCCTGCCGCTGACGAGGGAGCCTTCCGGCGGCGGGACGACCGTGTAGGTCCCCTGCGCCGGGTGCTGGATGACACCGAACTGCAGATTCGTCGAGCCGGTCGTCGCCTCGGTGTTGCCCAGCTTGATCGTCCCGTTGGGCGAGGTGGACGTCACGCACAGGGGCACGTCGGTGTCGCCGTCCGCCGCGAGCATGGCGGGGGCGTCCACCGGACAGCGGTCGAACGGGGCCCAGCCGCCGCTGAGCTGGGCCGCCGCAGTGGCGGCACCGGCCGGTGACACGGTCAGGGGCATGACCAAAGCGGCTGACGCGGCGACGGCACCGGCGGCCTTGGTCCAGGTCTTCGAGGCAGATCCCATTGTTCCCTCAATTCGGTTGGAGCCGCTGGGGTTTGCTGTAATCGGCATGATGGTCGGGTGCGACTGCAGGGTCAGCGCGTCGCCTTGGGGATGTCCTGAGGCTGGTGCTCAGGCGTGCAGGCAGAACCGGTCGAGGGGACACAAGGCGCCCCCTGTACCTGCTTGACGAATCCGGGAGATCCGGACAGGGAGGCGGTGAAGACGCTGTCCAGATCCTCATCCACACCGCACCCCTCGAAGGGCGGGATCGTCACCGACCCCGTCAGTTCCCCTCCTGTCACCACGGTGTAGCCCTCGTTTCCCTTCTCCGCCTCCCAGGTCCCCAGGCCGGCGAGCGAGAGCCGGAACGGCCGCTCCGTACGGCAGTTCTTCCCCACGTCCAGCGCGACACCGTTGACCTTCACGTCGTACAGCCTGAGGACGAAATCCATGTCGACGGTGGTGGTGGTCCTGGTGAAACCGCTGTTGAGGACATCTGTGACGCCGTGGGACACCACGTTGCGGTCCTCCGGGGAGCCGGCCTCGGGAGGAATCTGCGTCATCTCGAGAGTGGCGGTCGTCGGCATGAACCCGAACGTCAGGAACGTCCCCGTGGTGGGCGGAAGCTGCGGCTTCCCCCGGTAGTCCAGCACGATCGCCGCGTTCAGGATCGCGTGTACGTAGGGGTACTCGAAATAGTTGTCGCCGTCATACGTATGGATCCGTGCGCACGCAGGGGGGAATTTGGTGGCGCCGTCGAGTTTGGTCACGTTCGCGTAGCCGGCGACGTAGGTGACCATGTCGCGGCCTTCCTCGTTCATCGGGTCCCCGACGCACGGGGGCACAGAAGCCGGCACGGGCCCCTTCGCCCTTGTCCCGACCTCAGGCGCGACGGGTCGCCCCTGCTCCTCGTCGCCCTCGGGCCACTCGTCGGACGCGGACGGTCCGGGCGTGGGCGTCCCGGCATCACCGCCCTCGACGCCGACCGTCGCCACGGTCGTCTCCTGGCCCGCGTCCACCACGCACCTCACGGAGGTACCCGGCGGTTCCGCCGGAGCGCCGTCGGCCTTCTTCATGGTCAGTTCGACCGAGAGGGCGGAGGCGTTGAACGACAGGTCACCCGACGCGCCGGGTTTCACATAGGGGACGCTCCCCGCCGTACTCAGTGTCAGGCCGCCGGCCTCGGGGACCGGTGCCGGCTCGGCGGTCGTCCCGATCCACTCCGTCCGGGCGTGCTGGTCCTCCTGGGCGACATCGACCAGAAGCTGTGCCTCCGCGCTCACGGCCGCCGCTCCGGAGTCCGCGAGGCCGGCCGTCACCTCCTCGGGCAGAGTCAGCTCCAGCACCATCCCCTCCGGCTGGATCACCTGGCCGGCCTGAGCCGATTCGGGGACTTCCACGGCTGTCCGGACCTTCACCGGCTGCTTCCCTTCAGGGAAGTCGCAGGTGGAGGCAAGCTCCGTGACGATCTCCTGCACACCGGGCGCGGCCTGAGCACCGGGGACCATCCCCCCGAGCAGCACAGCCGTGGCCACCGCGGCGCCACGCGCCGTGCGCCTGCGTGTTCCCGTCATACGACTACCCCTCACTGGCGAGGTCCCCTCTCCGGCAGACCGGACGTACTGCGTGCGGTCGACGCCCACGGGGCGGACGTATCGGCGATCGGAGCCGGCGGAGAGCATCCGGGGCGACGGCGGAGCCGGCCGCCGTCGCGGGCCCCTGAAGAACCTGCGCACAGTTGACTTCTCCGATTCGGCAACGGGTGGGGCCGGCACAGGCTGTCAGGCACGGGGATCGCACGGCGGGCGGACCCACCGTGCGATCCCCGGTCGCCCTTCACCGGGCTCCTGACCGGATCAGGGGGTGTACACGATGGTCGGCTTGGTGGTGGTCCCGGTCTTGACCGCGTTGTACTTGGCGGTGTAGGTCGGGTGCTGGCCCACGGCCGCGATGCCGGCGCAGCCCGCGGAGGCGGTCGCGACGGTCAGCTGGTAGGTGGCGTTGTTGCCGATCGTGAGCTGGCCGAGGGAGTTGCTGTAGGAGGCCGTGACGTTACCCGTCACGGTGAAGGTGCAGGTGAGAACCGACAGCGTGGCCTTCACACCGGAGATGTACCCGGTGGTGGTTCCGGCGCTGTAGGTGTTCGCCTTCAGCGCCCACGCCGGGGAGGTGTTGGCGGTCGGCGTCACCGGCCCGAACGGGCTGGTGCACCCGCTCCAGGTCAGCGGGGCGATGGTGCCGACCGTCACGTTCGAGGTGCCGGAGGCGCTCTGCAGAACGGCCGAGGCCGCCGATGACGTACAGGTCAGCGGGATGCCGTTGAGGCTGAGCGAGACGGTGCCGGTGGAGGTGGCCGAGACCGGCACCGGCGAGGGCGCGGGGCTGACGGTCCAGGTCGGAGCGGCGACGCCGGCGCTGGCGGTGGTGGCGCCGAGCGTGACTGCTGCGGCGGCGGCACCGGCCGCCAGCGCGATCTTTCTCAGAGAGTTGCGCACAGTGATTTCCTCCGATTCGACAGTGCGAGCGCACTGTTGCGGGGACAGCACCCGAATTCCTGCAAAGGCGCAGGGAGTGCCGCGATGAATCGTGTTGCGTGGGGGCCGTGCTGCTCGTTCAGCCACACACGTTCTGTGACAGGGCGTGACGTTACTTGCGGGAAACTTCGAACACAATCCTGTGGGTCAAGATTGGTTCGGCAAGTTTTTTTCCTCGTCAACAGGTCACTAATTCACGCGGTGCACTTGTCATTTGGTGCGCAATATTCCCGGGGAAGGGGACAGGACGTCCGCAGCCGCGGCCCGGCCCGGCCGTCGGCCTCGCGGCGGCACCCGCCACACGGTTCACGGCCGAAAACATTGTCCGGAAGTGAGTATTTCCCGCCCCACCTGCACCGAAGCACCACAACAGGGCCCTCCTGTGCACCTTTTACGATTGGATCCTGTCCAGACGGTGTGCACTCCGCCCGACTTGGTCTATCTTCGGCGCCGATGTTGGTATACACCTGTCGGTCCGTGGGAGCGCTTTCCCCACATGCTCCCCCCACGCCGGACCCAGGAGAGCAAGGGGACGGTCATGCCGAGACTTATCCAGCCGCTGGACACCGGAGACCCGCTGGGGCCCCTCCCGCAGGAGTTCGCCGCGATCATGCGGCCCGAACTTCCGAGCCTGATCAAAGAGATAGGCATGGAAGTGACCCGTGCCTATCCGGAATACGCGCGTCTGCTGAACGGCCCCAACGGCGCGTCCATCCGGATGGGTGTCGAACAGAGCCTTTCCTCCTTCGTCGACCTGGTCGCCGAACCCACGGCCCCCACGGTGCTGCGCGACGACATGTGCCGGAGATTCGGCAGGTTCGAGGCGTACGAGGGCCGCACCATGGACGCTCTGCAGGGTGCGTACCGGCTGGGCGCGCGGGTCGCGCTGCGGCGGGCGAAGAAGGTGGGCCGGAGTCACCACTTCTCCCCGGCGCTGATGCTCAGCTTCGCCGACGCGCTGTTCGCGTACGTCGACGAGCTCGAGTCGCTGTCCCGCGAGGGTTACCTGGAGGTGCAGGCCCAGTCCGACCAGCAGGGAGAGGCGGTACGCCGCCGGCTGCTGCATCTGATCCTCACCGGCAGGCCCGTACCCCGCAGCGCCATCGCCGAGCTGTGCGAGCAGACCGGATGGACGCTTCCCGAACAGGTCACGCTCGTCGCGGTGCGCGCCCCGGCCGGCTTCGACCGGATCAGCGCGGACCACGACGTCCTGATCGACCCCGGTGACCCGCAGCCGCACCTGCTGATCCCAGGGCCGGTGGAC
>NZ_DATMVN010000271.1:0-9000 GCF_035563135.1 Streptomyces sp.
AACTGCCGTACCCGAGGAAGTGTTTGCCCGTCGCGAGGACGCCCGTGTCGCCCTCACGGCCGTTGATGCCTTGGATGAAGGCGACGCCGATCTGGGCCGCCAGCTCCTGGTCCTCGCCGAACGTCTCGTGGACCCGGCCCCAGCGCGGGTCGCGCACCACGTCGAGGACGGGGGAGAAGCACAGGTGGATGCCGTAGTCACGGAACTGTGCGCCGGTGAGGGACGTGCTGCGCTCGACGAGTTCCGGCATCCACGTGGCCGCCTGGGCCCACGCGGTGGGGAACTGGATACCCGTGCCGTGGACCAGTCCGTTGAGCCCCTCGGCGTGGATGAGGGTACCGATGCCGAAGCGGCTCACCTCGCGCGCCTTCGCCTGGACGTCGGTGAACACACGCCGCAGCCCGTCGGCGGGCAGAGGCAGCATCCAGGCCAAAGACAGATGTCCCAGCCCGTGCGGGCGCAGATCGGCGATCCGGTCGATGTCGACGAAGAACGCCGCCTTGCGGCCCTCCTCGGTGCTGAGGTCGACTCCCGGCTCCTGCCGTACCGAGAACAGGGCGGGGAGGATCATGCCGTTCAGCTGGGCGATCTTCTCGTCGAGGTCCAGCTTGCGGACGAGTGCGCTGAGGTCGCTCATGCGGAGGTCTCCAGATCGGTCGTGCTGACAGCGGTGGCGGTGGCGGTGGCGCCGACCTGGGCGGGGAAGCCGGTCAGAGGGCCGCGGGCCGCGGTGACGGTGAGTGCGAGACGGGCCGGGGCACAGCCTTCGGCCACCGCTTCGACGGTGATCGTGCCGGATCCGGTCGGACGGACGACCGCGAGGGCGCGTCCGTCGAACGTGTGCCGGACGGCTCCGTGGAAGGTCTCCCCGGTGACCGGGGCCCCGCTGCCGAGTCCCTGCAGGATGCCGGCGCCGGAGACCGTCACCCGCACGTCACGGTCCAGGGCGTTCTGCACGACCCCGCTGTCGTCGGTGAGCGTCAGCGCGACGAACGCGAGGTCCCGGGTGTCGGCGCACAGCTCGTCGCGGTCGGTGGCGACGGTGAGCCGCAGGTTCTTCCTCGCCGAGACGAGGAACGTACGGCCGGACTCCGCCCCCGCACGGTAGGCGACCGCGACCAGCTCGCCGGGCCGGTGGAGGACCTCGAAGTCCGCCTGGAAGGCCCGTTCGGTGCCGACGGGAGCACGTCCGAGCGACTCACCGTCGAGCAGCAGCTCGACCTCGTCGGCGTCGGCGTACACCTCGACGTGCACGGGGGCGCCCTCGAATCCGGGCCAACTCCAGCTGGACACGGAGTCGGACCACGCCCACGGCGTCGACACGGTGACGGGAACACCATGGTGCTCCGGGCGCCGTACGGCGATGTAGGGCTCGCTCCGCCGGCCGAACACGATCTCGCGGTAATACGACACAGGCCTGCGGTGGCCGGTGAGGTCCAGGTCGCCGCAGAACGCCGACAGACCCGGATAGGCGGTCGAGAATCCTTGGCCGCCGTCGGCGGCAGCCGCGTACTTGACGACGCCGATGCCGGTCTCACCCAGGTAGTCCAGCCCGGTCCAGGTGAAGTCGCCGATGACATGCGGGTGCTTCTCGACGAGGGCCCAGTTGCGGTCGATGACGGTCGGCCACGTCTCGGTGCCGACGATGACGCGGTCGGGGAAGAGGTCATGGTCGAGGGCGTAGCGGGACTCGCCGTAGTTCATGCCGGCGACGTCGAGCGCCGCGAACGACTCCTCCGTGCGCTCGGTGACCATGGGGGAGGAGATGATCTGGCCCATCATCTCGCCGAACGCGTTCATCATGCCGTTGACACCGCCACCGGCCTGATCGTCTCCGGGCACGTCGGCCGACTGCGCCGCCGCCCGGCGTTGCGCCATGCCGCCCAGGACGAGGTCGAGCACGGACACGAAGCCGTTGATGCCGTTGGTCACCAGGCGGGTGCCGTCCAGGGCGCGCAGTTTCTCGGCGAGTCTTCGGCTCCACCGGCCGCCGTCCGGTGTGCCGGTCTCGGGGATCTCGTTGCCGATGCTGTAGAAGATGACGCTCGGATGGTTGAAGTCCTTGGCGACCATGGCCTCCAGGTCGCGCTCCCACCACTCGGGGAAGTCGGCGGAGTAGTCGAAGTCGCTCTTGCCCTGCGTCCACATGTCGAAGGCCTCGTCCATGACGTACATACCGAGGCGGTCGCAGGCGTCGAGCAGGGCGCTGCTCGCGGGGTGGTGGGAGCTGCGGATCGCGTTGAAGCCGGCCGCCTTCAACAGCTCGATCTTGCGCTCCTCCGCGCGGCCGATGGCCGCGGCACCGAGCGGGCCGTTGTCCCCGTGCAGGCAGGCTCCGCGGAGTTTGACCTCGGTGCCGTTCACCCGCAGGCCGCGCCGGGCGTCGACCCGGAGGGTGCGGATCCCGAACGGCACCGACACCTCGTCGACCACCTGATCACCGTCGGTGAGCCGCACGCGTGCCCTGTACAGGGCCGGCGTCTCGGCGCTCCACAGGCGCGGACGGTCGACCAGCAGGCGCAGACGCGCCGTCTCCTCGTCCGCCGGCAGCAGGGTGACCGGAGCCTGGCCCCGGGCGACCTCCGTCCCTTCCTCGTCGGTGACGACGGCCGCCAGACGCAGGGTGGAGGTCATGGCACCCATGTTGCGTACCCGTACCGCGACTTCGGCGATCGCGACCTCATGGTCGACGTCGGGGGTCGTGACGCGGACACCGTCGACGGCGATGTGCGCGGGATTCTTGACGATCAGGCGCACGTCCCGGTGGATGCCGCACCCGGTGTACCAGCGGCTGTCCAGGTGGGCGCGGCAGGACACACGGACCTCGTTGTCGGCCCCGGACCGCAGATGGGGATCGACGCGCACCAGGAAGCGGGAGTAGCCGAACGCGTGGCGGCCGGCGAGCGCGCCGTTGACCGTCACGACGGCGTCCCGGTACACACCGTCGAACTCCAGGTAAACCGGCTTGCCGCGGTCCTCCTCGGACACGGCGAACGTCTTGCGGTATTCGAACGCCCCTCCGGCGAAATACCCGTTGGTGTGGCCGTCCGGCGCGTCAGCCCGCCGTTCGGTGGTGATCAGGGCATCGTGCGGCAGCGTCACCGGCGTCCAGGGGGAACCGGCCGTCCCGCCGAGTTCCTGGAACGGTGTCACTTTGCGGCGGTAACTCCAGCCCTGGTTGAAGTCCGTGTATGTCATGGTTGACTTCCCTTTCACCGAACGCCCTTGACCCGGGCCAGGATGATGAAGCCGCCGACCAGCGCGAACGCGCCGGCGACGATGTAGAGCAGGGGGTAGTTGCCTCCTCCGCCGAGCGCCAGGACCAGAGGCGCCGCGAGAGGCGCCGCCGCCTGCGGGACCGTCGTCGAGAACTGGTTGATCGCGTTGTAACGGCCGGCCTCCGTGTCGCGCTCGGGCAGAACGTCCAGGACCAGTGCCTGGTCCACCGCGGAGAAGACGCCCAGACCGAGATTGGTGAGGAACGAGCCGATCACCAGCACGGTGAGGTCGGGTGCGACGGCCATCGTCAGTGTGCCGACGGTGAACAGGATCCCGGCGCCGAACACGAAGGCGCGGCGGCGACGCAGCTTGTCCGACAGGAACCCGCTGATCCCGGCTCCGCCCATGGTCCCGACGAGACCGACAGCGCCGACCACCGCCACGAGTCCGCCGATCTCGGTGACGGGCTTGTCCAGCTTGTCGGCGAAGAAGAACGTCGTGAACGTCGTGGCGAGCGTCAGCCCGAACATGAACAGGAACCGGCCCAGCCAGTTCCAGGAGAAGTCGGGGTAGCGGCGCACGTCGAAAACGTACTTCGACAGCACCAGCTTCACCGTCATGCTCTCGCCGGGGGGAAGTTCCTGGCTGCTGTCCTCGTGGACGAGCAGGGCGAACAGCAGCACCGTCACGGCGCCGAGACCCGCGGGCACCAGGAACAGCAACAGGTTCGACGACGTCAGCATGCTCGCGATCGCCACGCCGATGATCGAGGCGGCCATCTGCGCCACACCTGCCAGACCCGCCACCTTGCCCCGCTGGGACTCATGCAGGCGGTCCGCCATCGAAGCACCCAGCAGGGCCAGCGCACTGCCGAAACCGAGCTGCACGACGATCCAGCCGATGATCAGGACGGCGATCGAGGGTGCGAGCGCGACGCAGCAGAATCCGGCCACGCCGACGGCCACCATGGCGGGCAGCCATGGCCGGCGCCGGCCCAGACGGGAGCGGGTGCGGTCGCTCAGCACCCCGAGAACGGGCCCGGACAGGACCAGGGCCATCGAACCCGCGCCGACCACATAGCCGAGGATTCCCTCGTTGTCGGGGGCCAGTTGTTCGACGCGGACGCTCAGGGAGTAGCCCATCGGCGCCACTATGGCCACGTAGAGGCCGAACTGGGCGAGGATCAGCAGCACGATGTATCTGGCGTCGACCTTGGGTCGGTCGTCGGTCTTCGCGGCGGTCGCTGGGCCGGACGGGGCGGCCAGGGCTGCTTCTGCTGCTTCTGCCGTGGGCGGTGCGGCTGAGGGGGAGACATGGGGCGGCACTGAGGACATAGCGGCTCCTTGATTGTGAGCCATCGCCGGACACGGCGGATGCTCGCGGCATTGGTATCACGTGATACTTGGAGATGCCTAGAGGTAGCACGTGATACCTGTCGGTCCGATAGGGTCGGCAGTGCTCGCCCCGGCCCAGGGCGGACCGATCTGTCGCAGAGATACGAGAGGCGCCGACGAGGATGAAGAACAGCCCGCGTCCCGCGACCGCCACTGATGTGGCGGTGCGTGCCGGGGTGTCGCGTGCCACGGTCAGCCACATCCTCAACGGCCGGGAAGGGCGGTTTCCCGAGGAGACGCGGACACGTGTGCGCACTGCCGCCGAAGAGTTGGACTACCGGCCCTCGCCGGCCGGACGCAGCCTGGTCACCGGGCGAAGCGACATGATCGTCGTCGTGATGCCGGAGACCACCATCGGACAGAACCTGCAGAACGCGCTCGAGTACCTCAGTGACGACGCCGCGGGTCTGGGGTCCAACGTGGTACTGCGGTTCGCCGGTCCGGATCCCGGGAAGACCGCCACGGCTCTGGTGAGACTTCGCCCGCTTGCCGTGGTCGACTTCGGCTCACTGGACCGGTCCGCCCGCAGCCGGCTGGCCGCTCAGGGTGTCCCGGTCGTGCCGGATCTCGACGGCTCCCGGCCTCGCCGGCCCCATGACGAGATCGGCGAACTGCAGGTGGCGGAGCTGACGAGACGCGGCGACCGCCAGATCGTCTACGCCTCGATATCCGACCGGCGCACGGACCCGTACGGACCGGGCAGATATGCCGGCATCGAGGCCGCGTGCGCGCGGCGAGGTCTCGCCGTGCCGCTGTCCGTGCCGGTGCCCACACATCTCGTGCCGGCGACAGCCGTACTGCGTGAGCTTCCCCGGCAGGTTCCGCTCGGCGTGGCCGCCTACAACGACGAGGTCGCCCTGGCCGTCCTGGCCGCGGCCGCGCGGATGGAATGGGCGGTCCCCGGCGACCTGGCCGTCGTGGGCGTCGACGCCACGGACGTCGGCCAGTTGTGGGCCCCGCCCCTCACCACGATCGAGGTCGACATGCACGCGTTCGTGGGCACCGTGGTCGACGAACTCGCCGCCGCGCTGGGGCGGGAGGCTCCGCCTGGGGGCGCCAAGGAGAAGAGGATGCTCCGCCTCGTGTCCGGCGGTACGACATGAGGCACACGCCGCGGTCCGCCGTGCTGCTCCCCCTGCGGCGAGCAGATCACTCGCGTCGGCGAGGGGTGTGTCCGCGCGCCGATCGTCGTTCACCGCCCGAGTCAGCCGAAAGCCACCGTCGCCGTCGCGTGACAGCCCTGGCCGAGGGTCGCGATGCGCAGTTCCGCCCCGTCGTCGGCGGGGGCGCCGACCGCCCAGGCATCCTCACCCGCGAAAACGGGCTGTCGCAACCGGTAGGACAGCGAACGTACGTGACGTTCGGGAGCCCCGGTACGGACCAGTTCCAGCATGAGGAGGACCAGCAAGGGGCCGTGCACGACCAGGCCCGGATATCCCTCCACGTCGCGGCAGTACGGGGCGTCGTAGTGGATGCGGTGGGTGTTGGCGGTGAGCGCGCTGAACCGGAACAACAGCCGTTCGTCCGGACGGATCCGCAGGGTCCAAGGCCCCTCGGTCCGCGGGGCGGGCGCGGCATCAAAGGGCGCCGCGTTCCGTACGCCGGAGCCGGTTCCCGAGCGGTAGACGGTGTCCTGCTCCTCGACCACGCACGTACGCCCGGACTGCCGGAACTCGTGCCGGGTCGTGACGAACAGGAGCTCGCCGCTACGGCCGTGCCTGGCCACCACCGGACCCAGGCTGCTGACGCGTTCGGCCGGCACCCCGAGGCGCAGCGGGGCGGTGATCCGGCAGCGCCCCCCGGCGAACATCCGTCGGCGGTCGGGAAGGGGCGGCAGGAACCCTCCGTCCCGTACATGCCCGTCGGGTCCGAGTCCGCTCTGTGCGGGCCACTGGAGAAAGTGGAGCCAGTGCCACAGAGGCGGCAGCGGGTCCCCGGCGCCGGCCGCCGGTTCCGGCAGGTCGAGGCACGCCGACAGGGCCGCGGAGGGGGCGGGCGCCAACGGATCGTCGTCCCTGACGGGTGTCGGGCACCAGGACGCCACGTAGGACTCGAGAGGAGCGGGGAACGAGCGCATGACGGCAGTCTCCCTGTCTCCGCGCACCGTGCCGGAGGGCACCCGCGAGGAACGGACGAGGCTCCACCATCATGGGCGGCACCGGAAACGGTTGCACAATAGAAATCGGTGATGGGTGTATTCACCGGTCGCATGCCCCGTCCGCGCGGGGCAGGCCGCGCGGCCCGTTCGCCTCTTCCCCGCCCCGGTGACCGCCGCACGCCCGGGCCTCGTGCTCAGGAGTCCGGGCCGAGGGCCAGTGCCCGTGGCGCACGGCCGTGGTGACCGCGTGGATCAACGCGTGTGCGACGGCCTCGACCGCCGGAGTCGCGCGCGCGGACCTCGCAGTCGCGAGGACGACGGAACGCCACACCGAGGGCTCGCCCAGGGGCAGGGCCCTCACGGCCTCCTCCGCGGTGTCCCGGCTGAGGCCGACCTCTGGCAGGACGGTCCAGCCGTGTCCGGCCAGGACGAGCTGCTTCTGTACGCGCATCGAGTCGCTCTGGACGGCGACGGCCAGACGGACGCCGGCCGCTGCCGCTGCGGTGTCGATGAGCGAGCGCAAGGCGTGTCCGGGTGTGGGCAGGACGAGCGGGTGCCGGGCGAGCTCGGCGAAGGAGACGGTGGGCCCGGCGGGCAGGTCTTCCGTGGGAGGGGCGACCGCCCACAGGCGCTCACGTACCAGGGCGCGGGTGATCAGGGACGCCATCGTGCCGGGCAGGTCGTAGAGCAGCGTCAGATCGAGCTGCCCGTCGGCGAGCCACCGCTTGAGGTGACCCGAATACGCGGTGACCAGGCGGAGTTCCACTCCGGGGTGGTGCTGCGCGAGAGCAGCGGCGAGAGGTGCCGCGAGCAGGTCGCTCGTGCTGTCCAGGAGCCCCACGGTGACGGTGCCCGACACCGCACCGGACACCGGCCGTACCTCGGCGCGCGCACGCTCCAGTTCGCCGAGGGCCCGCCGCGCCCGGTCGACCATGATCAAGCCTGCCTCGGTGGGCAGCATGCCCTGACGACTCCGCTCGAACAGAGGAACGCCGAGTTCGTGCTCCAGTGAGCGGATCTGCCGGGTGACCGCCGGCTGCACCAGGTGAAGCAGTGCGGCGGCCCGGGTGACGCTGCCCACCTCCGCCACCGTGACCAGGGCCCTGAGCTGTTTGACGTCCATCTCACCCTTTCGCCATCCATGCGGGGCATGGACCCATCAGGACTTGCTATTACCCGAGCGCCGGAACGAGCACCGATGATGAAGGCCCGCCTCCACCGGGAGCCGGACTTGCGAAGGAAGCCGCAGATGCCCACAACCGCCCCCGGGCCACCGGCCGGGGCTGATGACCCGCATGCCGCCCTGCCCCTGTCCGGCATCACCGTCGTCAGCCTCGAACAGGCGGTCGCGGCACCTTTCGCCACGCGTCAACTGGCCGACCTCGGCGCCCGTGTCATCAAAGTCGAACGGCCGGACGGTGGTGACTTCGCCCGCCGGTACGACACGACCGTACGCGGCGAGTCCAGTTACTTCGTGTGGCTCAACCGGTCCAAGGAGTCGATCACGCTCGACCTGAAGTCCGACCGCGGCCGGCACGTCGTCCGTCAACTCCTCGACCGGGCCGACGTCTTCGTCCAGAACCTGGCACCCGGTGCTGCCGACCGGCTCGGCCTGGACGCCGCCTTCCTCGCACAGCGGTTCCCCTCCCTGATCGCCTGCTCCATCACCGGTTACGGCTCCTCCGGTCCCTGGTCGGACCGCAAGGCGTACGACCTGCTCGTGCAGTGTCAGACCGGCCTGGTCTCCCTGACCGGCAGCGAGGACGCGCCTGCCCGGGTCGGGATCTCGATCGCGGACATAGCCGCCGGCATGTACGCGTACTCCGGCATCCTCACGGCCCTGTTCACCCGCGCCACCACCGGAGCCGCCCGCGCTGTCGACGTATCGCTGTTCGAGGCGCTGGCGGAGTGGATGCACCAGCCCGCGTACTACACCGGGTACGGCGGAAGCCAGCCGCCGCGGGTGGGCACGCGGCACGCCACCATCGCCCCTTACGGGACCTACACCGCGAAGGACGGCAGGGACGTCCTGATCTCGGTGCAGAGCGAGCGGGAATGGGCCAGCCTGTGCGAGACGTTCCTCCGGAGCCCCGGCCTCGTGGCGGACACCAGATTCGCGACGGGCTCCGCCCGTGTCGCACACCGGGCCGACCTCGACGAGATCGTCGCTGAGCGGTTCCGTGCCCTGGACAGCGCCCGCGCCGTGGAGGTGCTCGACGCGGCGGGCATCGCCAACGCCTACGTCAATGACATACGGCAGTTCCTGGACCATCCCGTGCTCGACGGCAG
>NZ_DATMVN010000272.1:0-27534 GCF_035563135.1 Streptomyces sp.
CCTCGTAGATGATGCCGACCACCCCGAGCGGCACCCGCACCTGGCGCAGATCGATGCCGTTGGGCAGGGTGGAGCCCCGGACCACTTCGCCGACCGGGTCGGGCAGGGCCGCCACGTCACGCGTGTCCGCGGCGATCGCACGGATCCGCTCCGGGGTGAGGGTGAGCCGGTCGACGATCGACTCGCTCGTCCCGGCCTCCCTGGCCTTCGCGACGTCCTCGGCGTTGGCCTCGACGATCTCGCTGGTGCGCACCTCGAGCGCGTCCGCGATCGCCAGCAGGGCGTCGTCCTTCGCCGCGCGCGGGAGTGGCGCGATGTCGTCGGCTGCGGCGCGTGCCCGGTAGGCGGCCTGGACGACCGGGGACATGTTGTCGTACGGCGAAAGCGTGGTCATGCCCGCAGGGTAGTGCGCACACTGCGGGCATCCGTCACGTATCCCGTCATGCGAGACAGCCGTCTCGAAGGCCGTGCACCCTGGCCGGTGAACCCTGCCAGTACGGGGGCACCCCGACCGGTGAACCCGGACAGTACGGGTGCGCCCCGGCCGGCGCGGCCGGTCAGTACGGGTGCACCCCGACCGGCGCGGCCGGGGGCGGGCCGTAGCCCTCGGCGATACGCAGGTGGTAGGTCTCCCGGTCGATGACCTCCAGACCGACGATCTCCCACGGCGGGAGCTTCGCGCTGGAGCGGTGTTCGCCCCACAGCCGCAGCGCCACAGCCGCGGCGTCGTGGAGGTCCCGGGCCTCTTCCCAGTAACGGATCTCCGCGTGGTCGTTGGCGTACCGGCTGGTCAGCAGGAACGGATGGTCGTGCGCCAGTTGTTCCAGTCCGCGCCTGACCTCCTTCAGCGGTGTCTCGCTGCCGGAGACGCTGAGGGTGATGTGCCACAGCTTGGAGCGGATGCGCTCCTGGTCCCTCGCCACCGGTTCCTGCTCGACGGTCTGGTCGGAGGGCGTGCCGACGTAGTCGGCTCCCGCTCCGACACTGGTCAGGGCGCGGCTGCCCGTTCCGCGGGGCAGCGCCCCCGGGCGCGCTCGTCTCACCGGCGGCCTCCTGTGAATGCGTAGCTGTGCTGACCCCTTCGGTTCCCCGTGACAAAGTTGACCAGCCCTGGGCCGGGCGTGGGGCGGTTTTCGTGAAGAGGCCCGCCCGAAGGCTGGACTTTCAGCCGTCTCAGGGGGCCGGGTGCGGCGTGAGGACGACGAGATCGTCCCTGTGTACGACTTCGCGCTCGTAGGCGGGGCCCAGTTCGCGGGCGAGGTCACGGGTGGAGCGGCCGAGCAGCTGGGGGATCTCCTTGGCGTCGAAGTTGACGAGCCCGCGGGCGACGGCCCGGCCGGCGGGGTCCCGCAGCTCGACCGGGTCGCCCGCGGAGAACTCGCCCTCGACGGCGGAGATCCCCGCGGGCAGCAGGGACGTGCGCCGCTCGACGACGGCGCGTACGGCTCCTTCGTCGAGCGTGAGGGCGCCCAGCGGCGTCGAGGCGTGCGCCAGCCAGAGCAGCCGGTCGGCCGAGCGGCGCCCCGTGCGGTGGAAGTACGTGCCGGTGTCGCGCCCCGCGAGGGCGTCGGCGACATGGCTCGCCGAGGTGAGGACGACCGGGATTCCGGCGGCGGTGGCGATCCGGGCCGCCTCGACCTTGGTGACCATGCCTCCGGTGCCGACGCCCGCCTTGCCCGCACTGCCGATGGTGACGCCCTCCAGGTCGGCCGGTCCGCTCACCTCCGCGATACGAGAGGTGCCGGGGGTGCTCGGATCTCCGTCGTAGAGACCGTCGACATCGGAAAGGAGCACGAGGAGGTCGGCATGGACCAGATGGGCGACGAGGGCGGCGAGCCGGTCGTTGTCCCCGAAACGGATCTCGTCCGTGGCCACCGTGTCGTTCTCGTTGACGACGGGGAACGCGCCCATGTCCAGGAGCTGGTCGAGCGTGCTGTAGGCGTTGCGGTAGTGGGCACGCCGGCTGGTGTCGTCGGAGGTCAGGAGCACCTGTCCGACCCTTACGCCGTAACGGGCGAAGGACGCGGTGTAGCGGGCGACGAGCAGCCCCTGGCCGACACTGGCCGCGGCCTGCTGCCGGGCGAGGTCCTTGGGCCTGCGTACGAGCCCGAGCGGAGCGAGGCCCGCCGCGATGGCACCGCTGGAGACGAGGACGATCTCGCGCTCCCCGCCGCTCCTGACCTTGGCGAGTACGTCGACCAGGGCGTCGACCCGGTCGGCGTCAAGGCCTCCTGCCGCGGTGGTGAGGGAGGAGGACCCGACCTTGACGACGATCCTGCGGGCTCCGGTCACACCCGGCCTCGGCCCTACGCCGCCACCGGAGGGTGTGCGGAGGACGCCTTCGGATGCTCCTGCCGCGCGTTCGGATTCCCTTGCCCCTGACACGTACGCCCGTCCCCATCACGTCGTCCTGCTCGGTGCTCCTCAATCTACGTGAGGGGCGGCACCGGCGCCGTGCCGTCTCAGCTGCTGTCATCACACGGGCGGCGCCACTCGGACCGGCCGCTCCGAGTCACCCTTCACCGTGCCCGAATGGAGTCATTTACGTAATCTCCACCCTCCGTTCATGGGGCTACCCTCTATTACGTGACAGATGAACCCACCCGCCCGAGGCGCATTCTCCTCAGATCAGGCAAAAGCCCCTTCGACGTGGCTTCGCTCGAAGAGTCCCTCCACAGAGACGTCTTCGCCACCAACGCCGGAAACCTGATCTTCAGCGACGCGGCGCACAAGATCCTCACGACTCCGCGGGCAGAGGTCTTCTCGAACGGCATCCGGACGGATCCGTCGGCGGCCGGCCGCATCAACGAAGAGTTCGACGTATTCGTCGTGCCCCTGGCGAACGCGTTCCGTCCGACCTTCGAGCGGCCCCTCAAGCGGATGACGCAGTTGATCAAGAAGCTGCGCATCCCCGTCGTCGTCCTGGGTGTGGGCGCGCAGGCCGACCTCAAGTACGACGCGGCTCGGCTGAAGCCGATGGAGCCGACCGTCAGGGAATTCGTCACCGAGGTACTCAACCGCAGCGCGTCCATCGGCGTGCGGGGCGAGTTCACCGAGCAGTACCTCAAGGACATGGGTTTCCGGGACGTCGAGGTCATCGGGTGCCCCTCCATGTTCATGAACGGCGAGACGTTCACGCTCGACAAGAAGGCCGAGTCGCTCACCGCGGAATCGCGCGTCTCGGTGAACGGATCGCACAGCGCCGTACGTTCGCACGGCCTCGACGCCATCATCCGTCAGGCCCACGAGCGTTATCCGCATCTGCGTTTCGTCGGGCAGAACCTCCTCGAGGCCCAGCTGCTCCACTGGCGGGAGACGTCGAACCCGATCGGCGCCCAGACCTCGATGCCGACCCACCCCTCCCACCCGATGTACCGCGAGGGCAAGGTCCGCCTCTACGTCGATCCGGCCACCTGGATCGACGAACTGCGCGCCTTCGACTTCTCGTTCGGATCGCGCATCCACGGAAACATCGCGGCGCTGCTGGCCGGCGTCCCGAGCACCGTGCTCTGCAGCGACTCCCGGACCCTGGAGCTCTGCCGGTACTTCGGCATTCCGCACCGCAAGATCTCCGAGACGCCCAAGGACATCGATCCCGCCGAGCTGTACGAGGCGGCGGACTTCGGCGAGCTGGTGAACGGCCACAAGGAACGCTTCCTGCGCTTCACCGGCTTCATGGAGAAGAACGGCCTGGAGAACACCTTTCACCACGGCGACAGCGGCAAGGCGTTCGAAGCGCAGCTGTCCAAGCTCGCTCTTCCGCCCGCCGTCCGCCCGTGGACGGACTCCGATCCCGATTCGCTGAGCAGCCGTTTCAGCTGGATGCAGGGCCGGATGGAGGAACTGGCCGCGCAGAACGCCCTGCTGCGCAGTCAGCTCGACAAGAAGACCGGCCAGGTCAGCGTCAAGGTCCAGGCCGGTCAGGGAGCGCCCGCGTGGCCGTCCGCCTACCGGCGGGCCCGCCGTGTGGTGGGACGCCCTGTCCGGAGGCTGCTGCGCCCCGAGCAGTAGCGCCGGCGTCCACTGCCGCTGCCGCCCGTGCCCGCCTCAGATCTTGTGGGTACGGCGCGGCATGCGCAGGCCGGCGGACCGGGCCGTCCTGCGAGCCTTGCCTGCCAGCCGTCGCAGGAAAGCAGCAGTGGACTGGCGCCCCGGTACGTCGATCCGCTTGCGTCCGATCCGTTCGGGCACGGTCACCTCGTAGGCCGACAGGGGCAGCGCCCCCTCTGCGAAGTGGGGGTAGGTCAGGTACAGCCGGCCTCGAAGACCCTTGCGGACCGCCCGGGGCTCCTTCTTGTCGCTCATGAACCGCAGGATGTCCAGGAGCAGGTCGAGCCTGCCCTGGGAGACACAGACCAGCCGGAGCCGCTCGTGGACCTTGAGGCGACGGGCCAGACCCGGCGACCAGTAGCTCTCCAGCAGCGGTGCCGCCAGTTCCATCTTCTTCTTCCGCACCTCGTCGGACTGCCGCAGCAGAGCGGGCCCGAACTGCGGGAGCAGGGTGATGACGAACGGCCGGACCATCAGGATGTCCCGCTTCGGCCCCGGTGGCACATGGGCGGCGATGAGCCCCGCCAGTGCACGGGCCGAGTCGAAGCGCAGGACGTAACTGCCGCTCTTCGTCACGTGCTTGCCGTCGTCCCGGCCCACCAGGTAGTAGCAGGTGTAGTCGGCGACGACGGAGACACCGTTGCCCCGCAGATACGCCTCCATGGTGAAGAGCGCGTCCTCACCCGTCTTGAGGCCTTCGTCGAAGGTCATCCCGAGCCGGACCAGAAGATCCCGCCGGAACAGCTTCTGGGCGCTCAGGGTGAATTTGATGTTGGAGGAGTAGAGATCGGCCCGCTCGACCGTCTGCTTCCACATCGACTTCGCCGCACCGCGGTTGACGCCGACGACCTTGCCCAGCACCACATCGGTGCCGGCCCGGTCGCCCATCGCGACCATGCGCTCCAGTGCTTCCTCACCGAAGTAGTCGTCCGCGTCGAGGAAGAAGACGTACCTGCCGCGGGCGAGGCCGATACCGCGGTTGCGCGGGCCGCTGGGGCCACCGGAGTTCTCCTGGCGCACGACACGCATGTCGATGGCGGTCCGGGCCGCGAACTCCTCCAGGTACTCCCCCGTGCCGTCGGTCGACCCGTCGTCTATCGCCACGATCTCCATACGCCCGGCCGGAAGTGTCTGCGCTTCCACGGACTCCAGGCAGCGGATCAGGTAGGGCATCGCTTGATAGGCGCCGATGATGACGGTCACATCCGGTGCGCTGCTGCTCATTTCTCCCCGGTTCACACATATTCGTACTGATCAGGAGAAACGATAGAACGACGACATCTGGCGTGCTCCATGCACGGACACGCCGAACGGCCCGCCCGTCCCCTCTCCGAGGAGGAGACGAGCGGGCCGTCGGGCGGGTTGCGTCACGAACCGGACAACTTTCGAACAACTGAAGGACAGCTGAATCACACCTGGCCGTCAGCTCGGCGCCCGGCTGCCGGTGCCGCTCCGGCGGCCAACTTCCCGTCCGGGCGCGCACCCGTGTCCGGGCGTCAGTGCCACTTCTCGCTGCCGTCCGGACACGCTGCGGTCAGCGGAGCGCCGAAGGACCCGCGCCGATGCCCGCGTCGGGGTCCGGGACGGCCGCCACATCGGGATCGACCGCGGCCTCCACCTCGGCGACGATCTCCGCCAGCCCGTCCCCGGCGCCGCTGGACACGGCTTCGAGGTCGGGCAGCGGGGCGGGCGCCTGCTCGCCCAGACGCTGCGCGACGCCCGCGTTACGGGCCTCGGCCTTGGCCGCGAGCGCCCGGACGGCGGCGTTGAACTGCTCCATGGAGGTGGGCTCGTCCGGCCCCAGCAGGTAGCTCTTCAGTTCGTGGCGGGCTCCGGCCAGCGAGTCCGCCGCCGGGTCGGCGACGGCACGCAGCAACACGTCGATCTCCTCCGCGCTGTTGGAGAGGATGACGGCCGCCCGTACAGCGGTGTTCTGGCGCCTGAACTCGTCCGGACCGACCTCGGCCGAATCCGTCACCGCGTACGGCTTGCCGCTCGCGATGAAGTCGGACACCACACTGGAGATGTCCGAGACCATGGCGTCGGACTGGTTGAAGCAGTCGTACAGCTTCGGCTGCGCACCGGTCACCGTCCTGTGCTCCCACCAGCCGAAGGAGCCCCAGTAGGCGTCGTCCCACGCGGCCCTCAGGGTGGCGATCTCGGCCTGCCGGGCCGGGTCGGCGAGCGCGACCCGCGACTCCTCCGACTCGTCCCCCCCGGCCCGCCCGGGCTTCGCCAGCTCCGTCAGACGGGCCGCGACACGGGTGAGCTCGGCCTTGGCCGCCTTCTGCCCGGCAGCGGCGGCCGAAGCCTCCTTCACCCAGCGCGGGTCGGCGGCGCGCTCCTGCGCGGCCCTGGCGACCAGCTCCTTGATCCGGGCGTCGACGGCCCTGGCCTTGGCGCTGCGGATACCGGTGAAGGGATGCGGCTTGTAGATGACCCGGACCGGGCTGTCGGCCGTCAGCAGCCGGCGGACGATGTTCTCACCGGCCAGCAGCAGCGAGGTGTTGCCGGGGTTGTCGTCCCAGCCCTCCCAGGTGGGGGCGTACAGCACCGTCGGGATGGGGTTCTTCGTGGTGCCGGTCCAGCTCCGGATGGGAGCCAGCTGCGGCCGCCCGACCTCGACGATGTCCTCGTCGCGGATACCGACGTCGGCCAGGGCGTAGCGGTCCCGGCCCGCGCGGCCGGCCGTCCACACCTCGTCGTACACCTTGGAGTACGGGTTGACGCTGGCCAGCTTGTCGCTGTCGCCGTGGCCGATGAACACGTGCTTCATGGTCGGGACACGCAGCATGTGGATGTTCTTGCCGACGTTGGCCGGATACAGGCACACGCGGACGGTGGAGAGGTCCATGTTCATCAGGTGGGTGCCGGCCGGCACGCAGACCACGGGTACGGAGGTGTCCGCGAGCTGCGGGACCAGGTTGCGCTCGCGCATGATGATCAGCGGGCGCCCCTCGACGGCGGCCATGGTGTCGAGCCACATGTTGCACTGGTACGCGGACTCGTTGGAGCCGGAGAAGTAGAGCACCACGGTCGGCTGGTACTCGCTCAGCCAGGTGTCCAGGGCCTTCAGCACGGCGGGGGCCGACGGCGCCCGCCGGCTCCGGCGCAGGTACGGGACGAGGAGGGCGTTGTACCCGACGGCCGTCAGCAGGGTCACCGCGGCACCGATGTACCCGATGAGGTCCTCACCCGTACCGGCGGCGGCCAGGACGCCTGCCACCGCGGGGAGGTCGAGGTGGAGCATCTTCTCGCTGGAGCGGTGCAGCAGCGTGCGCGGCGGTGCGTCGGGGATGCGGACGGCGTGCAGGTCCACGTTCCGGGTCACGATCGGCAGGCTGCGGCGCAGCCGGATCAGCGTCGTCAGCGCGCCGTGCGGGGCCTGGAGACCGTAGAAGAGGAGGAAGCACGCGACTGCCGCGTAGAAGACCGGTTCCTCGGCGAGGTCCAGCCTGGCCAGCAGCAGGATGATCATCAGCTGGCGGAGCAGGAAGCGGATGGACAGCCCCGCCCGCACCTTGCCGAGCCGGTTGAGCAGATAACTGCCGCGCTGGTGCAGATACCAGTCCGAGATGTAGGTGACAGCCGTGGCCGCCGCGAAGAACCAGATGTCGGGGAGAAGTGCGGCGACCATGACGCAGGGATATCCCAGCATCATCAGTATCGCTGCCAGCAGTTCTGACCGGCTGCCCACACGGGCCAGGCGAATGGCTGTCGAAATCACGAAGAACCTGCTCCAGGGGGTGCCGGTTGTTTCACGTACGGAGGAAAATGTGAAGATTCGACTTCACGCACTCGGGCCTCTGGATTTCACCTTTCGGTAAATCCAGAGGCCCATAAAAGTACATTTGTCAAGAATTATTACACATCTTCTTGACGGTCCAGGACCGAGGCCAGCGCCTGCTCGAAGCCCGAGGCCTCGGTGACATCACGGGTCGGGTCCTGCTGCCGTACGTCGATGACGTGGCCCGTCATCGCGGACAGGAGGACGTCCAGGGAGGTGCGCGCCACGGCCTCGGAGGAGAGCAGCGAGCCCTCCGGCTCCTGGCCGAACGCCTTGGTCCGCATGGGGGTCGCGGTGCGCTCCGGATTCACGCAGTTGACCCTGATGCCCTCACCCGCCCATTCGTCGGCCAGCGCCTGCGTGAGGTTCACCATCGCGGCCTTGGTGGAGGAGTAGAGGCTGTACTCGGCACGGCCCCGGGTGTAACTGCTGGAGGTGTAGAGCAGCAACTGTCCCTGGGTCTCCGCCAGGTATTTGTACGAGGCGCGGGCGATCTGCACGGGCGCCAGGTAGTTGACGTTCAGCGCTTCCTGGATCGTCGCGTCGTCCGTCTCCGCCAGCTTGCCGATGCGCAGGACGCCCGCGGTGTTGATCACGTAGTCGACGCGGCCGGTCTCGGCGTACGCCTTGGACAGCGCCTCGTCGATGTGCTCCGGGTTCTCGACGTGCGTACCGGTGGTGGAGCGGCCCAGCGCGTACACGCTGGCGCCGTACTGCTCGGCGAGCGTGGCGATGTCGGCACCGATGCCGTACGACCCGCCGAAGACGACCAGGGTCCTGCCCGAGAGCAGCTCACGGTAGGCGGCCTCGTCGGCCTGGCGGGGGGCGGCGGTGGAAGCCAGCTGGAAGAGCTTGTCGGTGATGAAGACGTCGACCGGCTGGGTCACCTTCATGTTGTACTCGTCGCCCGCGACCACGTAGATCGGCACGTCGGGGAGGTACCGCAGGACGACCGAGCAGTCGTCGGTCGCCTGGAAGTTCGGGTCGCCTGCCGCGACCTCGTACGCCTTGCGGATCGTGGACAGCTTGAACGCCTGCGGGGTCTGGCCGCGGCGCAGCCGGGACCGGTCCGGGACGTCGGTGATGAACTCGCCGTCCTCGCCGTGGGTGCGGGTCACGATGATCGTGTCGGCGGACGGGATCGCCACGTCGACCGCCTGGTAGCGGTCGAGGGCGGCGACGCAGTCCTTGATGACCCGCTGTGACAGGAGCGGGCGGACGGCGTCGTGGAAGAGGACGTTGCGGTCCTCGCCCGCCGCGAGCCCCTCGCCGAGGGCCGCGATGGCACGCTCGGTGGTCTCGTTCCGGGTGGTGCCGCCCTCGATGATCCTGGTGACCTTGGTCAGCCCGGCCTTGGCGACGATCTTCTCGACGTCGGGCACGAAGCCGGGCGCCATCAGCACGATGACGTCGTCGATGTCCTCGGCGTTCTCGAAGATGCTCAGCGTGTGCTCGATGACTGCCTTACCGGCGATCTTCAGCAGCTGCTTGGGGATCGACAGGCCCACACGCTGACCGGTCCCGCCGGCGAGCACGACCGCTGTGGTCCGGGGCTTGGCTTCATGCGGCACAGACACAGACGACCTACCTTGCGACGACAGGGGGGAACAGTGTGATGGTCGCACTCTCCGTGACTGTCTCGCAAGGCGGACGTTTACCGGCGCTCGCCTCTGGGAAACCCGCAGTTCACCGCCTGGCCAGGCGGATCGGGCCCGTCGCACCCGGTATCCGGAGTGACGGACTCCACAGACGTGTCACGCAATTTGCACAACGCCGGCCCCCGCACCGCCCGCCACCTGGCAGTTCTCTGTGAATCCGGGCACCTCCCGCCGCGTGCGGAGGGTGCCCGGCGCACCGGTCAGAAGGGGTCGAACTCGTCGTACTCGCGCTGCGCGGCCTCGGCCTCGGACTCGCGCTCGCGACGGCGCTGCGCGGCGGGGCGGGGAGCCTCCAGACGGTGGTCCTCACCGCGACGGCCCAGCATCTCGGCTCCGGCGGCCATGGTCGGCTCCCAGTCGAAGACGACCGCGTTCTCCTCGGGCCCGATGGCCACGCCGTCGCCGGCCTGGGCGCCCGCCTTGCGGAGCTCGTCCTCGACGCCGAGACGGTTGAGCCGGTCGGCGAGGTAGCCGACGGCCTCGTCGTTGTTGAAGTCGGTCTGACGGATCCAGCGCTCGGGCTTCTCGCCCCGCACGCGGTAGATGCCGTCCTCCTCCACGGTCACCGTGAAGCCGGCGTCGTCGACGGCCTTGGGCCGGATGACGATCCGGGTCGACTCCTCCTTCGGCTTGGTGGCCCGGGCCTCGGCGATGATCCCGGCGAGGGCGTACGAGAGCTCGTTGAGGCCCTTGTGCGCGACGGCCGAGACCTCGAAGACGCGGTAGCCGCGCGCCTCCAGGTCGGGGCGGATCATCTCGGCGAGGTCCTGGCCGTCCGGGATGTCGACCTTGTTGAGGGCGACGATGCGCGGGCGGTTCTCCAGGCCGCCGTACAGCCGCAGTTCCTCCTCGATCATGTCGAGGTCCGAGACGGGGTCACGGTCCGACTCCAGTGTCGCGGTGTCCAGGACGTGCACCAGGACCGAGCACCGCTCGACGTGCCGCAGGAAGTCCAGGCCGAGGCCCTTGCCCTCGCTCGCGCCCGGGATGAGCCCGGGGACGTCGGCGATGGTGTAGACGGTCGAACCGGCGGTGACGACGCCCAGGTTGGGCACGAGGGTCGTGAACGGGTAGTCCGCGATCTTCGGCTTGGCGGCGGAGAGTGCCGAGATCAGCGAGGACTTGCCCGCGCTCGGGTAGCCGACGAGGGCGACGTCGGCGACGGTCTTGAGCTCCAGGACGATGTCCCGGCTCTCCCCCGGCTCGCCGAGCAGCGCGAAGCCGGGCGCCTTGCGGCGGGCGGAGGCGAGCGCGGCGTTGCCGAGGCCGCCGCGGCCGCCCTGGCCTGCGACGAAGGTGGTGCCCTGGCCGACCAGGTCGGCGAGGACGTTGCCGGCCTTGTCGAGGACCACGGTGCCGTCCGGGACGGGCAGCACGAGGTCCTGGCCGTCCTTGCCCGAACGGTTGTCACCCGCGCCGGGCTGACCGTTGGTGGCCTTGCGGTGAGGGTGGTGGTGGTAGTCCAGCAGCGTGGTGACGGACTGCTCGACGACGAGGATCACATCGCCGCCACGTCCGCCGTTGCCCCCGTCGGGGCCGCCGAGCGGCTTGAACTTCTCACGGTGTACGGAGGCCACGCCGTGGCCTCCGTTACCCGCGGCGGCATGCAGCTCGACGCGGTCCACGAAGGTGGTCATGGTCGGGGGCCTCCAGGTACTGCGGAAAAATACGGGAATGTCTCTTGACGTAACGCGCCGAGGGCGGACCCGCTTCCCCGATTACCGGGAAAGCTGAGATCCGCCCTCGGAAGGTGCTGTGCCGTTCGGTCGCGCCTGACTCAGGCGGCGACGGGAACGATGTTCACGACCTTGCGGCCACGGTGCGTACCGAACTCCACCGCACCGGCGGTCAGCGCGAACAGCGTGTCGTCGCCGCCACGGCCGACGCCCGTGCCCGGGTGGAAGTGGGTGCCGCGCTGGCGGACCAGGATCTCACCGGCGTTGACGGCCTGACCGCCGAAGCGCTTCACGCCGAGCCGCTGAGCATTGGAATCGCGCCCGTTCCGAGTGGACGATGCGCCCTTCTTGTGTGCCATGTCTCCTCAGTCCCTTACTTCGCAGCCGCGGGGATACCGGTGACCTTGATCGCCGTGTACTGCTGGCGGTGACCCTGGCGACGGCGGTAACCCGTCTTGTTCTTGTAGCGAAGGATGTCGATCTTCGCGCCCTTGTGGTGGTCCACGACCTCGGCCTGGACCTTGATGCCGTCCAGGACCCACGGGTCGCTGGTCACGGCGTCACCGTCGACAACGAGCAGGGTCGAGAGCTCGACCGTGTCGCCAACCTTGGCGGTGGAAATCTTGTCAACCTCAACGATGTCGCCGACAGCAACCTTGTGCTGGCGACCACCGCTGCGCACGATGGCGTACACGCGGATCTCTCTCTCACTCGGAACGGATCCCCTGATGCCAGCCGCCCGCGCGGGCCGGGGCCCGCGACAGTCCGGAAGGATGAGCGGCCTCCCCCGGGGACGGATCACCGGGAGGGATGTGCTCAGGGGTAGGCGCACAGAAACACGCCGAGGGTCAAGATTACGGGGCCGCGGGCAAGGGGTCAAACCAGCCGTCACCGGTCGGCATACGGCGTGGTCCTCCTCCCTCCGCGGCACACTCCCGGGCCGGCCCCGCGGCAGATCGCCACCCCCTCGCACCCCGGGTTCAGACGTGCGACGGAAGCCAGCCCCGCTGAACCGCACGGACCCCGGCCTCGAAGCGGCTGCGTGCCGACAATCGTTCCATCAGGTCGTTCGCCATCCTCCGCGCGGTCCTCGGCGAAACACCCAGGCGCTTGGCGATGGCTTCGTCGGTGTGCCCTTCCGCCAGCAGACGGATGGCCGTCGCCTGCTGAGGAGTGAGGCCGTCCGCCCCGCAGGCCGGCGCGTCGGCGAGCGGCTGGGCGCCGGCCCAGACGGACTCGAAGAGCGCGTGGAGCGCGGTCAGCATGCCTTCACCGGTCAGGACGGCCGCTCCCATCGCGGTGTCGTCGCTCCTGACCGGGATCAATGCGGTGGACCGGTCCACGATGAGCATGCGTATGGGCAGCAGGGCCGCCGTACGGACTTCACCCCCGATTCCGGCGAGCCAGTTCGCGTGCTCGATCGTCGGACGGCTGTTACGGACACTGTCGAGGTAGACGGTGCGCATGCGCACTCCTCGGCCCAGCAGTTCCTCGTTCAGAGGGCGCGAAGCGGCGATCGCGGCGTCCGTCAGCACCGAGTCGGGCGAGAAAGACAGGACCTCCTCCTTGGTGCCGTGCGTGAGGGACACCAGCCGATCGCGTATCCGATCGAGCCCGACAAGTTGTTCGACCCCCGGCTGGCGTGTCTCAGGAGTCAGCTCGGCATACTCCGCGATCAGCTGGACCGCCGCTGCCCGTGACGCATCCAGTCGCTCCTGCTGCGCGGTCAGCTGTGCCTGTCTGCGGGCCATCAGGATCTCCATCCCGATGTCGGGCGACACGGCCCACAACCGCCCGGGGTCCTGGGCCGAAGGCCGTACGAGTGCCAGCCCACTCAGCTCGTCCAACGCCCGGCGGACCGCGACGGTGGACGAGCCGAGCTCACCGGCCAGGGCGGCGATGTCCGCGCTGGGCATGGACAGCATGGCCCGATAGACAGCTTCGGCTGTCACATCCAGTCCGAGCTCGGTCAACACGTGCGTTCCCCCCGGCGTCAGTTGACACAGTCCTACAGCCGGATCGTCTCAGGACCTTCACGACCACTTCAATGGATCACCGCACAACTGGCCGCTTCCGGCCCGTGTCCAGGCCCGATGAGGTCATTGCCGGAAGCGTCCAGGTGTTACGGCCGGGTCCTTCCACCGCGTCCGGTCATGGTGAAGAACATGTTCCTCGTCCATGCACATTTCGCCGCCCTCGGTCCGTTCGGATTTCCCGGCGACACGGGTGAATCGGTGCACGCCTCACTCTCCCCGGCCGACCAGGTGGAGCACGTGTCGGTCCATCCGACGCCGCCCGGCGGTTTCGTGCTGGGCTTTTTCCTGCTGGCCGGGTCGCTGGCCGAAGCGGAGGTGAGGACCGAGAAGATCTGCCGTCGCCTGCTCGACGAAAAACGTCTGCCTCCCGCAGTGCTGCGGGAGGTCGGCGTGCCTCTCATCATCCCTCTGCTCCCCCCCATGGGTCCTCCATGAGCCGAGGAACCCCGACCCTGCCGGCCCCGTGGCCGCCGGCGTGTGGACAGAACCATCCACGGCCGTTTCGGGCCAGCCCCAGGTCCTTCCGCCCCCTCTGAGCTGCGGCTTGGCTATGCATCACCGCTCGGAGCCGCACCACCGCGGTACGGCTCCGGCGACCTGCCTGTCACTCGGGTCACCGTCCGACACACGAAGGGCCAGCCACAGCCATGCGCGTCATCCGTCACCTCCAGGCCGTCCGAATCATCCTTCTCGCCCCGGTGATCGCAGTCGCTGTGTTCGGCCTCACCGTGTCGGCGGCCGGCACCACCGCACCCGCCGCGTCAGGCGCCGAGGCACCCGTGGTCATCGGCACGAACGACATGAGCTGGCAGTAACAACCAGAGCTCCGGGGGAACCAGACATGAGAACCACGACCACAAACACCGGCAGGGCCGTGAGCCTGCTGCTCGCCGGTGCCGTTTCGCTCAGCCTGCTGACCGCGAGCACCGGGACCGCTCAGGCCGCCGAGCAGGTGTGCACCGGTACCTCGTCCATCTACGGCATCCTCGACGACGGCCGTCTCACCTACTCCGCCATCACACCCGGCACCGGCAACCGCATCAGAACCCGCACAGGCCCCGACCTGGGCTTCGAACCCAAGGCCATGGCCACCCTCAACTTCAACACCATCCTTGTCACCTCCACCGCCGGCGCCCTCTACCGCATCGACGTCCAGACCAACGACGAAACCCTCGCCGTCTCCGCCATCGACAAGATCGTCGACAAGGGCTGGACCCACGACAAGCTCAGCTACGACGGCTACGGACACCTCTACGGCACCACCGCCGACGGCACCCTCCTCCAGTACCTCGTCTCCCAGGCCAAACCCAAGGGCGTCGAACACATCGGCCAACGCGCCGAAATCGGCACCGGCTTCGTCCTCAAGACCCTCACCACCGTCGGCCAGGACCGCCTCATCGCCACCACCGAAGCCGGAAAACTCCTCTCCTACAAGATCATCGGCGGGGCGTGGAAGCGCGACGACCTGAAGGAATCGGGCTGGTCGGGATTCGACCAGGTCGTCTCCTCCGGCAGCGGCTTCCACTACGGCCGCATCGCCACCACCGGTGCCATGTACTGGTACAAGGACGCCAACATCTCCGACGGCAACGGAGACGACATCACCTACCACAACGACGACCCGGTCGACACCTCCGGCTGGACCCAGAACCTCCTCTCCGCCGCACCCGGCCAAGTCACCTGCAAGTCGGTCAGCACGCTGGGACAGGACATCGCCAAGGACGCCAGGGCCGAAGTCGGCAACGACTTCAACGACTACGACTTCGACTACAGCCGTGCCTGGTGCGCCGAGTTCGTCAAGTACATCTGGGCCGGTAACGACGTGACAGGCTCATCGGAGGTGGACGCCCGAGCGATCAGCCTCCGTGAGTACGGACTGAAGCACGACACGTACCGAACCGGCTCCCCCAAGGTGGGCGATGCGGTGCTCTACGACACAGACGGCAGTCTGACCGACGGCGAAGCCGACCACGTGAACATCGTGGTGACCGTCTCCTCCGACGGGAAGCAGATCGAGACGGTGGGCGGCAACGAGAGCCATCAGGTTCAGAAGACCGGCTGGTTCAACTGGGACACAGCCTCGAGCCCGATCGGCGCGGGCCCCGCTCTGGCCTTCATCTCGCCGAAGGGCTGACCTGCCTCGTCCCGCCGGCGGCCTCGCCCCTCGAACCGAGGGGCGAGGCCGCCGTTCGTGGCGCGGTGCCGCGTGCCGCATGCGCTGTGGGGGATCGTATGCTCGCGGAGCAAGTCCGCTCTCCGGAAGGCGCACCACGTGAACTACAGAGTCCAGCCCACCGCCCAGGTCGACGACAGCGCCGAGATCGGCGCCGGGAGCAGCGTCTGGGAACTCGCACAGATCCGCGAGGGCGCCAGGCTCGGCGAGGGCTGCGTCGTGGGCCGCGGTGCATACGTGGGCACGGGTGTGCAGATCGGCAACAACGTCAAACTGCAGAACTACGCCCTGGTCTACGAGCCGGCCGAGCTCGGCGACGGCGTGTTCGTCGGTCCCGCCGTGGTCCTCACCAACGACCACAACCCGCGCTCCGTCGACCCCGAGGGGAAGCAGAAGCGCGGCGGGGACTGGGAGGCCGTGGGCGTGAAGGTCGCCGAGGGCGCTTCGCTCGGCGCACGGTCGGTGTGCGTCGCGCCCGTACGGATCGGCCGTTGGGCCATGGTGGCGGCCGGCGCGGTGGTGACCAAGGACGTCCCGGACTTCGGCCTGGCCGTGGGCGTACCGGCCCGTCGTATCGGCTGGGTGGGCCGTAGCGGCGTCAAGCTCGTCGAGCGTACGGACGAGCCCGGCGTCTGGGAGTGCCCGCAGACGGGCGCCCTGTTCGACGAGGCCGACGGCGTCCTCACCGAGCGCGCCGCCGAAGCTCTCTGAGCACAGCGGGGCCCGGGGGACGTCCGACACCTCTGCCCCGATGCCCACGGCTTCGGGGCAAGAGTGTCCGAGACCGGTGCGGAAGCCTTCTCGCCGATGAAAATTCACCCTTCCGTTACCCGGGCGAAGCCCGTACGGTCCAAGTCCCTGACCCGGACCGTGGAGCTTCGTTGTGCAGACACCGCGCCTCTCCGACGAGCGACTCGTCGGCCTCGCACGCTGGGCCACCGACCGGATGGCAGGCGTCAAGAACCCGGCCCTGGCCGAGAGAGTCCTGGGCGTGGCGGGTCACCGCATCCGAGATCCCCGGGCCAGGGCCGACGCGCTGACGGAAGCCGCGGAGACCAGGCTGCGGCTCGGACACCTGCCCCGCCACCTGACACAGGCCTACGCTGCGGAACTGGAGTGCGCCGACGAGCACCACAGGGCCGGCCGTCGCAAGGCCGCCGCCGCGTCGGCCGCCAAGGCGCTGATCCTCGCCTTCCACCGGGTCGCCCATCTCGACGGCCTCACCTCGCCGCTCGTCACCGAGCCGGTCCGGTTCACCGCTCCCCTGCGCCGCAGCCGCGTCCTGCGGGCGCTGCGGGCACCGCGCGGCCGTAGCGCCCCGGCAGCCGCCCCGCCGGCGGACCGGCCGATGCGGCTGCTCGTCGTGCACAGCGCGAACGACAATTTCCTGCCGGTGATCCTGGCCCACTACCGGGAACACCCAGGGGTCGACGTACGGGTCCTGAACACGGCAGCCGACCCCGTGACGGCTCCGCTCGCCAAGGGCCTGGGCCGGATGATCGCCTGTGGCATCGGGATCCGGAGCACTTACGCGGAGCAGACGGAGGAGGCTCTGCGGCCGCACCTCGACTGGGCCGATGTCGTCTTCGTCGACTGGTGCACCGCCGCTGCCGCGTTTCTCACCCTCGTCGACCCCGGCACGGCCCGGGTGGTGGTGCGGCTGCACAGTTACGAGACGTTCAGTTACTGGCCGCACCTGGTGGACTTCTCCCGCGTCGACGATCTGGTGTTCGTCAGCGAGCATCTGCGGGACCTGGCCGTGGCGACGCTGCCCCGGCTCCAGGAACCGGGGGCTCCGGCCGCCCATGTCATCGACAACGCGGTCGACCTCACCCGTTTTTCCCTGCCGAAGGAGCCCGGGGCGCGGTTCACCCTCGGCCTCATCGGCGTCGGTCAGGTCGCCAAGGACCCCCGCTGGGCCCTGGAGGTGTTACGCCTCCTCCGCCGGCAGGACGGTCGCTACCGGCTGCGCCTGGTCGGGGAGCCCATGGATCCGGCCGTCGGCCCGGCTCTCGGCCGTTACCACACGGCGTTCGCCGCGGAACTGGCACCGCTCGTCGCTGCCGGTGCGGTGCACCTGAGCGGCCACACGGACGATGTGTCCGCCGAGCTGACGGAGATCGGGCTGGTCCTCAGCACGTCCGTACGCGAGAGCTGGCACCTGGGCCTGGTGGAGGGCGCTGCCAGCGGTGCGGTCCCGGTCGTCCGGGACTGGCCGTTCTTCGCGGGCCGGCCGCACGGCGCCCGTTCGTTGTTCCCCGACGCATGGGTGGTCTCCACACCCGCCGAGGCCGCCGCGCGGATCCTCGCGGTCAACGCATCCGAGGACAGCTGGCTCAAGGCCGGGCACGAGGTCTCCGAGCAGGCCGTCTCGACCTGGGACTGGAGCATGGTCGGCCCGCGCTTCGACGCGTTGCTCTGCGTCCCTCCCGCCGGTATCCCCGCTCAGCAGACGGTACGGACGAACGCGGAGTGACAGCGCCCGGCAGGACAGCGTGGACCCCGGTCACGGCCCGTTCGCGTGGTCTTTAGGATGACCGGGCACGGTACCCCTTTGAGGTGCCCGATAAGCCTGACGAGGCCGACATGTCCCGAACCGAGGTCCAGGCACCCAGCCATCAGGCTGCCGCCGCTACAGCCCCGCCGGAGGTCCCCCGGGCCCCCGCGCCCCGGCTGCACGCCCTGGACGCGCTGCGGGTCGTCGCCGCGCTTGCCGTGCTCGCCTTCCACTTCACCGGGGTGGACGCGGCGACGAAGGCCAACTGGGGTGTGAATCCGAAGGAGTTGTTCCCATGGCTCTTCCCGGTGACTTCCTACGGCTCCTACGGTGTCCAGCTCTTCTTCCTGATCAGCGGCTTCGTGATCTGCCTGTCCGCCTGGGGCCGCACCCCCGGGCAGTTCGTCCGGGCCCGGTTCCTGCGGCTGTTCCCCGCCTACTGGTTCTCGGCGGCCGTCGCGTTCGTGGTGTGGCGTGCTCTGCCGGACGGTTCCCGCACCGGCCCCAGCATCAGTGAGTCGCTCACGAACCTCACCATGCTCCAGGTGCCCCTGTCCGCCCAGCACCTGGTGGGCGCGTACTGGACGCTGTGGGCGGAGCTCACCTTCTACCTGATCTTCCTCCTGGTGATCTGGAAGGGCCTCGACTACCGCAGGGTCAGCGTCTTCTGCTGGCTGTGGCTGCTGGCGAGCGTCCTGATCCAGCAGCAGGGCAACCAGGTCCCGGTCCTCGGCATCTTCGCCCAGCCGCTCAACACCGCGCTGTTCGTCGGCGGCATCGCGATGTACCTGATGTACCGCTTCGGGCCGGACCTCAAGCTCTGGGGTCTGCTGGCCGCGAGCTGGCTCGTCATGCAGAGCGACCTGGTCCAGCACGCCGACGGTCTGCGTCATGACCGGGGGATGGACCGGCATCCCTACATCGCTCTGGCGCTGGTGACCGTCTTCTACCTGCTCGTGCTGGCCGTCGCGCTGCACAAGCTCGACCGGATCCGCTGGTCCGGGTTCGTCACGCTGGGCGCACTCGTCTACCCCCTCTACCTGCTGCACGAAGAGCTCGGATGGGCACTGATCCGGAACCTGTACGGACCTCTCGGTGCCTGGCCCACGCTCCTGGTGACCACAGCGGTCATCCTGTTGTCGGCCTGGCTGCTGCACAGGCTGGTGGAACGCCCCTCGCAGCGCTGGCTGCGCGCCCGGCTGGAGCAGGAGGCCCGCCGGTCGGCGGACAGGGACCGCGCGGAGCGTACCGCCGCCTGACGCCCCCGACCGGCTGCGCACGGCTGAGGCCCCCACCCGGTGCCGGGTGGGGGCCTCAGCCGTCGGTACAGGGCCGGTCAGCCGCCGATGACGACGCGGCGTACGCCCGCCCAGTTGGCCGGATCGGTCGTACGGCGCCCGTCGACCAGGACGCGGACGTCCGGCAGGTCGGCGGCGGCCAGCTCGCGGTACTCCGCGTGGTCGGCCTGGAGGATCGCGGCGGTGACCGTCTGGCCCTCGTGCGGCACGAGGCCGTGCGCGGTCAGCTCCTCCGCCGTGTACATCGGGTCCGAGACGAACGGCACCGCGCCGCGCGCCTTCAGCGCCTCGACGACACCGAAGACGCCGGAGAAGGCGGTCTCCTTGACGCCGCCGCGGTAGGCGGCGCCCAGCACCAGGACCCCGGCGCCGTCCAGGTCGCCGTAGGCGGCGGCCAGCAGGTCGACGGAGTACTCGGGCATCGCGGCGTTGGCCTCACGGGCCGAGCGCACGACGGTGGCCTCCGGGTCGTTCCACAGGTACATCCGCGGGTAGATCGGGATGCAGTGGCCGCCGACGGCGATGCCCGGCTGGTGGATGTGGCTGTAGGGCTGGCTGTTGCAGGCCTCGATGACCTTCTTGACGTCGATGTCGTTCTTGTCGGCGAACCGGGCGAACTGGTTGGCCAGACCGATGTTGACGTCGCGGTAGGTGGTCTCGGCGAGCTTGGCCAGCTCGGAGGCCTCCGCGGTGCCGAGGTCCCAGACGCCGTTCGGGCGCGGCAGGTCCTCGCGGTCGTCGAAGTCGAGCACGGCCTCGTAGAACTCCACACCGTGCTGCGACGACGCCTCGTCGATGCCGCCGACGAGCTTGGGGTAGCGGCGCAGGTCGGCGAAGACGCGGCCGGTCAGCACGCGCTCCGGGGAGAAGACGAGGTGGAAGTCGCGTCCCGGGGTCAGACCGGAGCCCTCGGCGAGCATCGGCGCCCAGCGGGTACGGGTGGTGCCCACCGGCAGGGTGGTCTCGTAGCTGACGAGGGTGCCCGGCTTCAGACCTGCGGCGATCGCCTTCGTCGCCGCGTCCATCCAGCCGAAGTCGGGGATCCCCTCGGCGTCCACGAACAGCGGGACGACGACCACGACGGCGTCGGACGCGGCGACCGCGGCGGCGGTGTCCGTCGTCGCGGAGAGCAGGCCCGCGCCTACGGTCTCCTTGAGCTTGACGTCCAGGTCGTGCTCGCCGGGGAACGGCTCGGTGGCCGCGTTGACCAGCTCGACGACCTTCGCGTTGACGTCCGCGCCGACGACCTTGTGGCCCTTGGCCGCGAACTGCACGGCGAGCGGAAGGCCGATCTTGCCGAGCGCGACTACACAGATGTTCATCGGGTTACTTTCCTCTTCAGCCTGGACAGCATGTGGCGCAGCCGCTTGCCCGCACCGGGTTTGATCTCCCACAGGGGCGCCGTCGTGATCACGAGCCGGCCCTTGGGGTTCTGGTTCGCCGCCACCCTGTACGGGACGGCCTGACGCCAGCGGCGGGCCAGGGGCAGCGGCTTCCCGCCGGATTTCACCGGGATCTCGTACGTCGAGCCTGCCACGTCCACGTACACCCGGACCCCGAGCTTCGACTTGACAGCGTGGACGGGAATCCGGGCGCTTACCGTCGTCGCCCGGCCTCCCTCGGCCGTATCGACGCTGAACTCCCCCTCAGGTGCGGGGAGTTCATGGCCGGACGGCAGTCGGCGCGCACCTGGCTTGTCCGCGGACTTCGGCATGGCTCCCTTGGCCAGGCGCACGGTCAGGGAACCGGTGTCGCCGAGGACGCCGACCCGGGCGGTGAGCACCAGGAACAGGTCGTCGCCGGCCTGGTCCCAGTCCACGGAAATGAGCTCCGTGCCCTGTGCCAGCCTCCCGGGCACGGACTCACCGACCAGTTCGTAGACGCGGTCGGGGAGGCCGGAGGTCTCGTCGCGGAAGCCGGGGTACAGCGCGAAGGCCCGGCCGTCCTCCAGGTGGAACGGCGGCGCTCCGTGTTCCGCCTCGTCGGTGATGGCGCGGACCAGCTCGTCCACGGCGCCGGCCTGGGCAAGGCAGATCCGCACGCGGCGCTTGACGTCCAGGGCGTCCCTGAGCCCGTCGGTGAGGTACTCGTCGGCGAGGGCGGCGATCCCCGCGCAGACCTCCTGCCGGGTCGTGGGGTCGAGCGCCGGGAAGTCGTCCTGGATGAGCTTGGCGAGCTCCCACGTGAAGTGCCGCTCGAAGAGCGCGTCCCGGTCGGGACCCGCTTCCACGAGCGAGGCGGCATGCTTCATGATCGCGGCGGTGCAGCGCAGCCGGGACAGGTGATCGGCCCGGTAGGTGATGTTGCTCGCGTCGCCGCGCTTCACCGCGTAGTAGAAGGTGTAGTCCGAGAGGACCGAGATCTTCCGGGCCCGGACGCACGCCTCGATGGTGAACGGCTGGTCGCTGCCGACCGCCAGGTCCTCGGGGAAGCGCAGCCCGTGCTTCTCCACCAGCTCACGGCGGAAGAGCTTGGTGTTCGCCAGCGTGAAAGGCAGGCTGGAGCGGAAGAGGCTGATGTCGGGGTCGTTCTTCTTGTAGAGCTTCTGATGCACGTAGCGGCCGTTGGTTCCGACCATCTTGCCGACGACCACGTCGGAGCCGTGCTCGTCCGCGTAGCCCACCATGCGCTCGAGGGCTTCCTCACCGAGGTGGTCGTCGGACCCTATGAAGTACACGAACCGGCCGGTGGCCACCTCCAGCGCCCGGTTGCTGGGCGCGGCGGGGCCACCGGAGTTGGCCTGGTGCAGAACCTTGACCGTGCCGGGGTAGCGCTCGGCGAAACGGTCGAGCTCGGCGCCGCTCCCGTCCGTGGAGCCGTCGTCGACCGCGACGATCTCCAGCCGGTCGAGCCCGATGCTCTGCCCGACAAGGGAGTTCAGGCATTCCGTCAGATAGGGCATCGTGTTGTACACAGCGACAACCACACTGACATCGGGAGCCGTCGTCATCGTCTGTTCTCCGCCTTCTCGCGGCCCGGGAGCAGGTTGGAGTAGAGCCCGTCGAGCACTTCGGCCTGCGCTTCCCAGGTCCAGGTGTCCAGCAGTCCGGGCTTGTCGTAAGCAGCACGGTAGCGCTCGGGATCGGCGAGCACCTGCTTGATCGCGCGGGCCAGGTCGGAGACGTCCTCGGCCTTGCAGACCTCACCCTGCCCGGTCGAACGGGTCACCTCGGACATGGTCTTCACATCACTCACGACCAGGGGCAGCCGGGCGTGCGAGTACTCGAAGAACTTGGTGATCAGAGCGATCTCGTGGTTCGGCCAGTGGTGGATCGGGATGCAGCCGGCGTTCGCCGCGGACAGGAACCGGACGACCTGCCAGTGCGGTACGTAGGGCACCGCGTGCAGACGGTCCCCCGCCCCCAGCTCCTCGGCGCGGGCCAGCAGGCCCTTTATGTAGGCGGCAGCCGGATTCGGGACCACGAACGCCATGTGTACGCCGTCGAGCTGCGGCAGCGCCTCCACCATGTCGCCGAGGCCGCGCTGGGGGCCCGGCGAGCCGCTGTAGACCACCAGTGGGACGTCCGGTCCGATACCGCACAGCTCACGCAGATCCGGCACCGGGCCGGCATCGGGCCGCTCGACCGGCCGGTCGGGCGCGTTGAGCACGACCGTGGGCTGCGCGGACAGGGAATGACGCTCGCGCAGCAGGTCACCGAGGCCTTCGGACACGGTCACCACCGCGTCGGCGTACGGGGCGTACTCGCTCTCGTGCGCCGTGTTTCCCGGAATCCAGTGCGCGTTGTCCTCCCACGGACGGACCCCGGGCAGGAACTCGTGGGCGTCCCAGACCAGTTTGACCTGGCGGCCCGCGGCCCTGGCCCGGACCGCGGCACGGGCCCCGACACCCAGCATCCGGAAGTCGTTGGCGTGGATCAGATCGGGCTTGAGCGCGTCGATCTCCTTGCCGTAGGTCAACTCGTAGTCCCACAGCGCGGGTTCGAGCCTGCGCCAGGCCCTTCTGCCCTTGGCGGCCTTCCAGGCGGCGGTGAAGGTCCGGTCCAGTGGCCCCTGGAGCCTGCGGCCGGCCTTCTGCGCCTCCGTGGAATGACGGGACCGCAGTGCGATCCAGCGCTGCATCACCTTCGACGCCGGGCCTGCCACCGCGAGACGCGCCCGCTCCGCCTTGCGGAAGGCCGGGGACCCGACCGCCTGCGGCACCACCTTGAGCGCGGCACGGCGCGAGGCCACGTCGGCGCGCCATGCCTTGGCCCACTGCCGTCTGTACGCGGCGAGCGGGCCGGGCGGGTAGGCCAGGGGGCGGCGCAGCAGCGAGCGGTGCCGTTCGGCGTGCCGCTTCGCCAGCGGCGTCTTCAGCGGCAGCAGCCGCACATCGGCGTCACCGAGTTTCCAGCTGCGGCCGCTGCCCGAGCGCACCAGACCGAGCAACGTCACGTCCCAGCCCGCCGCGGCCATGGACTCGGCGGCCTTCTGGACCCGCGAATCCCCTTCGACCTTGTTGTCGACGAGCATGACGACCCGGCCCCTGCGGGGCCGCTCGATGCCGGCTTCCTGCGTCTCCATGAACAACCTTTCCCCCGGACGCGTCACTTGAGGAATCCGCTCAGCACCTGCGCGGTCCAGCGTCCGTCGTGGTACGTATGCGCGAATTCCACCGAGGCGCGGCCGATGGCCGCGGTGCCCTCACGATCGTCGATCAGGGAATCCAGCACCTCACGCAACGTGGCGGGAGTGGCGCTGACGATGGGCAGTTCGCCGTTCGTCGTGGCCTTCACCGCCTCGCTGATGTAACCGATCACCGGCTTGCCGGCAGCCATCGCCTCGACGGCGAAGGTGCCGTAACTGCCCGTGGTGAACTGGTCCAGGACCAGGTCGCTCTCCTTGACCAGTGCGTGCATCTCGGCCCAGGGGATGTCCTCGGCGAGCCTGAAGTCGATGACACCGCTGTCGTGCAGCTCGGTGAGCACGGGCATGATCCGGTCCGTGCCCTTGGTCCAGCGTTTGGACGGGGCGTGCAGCACGATGGGCCGCTTGCGCTCCATCACCGGAGTGTCGGCCGCCCACGAGGCGACATCCACCACCAGCGGCGCCCACTTGGCCGCCGGCAGGTCGTCCAGCAGGTCGGGAGTCGTGACGAAGAGCGGAAGACCTGACTCGTCGGCGATGCGCCGGTTGGTCTCGGCCTTGCTCCGCAGCCTCTCGGCGATACCGTCAGGCGCATCCCTGAACAGGGAGTACTCGTGGCGCTCCAGATGCCGGTCGGGGTGACGGATGTCGCTTCCGTGCGACAGGAGCGCCACCTTCACGCGCGCCTTGCGCAGCGCGGCCAGGTCGCCTGCGACGGTGTCACCGTTGAGCCGCCCGAAGACCGGCATGAAGGCATCGACGATCAGGTGGGTGTAACGGCCGACGATCCTCTTGACCTGCTGCAGCTGGATGTCCAGCTCGCCGAGCCGTGCGGCGTCGACGTAGACGTCGGCCGGGTAGTCGAACGTGTCGGCACGCTGGTTCATGACGACTTCGACGGACACGTCCGGATCGGCCTGTGAGACCGCCTGCGCGAAAGCCGCTCCCTGTCCCGCGTAATTGGCCGGCCCGATACCGAGCTTGACCCGCGTGGACCCGAGGGGCGTCCAGACCGGCACCCCGGATTTGCCGCTGCTCGCACCGATCCGTGCGGCGCCCGGGGTCTCCTGCACGGTCCAGGGCACCTCGGCGACCGGCACCGGCGGCGTCTTCTTCGACAGGGTGCGGTACAGCTCGAGCAGTCCGGCGCTCTGCTGCTCCCAGGAGAGCTCCTTGAGCACGTCCTCGGTGATGGCCGCCGCGAGCTCGTCGCGGCGCTTGAGCGCCCGGGCCGCGGCGGCGGCGAAGGTCGCCGGGTCGTCCCAGGTGAAGACCTCGCCGAGTCCCTTCTCCTCCACGTACGCCTTGATCACCCGCACATCGCTGGTGACCAGCGGGAGACCCGCCTGAAGGTACTCCGGCACCTTCGTCGGCAGGGAGACCTCGCAGTTGGGCACCCGCCTGAACGGCGTCAGGCCGATGTCCGCCGAGGACAGGTAGTCGGCGACCTCGTGCTGCGCGACGTACGGCACCAGGTGGATGCGGTCGCGTACACCGAGCGTCTCCGCGGTCGCCAGCAACTGCTCCAGGAGGGGGGTCACCCGGCTGCAGACCAGAGCCAGGTGCACGCCCGGCAGCGCGGGGAGACCGTCGATGACTGCGTCCACCCCGCGTTCGGGGCCGAGCCACCCCGAGTAGACCATGAGCGGGACCTCGGGCCCGAGTCCGCAGACCTCGCGGACGGACGAGCGCACCGATCCGGAGCCGATCACCTCGCGCACGGGCGAGTTGCCCACCACCAGGGGAAGCTTCGACAGCTTGTGGTCGTCCTTGAGCAGCTCGGCCAGCTGCGTGGACACGGTGACCACCGCGTCGGCCCGCCCGATGTACTCGGCCTCGGCCGCCGGAAGCGCGTAGGCCTGCCGCGGGTTGGGCCATTCCACGCCACGGACGTACTCGTGGGCGTCGTAGAGCCAGACGCACCGGTGGCCGCCCGCCCGGAGCCGTGCGGCGCTGCGAGCCGCCGTCACGATCATGGTGGAGTCGTTGGCGTGGATGACGTCCGGCTTGAGCTCTTCGATCACCGGGCCGAACGCCAGGTCCAGGTCCACCAGCTGGGGCCAGTCGAGCCGCCAGTCACGGACCGGCTCCGGATTCTTCGGTGCCCTGCGCTGCTCCCACTTGAAGGCGCGCACCCGCAGCTTGTACACGGCACGGCGCGCGCGCAGCACGGCCTTCAGCGAAGCCCGCCGGGGAGCGCCCGACCAGGTCGTCTCGGCGGACGTCTCACGCACCCAGGCCCGGTAGGAGGCGCGGTAGCGACTCAGGGCCGCCTGGTCCTGGATACGGAACTGGGTCAGCGCACCGCGCAGCGGGTGCGGTCTGCGGGCCTTCACCGTCCGCACGTACTCCGTGGCCACGGGGACCCGGACCACGTCGATCGGACCCATCTTCGACCGCTGGACGCGCTTGGTCTCGCTCCTGCCGATCAGCGTGACGTCCCAGCCGTCGCGGGCTGCGGCCACGGCCGTCTTCTGGACCCGCGAGTCGCCCGTGATGCCATTGGCGACGATCACGGCGAGCCGCGGTCGGCGGGCAGGGGATTTCATACTGCACTTCCTCCGGTGGAAGACGAACGAGCCGTCACCTGTTCCGCGCTCCCCCGGAGCGCGGAACAGGCTTGGCAGTGAAACGTTGTGCCCACTGCCGGATGTTCAGGCCGCCGCACTGTCGGTGTCCAGACGGACGGTGGTGCGGCTGACGGCCGATTCGAGGACCGCTGCCGCGACCTCAACGGTACGCAGTCCCTGCCGCAAGGTGCAGATGTCGGCCGACTCGCCCCGGACGGCGTCCCTGAAGAGCTCGTGCTCGACCAGCAGCGGCTCGCGCTTCGGGATCGCGTAACGGATCATGTCGCCCTCGGAGACACCGCGGAACGCGCGCAGCGCCTCCCACTCGGTGGCCACCGCCGCGTTCGAGTGGAACGTGAGGTCGGCCGTGAGGGTGTCGGCGATGTAGCAGCCGCGCTCACCCGTGACCGACGTGAAGCGCTCCTTGAGCGGGCTCAGCCAGTTGACCAGGTGGTTGACCATGGTTCCGTCGGAGAGCTGGCCCACCGCGGAGACCATGTCCTCGTGCGGACGGCCGGACTTGGACACGGTGTGGGCCGCGATCGAGGTGTACGTCTGCCCGGTCACCCAGCCGGTCAGGTCGATGTCGTGCGTGGCGAGGTCCTTGACCACGCCGACGTCCGCGATGCGGTGGGGGAAGGGGCCCTGGCGGCGGGTGACGACCTGGAAGACGTCGCCGAGCTCACCGGCCTCCAGACGGCTGCGCAGCGAGCGCAGGGCCGGGTTGCAGCGCTCGATGTGGCCGACGCCGGCCACGAGGCCGCGCGACTCGAAGGCCTCGACGAGGCGGCGGGCGCCCTCGACGGTGTCGGCCAGCGGCTTCTCGATCAGGGCGCAGACGCCCGCGTCGGCCAGCTGGAGGCCGACCTCCTCGTGCAGGGCGGTCGGGCAGGCGACGACCGCGTAGTCGACGCCGAGCGCGATGAGCTCCTCGACGGTGGAGAGCACGGGGGCGCCCTGCGCCCAGCCGTTCTTGTCACCCATCGGGTCGACGACGCCGACCAGGTCCACGCCGTCGAGACCGGCGAGGACGCGGGCGTGGTGACGCCCCATGGAGCCGAGGCCGACGAGTCCGGCCCTCAGTACGGCGGCGGTCACAGGCTCTCCCCCAGTGCGTTCACCGCGGCGGCGATGCGCTCGAGGTCGCCCTCGCCGAGCGACGGGTGGACGGGGAGCGAGACGACCTCGGCGGCGGCCCGCTC
>NZ_DATMVN010000273.1:0-4640 GCF_035563135.1 Streptomyces sp.
CCACGAGGACGGCGCCGATCAGCAGGAACGGCCAGATCTGCTGGGCGACCTGGGCCTCGCGGCCGGCGATCGAGCCCACCTGCCAGAAGCGGAACTCGTCGAGCGCCGCCGCCTCGGTGGTGAGCACGGCCATGGTCACCGACACCAGCAGCGCGTTGACCGCGGCCCCGCCCAGCGCGAGCTTCACCGGCGTCGCCCCGCCGCGGCCCCGGGCGGCGATGGCGTACACGGCGACGGACGCGACGGCGGCGCCCGCGAAGGCGAACCACACATAGCCGGTGAGGGTGTGGACCCCGGCGTACGCGATCGCCAGGACGACGGCCACCGAGGCGCCCTGGCTGATCCCCAGAATCCCCGGGTCGGCGATCGGGTTACGGGTGATGCCCTGAAGCACCGTGCCCGCGAGGGCGAGCGCCGCGCCGACCATCAGCCCGATCACGGTGCGCGGCACGCGCATCTGCCGGACCACCTCGGCGGCGTCCGAGTGCCCGCCGTGCAGCAGGGCGTCCAGGACGGCGGACGGTGCGAGGGTCCGGGCCCCCACGGCGAGGCTGAGCAGGACGGCGAGCAGCAGCGCGACGAGGGCGGCGGCGGTCGGGAGCGCGCGTCGGGACAGGCGTGGAGCGGCGGCTGCCATCGGGACCAATCGGGTGAGCGAGGGCCGGGAAGCGCGGGGCCGGGGCGTGGGGAGGTGGGCTCGGCCGAGTCTATGGGTGCCCTGTGCCACCGTGCAGGGCATCGGCCTTCCCCGTCACCGGGCCCGCTCCCTGCGCAGCTCCACCTCCTGCGGGGTCACCGGGGCCAGGATGCTGTAGACGTCGCCGGCCCGCAGCGTGCCGGGCTGAAGGCGGCGACTCGTGCCCGACTGCACTACGTGGTCGGTGAACGAGTCACCGTTCCCGGCGGCGAACCTGGAATGTCAGTCCTTCTGGGCTGCTCAACCGCACAACACGACGACCGGTCTCTTCGGACCAGGGGGCCGAGTCGTGGTCGTGTGCGCGGGCGACGACGCTGTCCAGATCATCGATGTCGACCGTAAGTTCCCACTGCGGGCCGGATGGCCCGGCTCCACGCGCGGCGATGAAATCGGCGCAGGTCAGAGGGGCGCCAATCGTCTCTCTGTAGAAGTGTCGGGCTTTGTCGGGCTGATCGCAGGTCAGGACCATGCGGTGTGGAGCACCCGCAATGTGCTGTGGGAACGTCCATCCGGTGAAGTGGTGTGGCTGCCACAGGGAGAAGGCGGCACCGACCGGGTCGATCAGTGTCGCCATGCGGCCTTGATCGCCCGCGTCGAAGGGAGGCACGACAAGGCGAGCTCCGTTCACCGTCGCCGCTTCGGCACGGCGATCGACGTTGTCGACTGCCAAGTAGTAGGCGATGTGGGCGGGTGTTTCTGGTGGGTAGACCGGATTCGCCAAGTCACTCACACCGCCGATCAGGTGGCCGTCGATGGTCACCTTCGTGGCCCTGCGCCAGTCGTTTTCGTCCACCGCGAAGCGCCATCCCAGCGTCTTCGAGAAGAAGGTGGCGGTGCCGGCTGAGTCACGAGTTTTGAGGTCCATCCAGCAGAACTCGTTCAACGAACCCAGACGTGTCGTCATACTTTGCTCCTCGTCGTCTCGATGCTGGGTATCGGGTGCTCAGGCGACTCCGCAAGAGAATTTCCACCGCAGTGCATGTAAAAGAGGGCGAACTGGCTCCTGCTGCACGTATCCGGGCTTTCGCGGGTATGCCCGTCTTCGCCGGGCTGGGTCAGGCCGCGGTCTCAGGAATGCGTCCGCCCCAGCGGATGCGTTTCTCGCTGTGGATGCGGGCGCGTTCCTTGCGTCGGGCGGCGAGTACGTCGGTGGCGGGCGTTGGCGTTGTGCCGGCGCAGGTAGCGGTGCGGTGCTTGGGTTTGCGCGGGGTGGCTGCGGTGGTGGGAGTGGGCCAGGGGGAAATGCCGCAGTCGGGATCGTGGACGAGGAACCGTCGCGTCTGCCGGAGCTGAGCCACGCGGGCGAGGAGGACGAGCCGGGTCGCGGGCTGTTCCTCGTCGAGGCTGTGACCGACCCGGCCCGCTCCACGGGCACGGGGCGTGAGTGACCGCTTTCGAGCGGACGGGGACCACACTTGCCGGTCTCGCGAAACGGGGCGTCCTCACACGCGGTCTGCGAGCCGTCATCGCCCACCACATCATCTTCCACGCCAATCGCGCCGGTCTCCTCAGGGACGACCAGAGCGCCCTGTCCAACCTTGCACGAGAGGCAGTCATGGGAACGAGTGACCACACCGCGTCGCCGACCGGGTCGACGACCGACGCCGATAACGTGAAAGCGGTGAACACCGACACGATCACCACCCCGGCGTCCGATGCCGAACGCCTCCGCAACGCCCTGGTGGACCAGATCCGCGCTGACGGAAACGCGCGCACGCCCGCCGTCGAGACCGCGTTGCGGACCGTGCCCCGTCACGTGTTCGTGCCCGATGTACCGCTCGAAGACGCATACGCCGACGCGCCGGTGCACATCAAGTACGACACCGACGGCAGCTCGATCTCCTGCGCCTCCCAGCCGGGCGTGGTCGCCCTCATGCTGGACCAGCTCGGCGCCCGGGAGGGCGAGCGCGTCCTCGAACTGGGCGCAGGCACCGGTTACAACGCCGGTCTGCTCGCCCATCTGGTCGGTGAGAGCGGGCACGTCACCACGCTCGATGTCGACGACGACCTCGTGGAGGGCGCCCGCGCGCATCTGTCCGCCGCCGGAATCACCCATGTCGAGGCGATGACCCGAGACGGGGCCCTCGGCTACGCGGAAGGCGCGCCGTACGACCGGGTCATCGCCACCGTGGGTGCTCACGGCGTGCCGCATGCCTGGTTGCAGCAGCTTGCTCCCGGGGGCCGGCTCCTCGTCCCGCAGCGACTCAAGGGCACGGTGTCCCGGTCCATCGCCTATGAGCAGCACGATGGCCGGTGGATGTCCCTCAGCAGCGAGATGAACACCTTCATGCCGCTCAGACGGGGTATCGCCGACGACGACCGTCGAGTCATCCCGCTCAGCACGGACGGAACCGTACGGCTCCAGGCCCCCGCCGGGCAGAAAATCGACGCCGAGGCCCTCGTCGGCGTCCTGCGCGAACCGCGCACCGAGGAGTGGACGGGCACGACGGTCCGCGCCATGGAGTCGCCGGAGTGGATGGAACTGTTCCTCACCTGCTCCCTCCCCTCCGGCCTGATCCGGATGCTGTTCCCGCAAGCCGCCAAGGGCACTCTGCTCACCGAGGACCCCTACCCCTCCTCGACCGCAGCCGTCGACAAGGGAGCCGTCACCTACCTCGCCCGGCGTCTGTCGGAGAAGAGGACCCCCGAGGGCGGCAAGCTGTGGGAGTTCGGGGTCATCGGCCACGGTCCCGGCAGCGATGAACTGGCGGCGAAGGTCGCCGCAGCCATCGGCGTGTGGGACCTGGAGTACCGAGACCGCGAGGCCACGTTCGAGATCCAGTCCCTCGACGCCCCCGCGATCGAGCAGCGCTCCGGCCTCTTCGTGCTCGACACCCCGCTGAATCGCATCGTCGTCGACTGGCGGTGACACCCCACGCGTAGTGGACGGTGGCCGCAGGCGCGCAACCGGCGGCCACTGTGGCCTTACCCGTCCTCACGCACACCTGGGGGAGCCCATGGGCCCGCACGGATCCACAGCTCAGCGTTTTCCGCTCGTCGCCCGGTTCCGGCCCGCCTGCCTTCCCCTGCCGAAGCGCGTATGCGCGCTCGTCGACCTGGCCGACACCGCGATGGCGGAGACCGATCAGGGGGTGGCCTCCTCCGTTCAGTGGGGGTGCGGCCCCGGCAGGATTCGAACCTGCGACACCCGCCCCAGTGGAGCGGGTGTGGTGAGTCTGTCCGCCGGCCAGCGGCCCTGGGTGCCCGGAGCGCCTTTCGCGCCGCACGGTGGACGGCCCGGCGGCCGGGCCGGGACGGTCGGCACAATGGGTGGCATGCCCGCACACACCTTGACGGTCGGTTTCGACCTCGACATGACGCTCATCGACTCCCGGCCCGGTATCAAGGCCGCCTACGAGACACTGGCCGCCGAGACGGGTGTGCACATCGACACCGACCTGGTCGTCAGCCGGCTCGGCCCGCCGCTCCAGGACGAGATGCGGAACTGGTTCCCGGCCGATGCGGTCGAGGAGGCGTGCGACCGTTACCGCGCGCTCTACCCGGACACGGCGATCACGCCGACGACCGCGCTCCCCGGCGCCCGGGAGGCCGTCGAGGCCGTGCAGGCGCTCGGCGGGCGGGCGATGGTCGTCACCGCGAAGTACGAGCCGAACGCCAAGCTGCACCTCGCGCACCTCGGGATCGGCGCGGACGTGCTGATCGGCGGGCTCTGGGCCGAGGGCAAGGCGGAGGCCCTTCTTGAGCACGGTGCGCAGGTCTACGTCGGCGACCACACCGGGGACGTGCGCGGGGCGCGTGCGGCGGACGCCCTGTCGGTCGGTGTCACCACCGGTCCGTGCGACGAGGAGGAGCTGCGCGCGGCCGGTGCCGACGTGATCCTGCCGGACCTCACGGCCTTCCCGGCCTGGCTGCGGACCTTCGCGGCGGCGTGACACGCGCCTCACGGGCAGCCGCCCCGCGGTCCGCTACCCGGCAGCCCGCC
>NZ_DATMVN010000274.1:0-10113 GCF_035563135.1 Streptomyces sp.
CGGGCCTTGAGCCGCCGCACATCCCGGCCTGGTGCAAGCGGATGCCCGACCCCGGCTCGGACACCCCGGTCCGCTCCAAGACCGCCATCGACCGCCTGATCGCCCGGCGCGACGTCGGCCTGCGCGAGAAGGTCACCTACCGGATGCTCTACGAGACGTGCGCCCGCGCCGACGAGCTGCTCGGCGTGAACATCGAGGACCTCAACCTCTCCGCCCGGCAGTGCCCGGTGAAGGCCAAGGGCGCCAAGGCCGTCCGCCGCCGGGGCCAGGCCCGCGAGGACTACGCCACGGAGACGGTCTACTGGGACGCCGGCACCGCCCGGCTCCTGCCCCGCCTGATCGGCGAGCGCACCCGCGGCCCGCTGCTCGTCACCCACCGCAAGCCCGGCCCCGGCAAGCTCCTCACCCCGCGCGACGTCTGCCCCGACACCGGCCTGGCCCGTCTCTCGTACGGCCAGCTGCGCGCCCTGCTGGACCGGCACACCTGCGTCGGCGGCGAGGAGGGCACCGGCTGGGACCCGCACGAGTTCCGCCACTCCGGCCTGACCCACCTCGGCGAGCAGGGCGTCTCCCTGCTGCTGTTCATGGCTAAGTCGAGGCACAAGTCCGTCAGCGCCGCCCGGAAGTACTTCAAGCCCGGCGCGGCCGCGCTCGCCGAGGTCACCAGCCTGCTGGCCCCCGGCGACAGCCAGCGCTGAGCCCCTGTTTGTCGGTACCGCCGGTCAGGATGGCCACCACCAACGATCTCCGGGAGGGGAACAGCGTGAAGCACGTCTGGATCATGAGGAAGAGGTTCCGGCCAGCCTCCGGGGCCCCCAAGTCGACCCTGGTGAGGGCCGACGCCATCAGCTACCTGAGCATGCGCGAGAACCAGGTCCGGGCCTCCGAGCTCGGCTCCGACGAGATCGTGGTGCTGGCCGACACCGAGGACGGCGGGCACGGCGCCCCCGAGCTGCCGGACGACTTCCACACCGAGATGCTGTTCGCGGTCGCCATGGCGCGGCGCGACGCGCGGGACGCGACCGACGACGGGGACGAGCAGGACCGCATCCTGCTGGCCCAGCTCGAGGACGGCCAGTGGGTCTGGAAGATGTTCCGTCCCTCGGAGCCGGAACCCAAGCCGAGCTGACGACTCGCCACTGCACGAAGCCCCGGGACTCATGCCATGACGCCCGGGGCTTCGCTGTGCACGTGGACACTGACTCAACGAGCGGTGTCCAGCGCCGTCACTCGTGTTCCTCGATGCTGGCCCTGATGTGGTCGAGGTCGTAGCCGGTCTCCATGACGGCGTGGGCGATCGCGATGAGGGCGAACGTCTGCGCCTTCTGCCCCGGGTCGGTGATGTCCGACGCCAGTTGCTCCGCCGCTGCCACGAAGTTCTTCGCCTTGGTGAGGTGTTCGTCCTTCTTGGACACGGTCCTCCCCCTCCTGTGCCGGTGCTGGTTGATCAAGAATGCCCGAGAGCACCGACACCAGATCACCGTCCGACCGGCTCCGGGTACCGCTGCCGCCGGCGGTCGGGGCTGTCGGTGCCGAGCCGCACCCACTTCTCGCGCCGTTGCAGGGCGGGCAGCGTGGTGGCGAACACCGAGACCGCGATGCCGTCGACCGCCTCGGCGAGCGCCTCCAGGCGCCGCTGCAGCAGGTGCTCCTCCATGCCCGCCAGGACCACGTGCAGCGGAGGGAAACGCTCGCTGCGGGTGTACCGGTAGCGCGACCAGAACGGGAACGTGCCGCCGATGGTGCCGCGGGCTCCCTCCCAGACGCGGTGTCCGGCGTACCGCTCGTAGTCCCAGACCTCGCGGGCGAGCTTGGCCCGCGACATCGTGCCGTTGTCTATCTCGAAGAGACGGACCTCGAACGTCTTGCCCGGCGCGGCGAGCACGGCGTCGGTGTTGAACGTCAGCCCGGTCTCCTTGATCGCGTGGTTGACCTCCACCTGCCAGTCGGTCAGATGCTGGCGGCCGCCGAAGGCGAGGATCGTCTCCGTCACCGCCAGGGCGTGCGGGCCGAACCCGGCACGGACCGCCTTCGCTCCGGTGCCGGCGCGCGGCCGCGCGGGCAGCTCGTTGCCGTCGGCCACCGCCCGCAGCCCCGCCCGGGTCAGGTTCCAGATCAGCTCCTTGCCCTGCTTGCCGTTCGTCTCCGCCAGGCCCTGCTCCGCCAGCTTCCGCATCGCCCGGCGCACGTACGAGCGGCCGTCCGCGTCCTCGGCTGTGATGACCCGCGCCATCTGGCGGACGGTCGCGACGCGCACGCAGGCCAGCATCCGCAGCGCATCTCCCCGAACCCGGGGAGCCGTGGGGGTTGAAGACCTCTGCCCTCCAGACGCAGGAGGGACAGGGAGAGAGGTGTCAGCATCGTTGCCGCCGCCTGGACCAGGGGTGTGGCCTGCGGCGATGGGTGCGGCCGCCGAATCCTTCACGGCACTGGATACGGCACTGGAAATCGGGCGGCGCCGCGCCCTCGGATCGTCCCTGGTCCAGGTCCAGATCGTCGTCTGCGCGGTCGCCGGCGCACGGTGGCCGGTGTCGTCGTACGACATGTCGGCGCTCCTCATCAGCGTGACGCGGACCTCCGGACAGAGATCCGCTCTCACTTGCTAGAGGTCTGGATGATCATGCTCGTGTGACACTTCGCGCCGTACTTTCTTCCGCCGTCTCCGTTGAGCCGGGCATGGAACTCCCCGATCGGGCCGCGCCCGGAGTCGAGGCCCTCGCCGGGGCGGCCGCCGACGCGGCCTGTGCGCTGGCCGACGCGGCCGGCCCCGCCGGGTGGAACCTCGCGGCCGCCGAGGACGCGGCGGAGGCCATCGACACCCTCGCCGCGGCGCTCTCCGACGTCGACCCCGAGGCCGCCCGGCTCCTGGCGGCGATTCCCGCCGCGACGAAGGCCCTGCTGCGCCACTTCGGGCAGGAGCAGGAGACCGACGCCGTGTCCGCAACGGCCGCCCGGCCCTCACAGCTCCCGAAGCCGCGTCGGCGCGGTCTCGGGCCCGGGTGGCAGGGCCTCACGGACACGTCAGTGAAACGCTGACGTGGTGTGCGCTAGCTCGAAACGTAGCCCAACAGCCCAGTGCAGTAGGTATCTTTCACGCTCGCTATAAGGCGATCCATAAGGCCCACGCACATGAGTCGCCGAGTGGCGATCATTTCCGCTAGCGGAAATGCGAGCGCGAAAAGTAGGCGTTGCGCTAGCGGTTTTGATCTCCTGGACGTCCCGGCGGGAAGTGAGGGCGGGATCTCCCCTCCCGCCCGGTGTCCAGCCGCTACCTTGAGAGTCGGCCGCCACACGTCGGCCCGACTCCGAGCCGCATCCCGCCCACGCCGGGAGCGGCAACGAGGACAAGGGGCTCCGCTTCACGTGCCGCATCGACCCGCTGCCCGTGGTCTTCCACGGCGGGGATGCGTGGGATCTCCCGCCGATCTGGAGACGACTGTGACCACCGACAAGCAGTTCAAGCGCGCGGCCCGGGAGCTCGCCGAACGCGAGGGAATCTCGTACACCGCAGCCCGCCGACGCCTCGCCGCCGACCCCGAGACCGCTGTCAGCGCTTCGCTGACAACCGCTCCGGCGGCCGCCGAGGACGACCAGGAGCCGAAGCCCCCGCGCCTCTACCCGATCGCCCGCGCCGTGTGCGCGACCGACTGCGACGGCACGCCGCACCCGGGCGCGCTGTGCCACCCCTGGCGGCCGGAGGACTCCAAGCGCGTCCGGTACGAGGTGCGGCGGGCGGCGCAGCTGCCGAACGGCCGGGCCGGGGAGCTCTGCCACCGGTTCGAGCCGCCGGCGCCGGGCTACCCGAGCGGATCCTTCTTCGCGCGCGAGGCCACGTGGCTGCTGGCCCTGGTCTACGCGATGCTCACCGACCAGCGCCCCGAGCTCCGTCCCGGCCTGGCGGAACTGCGGGCGGCCGTCGAGGCGGACGACCAGGCCGCGGTCGACGCGGTGATGGAACCGCTGGACCGCGCGGCGGCCCGGCTGCTGACGAAGGTGCCGAAGCGGTGGTGGGGCGAGGTGAAGCCACAGCTGGACGCGTACGCCGACTTCGTCGACACCGACGACCGGGAACCCCTGACGTGGCAGGAGGCCGACGACCGGCACGCGGTCGGCCGCCTGGTCGACCAGTGGCGCCGGGCGTGGACGCCGGTCCGGAACCACAACGGCTACATGGATGCGCCCGGAGTGCTCTGGCTCGCCCCGAAGGGCTGGCTGGACGACCTCCTGGTCGAGCAGCACGGCGGCCACGGCGACGGCGCCCGGGTCCGTCTCACCGACGGCCGCCCCGCCATCGTGTACGCGGCCGAGTGGAGCGAGGCCGGGGCGCCGGTGGCCTACCGGATCCGCGAACTCGAACCCGGACGGCACGGCAACGTCGGGAAACTCGTGCCGTCGCTCACCAGCGACGAACTGGTGCCCCGCGACCAGGTCGCGGGAGAACTCAACGACGTGGCGTAGCCCGGCGGCCGCTGGGGGCCTTCGCCGGCCCCCAGACCCCCGCTGCCCCGGCATTCCGCAGCGCGAACCGGTATCGCCGGGGCGGGCCGCCGTCCGCGCTGCGAAACACCGGGGTCGTGTTCCCGTCGGCCGTCCCCGGTCCGGCGACGCGCGAAGAGTAGCTTCGCGGATAACTTGCTCGGGCCCTCCCGCCCTCCGTCTTGCCGCTCACGCCGGACGCCTCTCGAAGAAACTCCGGCGGAAACTCCAGGGTGTAAAAACACCTATAAACCAGGGTGTTTCCAGCGTGTGACAAGCCGCTCTCCGCACCCCCGTCCTGACCTGCGAGAACCTGACTGACGAGACAATCCCACCCACGCTCATCGTCCCTCAAAGCGTGGGTGGGATTGTCTCGTCAGTCAGGAGGTCAGGACGGGGGTGTGGAGAGCGGGAGTTGTAGCCAGGGAAAAGCAGAGGGGGGGTCAGAGTTTGATGGATGAAGGAAAATAGGGGCGGTCAGGGAAGGGGGAAGCCGGTGCCCAGGAGAAACCCGGAGCACCGGCTGGAAGCGTGGCCGAGGAAGCGGTCTGGTGGGGGTGCGGGCCGGAGGGCGGATTCAGCGGGCGCCGGGGCCGGCCCCGTGGTGCAGGCCCCGGCGAGCCGCGATCAGGCGGTCAGGCCGTCAACTCCGGCGACGTCCTCGCCGGGCTCCAGGTACTCCTGCAGCGCCCGCTCCCGCCACCGCTTCGCGCCCTCCGTGTAGTGCGCATCGCGCCGGTTGGTGGCCATGTGCGCCCGGGTCAGTTCGATGACCCAGTCGTCGACCTGGTGGTGCTTCTCCAGGGCGTCCAGCGCCTTGCGCAGCCGCAGCCGTTCGTCTCCCTCGGCGGCCAGGCGCTGCTCGTTGAGGGCGTCCATGATGCAGATCTGTCCGACGTGCAGGAAGTCCCGGTACTCCTGCCCGCCCTTCTCCAGCCGGGCCGCGGCCTGCTCTGCGGTGAGCGCACCACGGCTGCGGGCGGCGAGCGCGGCCGCCAGGTCGGCCGTCTCCTGGCGGCGCTTCTCGTCGTAGCGGGCGGTCCCCTCGGCGTACGACTCATCAGGGTGGCGGTCCGTCAGGACCCGGCCCTCCTGCGTCGTCCAGTCGTGAGCAGCGGCGCGCGGGAAGTGCGGCCCCCAGGTCTCCGCCCACGCGTACGGGCCGCCGGTGCCGACCCGCAGCAGGTCGGCGGCGATCCCGGCCGGGCTGCGGCCGCCGACGAACCAGGCGAGCGTCGTCCAGCCGTCCGACTCGGACCAGACCCGCAGGTCGTACGTCGGAGGGTGCTTCTCCCCCTGGAACCAGGCCGGTTCCGGGGTCGGCTCGGTGGAGGCCGGGCGGCCCTTGGGCCAGGCGTTGAACGGCAGCCGGGGCACCACGGGGCGGTCCGGGTCGGCGTCGACCTGGTGGACGCGGGCGGGCAGGGTGCCCAGGTCGGTGGTGGAGTGCTCCCAGACCTCGGCACGCAGGTCGCCACAGTCCCCGCCGGCCGGGCGGGACGGGTTGCTCAGCCGGTGGGCGACCAGGGCGTCGGCCAGGAGGACGGCCTTGTCGAGGCTGTCGGACCAGGCCCGCGTCCACCAGCTCGGTGCACCGCCCGTGTGGTCCTCGCCCACGATCCCGTCCGGCACGTAGTAGATCCGCACCTCGTACGGCAGGTCCGGGCTCGGGCACACCGGATCGAGGGCGGCCGGGAAGGCGCCGGGCTCCTCCACCGACCAGCCGTTGTGGACGTAGCGCCAGAACGGCTGGTCGTTCGAGCACCAGACCACCGGCCACAGGGCGGCGACGTCCACCTGCCCGTCGCCGCGGCGGTGCGGCACGGGCACCCGCGTGCCCTTGGGCACCACCCCGACGTCGCCGCGGACCTCGCGGATGACGACGCCGTCGGCGGCGGGCTCGGCGACGCCCCACCGCACGCCGTTGTCGCGCTGGACCATCGAGTGGCGGGCGTCCTCGTTCCAGATCACCGTGACGGGCACGACGCCGTGCTCGGCGACGACGTCGGACAGCGCGGCCACCACCAGGTCGTCCCACTCCGGGGCGGCGGGATCGGGGGAGGCGCTGCGCAGCGCCTCGGTGTACTTCGCGCCCTCCCGGGCGGCGGCGCGGGCCTTCTTGGCCGCGGTGCTCTGCTTCTTCGGCGACATGCGTACTCCAGACCCAGCGGTCTCCCACGCTCCCGCCGGCCGTGTGTAACGTCGGGGCCGATCCAGGACAGAGCAGTGCTTGAACTCGCGGGCCCCGAGAGACCTTGACCGACGGTGTCCCGGGCGGCGTGGGCGCCGGGACGGCGGTGTACGGCGGTACGCGTCTAGCCGTACGGAAACGGTAGCGCCCGCCACTGACAGGGCGCCAGGAAACAGCGAGCGGCCCCGTGGACAGTTCCACGGGGCCGCTCACGAAGGGGAAGCCAGGGTCAGGACGCTTCGGTCTGCTCCTCCTGGTCCGCCTTGCTCTTGGGGACCTTGGGGAGCTTCCCGGTCCTCCGCAGGTAGGCGGCGTAGTGGGCGATCGCGACGTCGGTGACGTCCTGCGGGCCCATGCCGGTCTCCTCGCCGATCTCGGTGACCAGGTCGTCGGTCTCCAGCAGGACGCGTACGTTCATCATCACGCGGGTCGGGCCGGGCTTGCGGCCGCGCCGGCGCTCCGGGCGACCGAGCTGCTTACGGCTGTTCGGCGTGACGGACGCGCGCTTCTTCGGCGACTTCACGTCGCCGCCGACGGCGATGTCCTCATCGTCGTCCGGCAGCTCCGGGTTCTCTGCGGTGCGGATGGTCGGGCTCACGGGAGCGGGATCTCCTTCAGGAAGGTCTGGGTGAGCAGTTCGTAGGTGGCGCGGATCTCGGAGACCCGGTCGCCCTTGAACTCCTCGAGGGAGACGGCGTTGTTGTTGGCGGTCGCCAGGGACTCGATGTGCTTCACCGTCGGGTCCCACACGGCCGGGCCGAAGATGCTGTGGATCGAGTCGCGCTGCTCCCGCTGGCGGACGGTGTCCTTGTACTTGTTGAGGATCACGCCGCGGATCTGCAGGTCCGGGTTGCTCAGGTGGGTGGCCGCCTTCTTCACGATGAGGTCGCGCGCTCGGATCGCGCCCTCGATGGCGTAGACGTCGGCGTCGGTGACGATCACCGCGTCGTGCGCGGCCGCCAGAGCGAGCTGGGTGAGGTGGAGCAGGCTGGGAGGACAGTCGATCAGCACGTAGTCGAATCCGTCGTCGGCGCCTTCCAGGGCCTGCTTCAGCCGGAGCCAGGCACCGCCGATCCCGGCCTCCGACATCCGGTTCTCCAGCGGGAGCCGCGCGGGCGCGAGCTGGATCCGCTCGGCGTAGGTGCACTCCCAGCCGATCGGCTGGAAGACCGCGCGGGCACATCCCAGTGCTTCGTTGGGGTCCGTGTTGGCCTTGATGGCCTGGCTGATCGTCGGCTGCTTCAGCTTCGGGTCGTACCGCCAGCCGAGCATCCCGGAGCTGTTGCCCTGCGGGTCCATGTCGACGACGAGCACCCTCTTGCCCGCCTTCGCCAGGCCCTCGGCGAGCCGGGCGGTGGTGCCGGATTTCCCGACGCCTCCCTTGTTGTTGAGCATGGCGACGCGGCGAGCCGTCGTCGGGCGAGCCATCATCAGTAGTCCTCCAATCCGCTTGCCCGACTTCATCAGGCCAGCTCATAGGGCTCGGCATCGGGCACGGCAGGGGCCGTGCCCGGCGTCCGGCTCGCACCGGACCCCCCGCGTATCAGCGAGCGTTACCGGTCATCATGACGGCTCTCCGTCCCTCCCGCTGACAGGCTTGACAAACAGATATCGAAGCCGCTCAGCCGCTGTGCCACGCATTATCGCTAGCGGTATAGCGAGCGGATTGAGTCGCTGTTTCGCTGTCTGGTTTGGATCGCACAGCCGCTAGCACTGTCAGCGGAATGCTGACGTCTGGTGAGTGTCAGTGGAATGCTGACGCCCATGGCGAAGGACTACGCGAAGCACCACGAGACCAAGCGGGCCGCCGAGAAGCTCCTGACGGAGCGCTACGGCAACGAGGACGACGCCCGGTACGGCGGTTCGCTGCCCCCGGAGAAGGCGATCACCTCCGTCCTGGTCGCCCTCAGCGACTACCTGCCGCCGGGCCAGGAGCCGCGCGAGGTGCCGGCGGAAGACGTCCTCGCCGCCCTCTCGCACGTGGACGACGCGCGCACCCGCCTGGACAACCAGGAGCTGCGGCTGATCAGGGCCGCCCGCGCCCGCGGGGCGTCCTGGCAGAAGGTCGCCGACGCGCTGGGGCTGGGCACCCGGCAGTCCGCCGAGACCCGGGCCCTGCGCCTGGAGCGCGGCGCGCAGACCTACCGCGGTCGCGACGTCGCCTCCCAGCGCCTGGACAAGGCCCGCGACCGGGTCGAGCAGGCGTGGTGCGAGGAGAACGCCGAGCGGCTCCGGGAGGTCGCCGGACGGTTCTACGACACCTCCGGCGCCTGGGACCTGCAGAACCTGAACGACATCGACATCCGGGGCACCGTGCACGGGATCGGGGAGCTGCTGGCCACCGACGGGAGCCCGGCTCGGCTGGCCGGCCTCATGGGCAGCGTGCGGTTCCACCTCGCCCCCTACGACGGTGAGGCACCGAAGCCGACCGGCAAGCGGGCCGCCGACGCCGCGCAGGCCCTGACCGACCTCGTGAAGCTGCTCGCCGAGCAGACCGCCGCCCGCAGCCGGGTCACCTCCGCACGCGGCGAGGCGACGTCGTGAGCGTCGAGGAGACGGTCGTCGACGTCGTCGACCACAGGCTGACCGGCGCCGAGCTGCTCGCCGCGGCGGCCGCCGAGGTGACGTCCTGGCCCTCGGTGTCCGCCTCCCGCACCCGCCAGGTGAACTGGGTGGTCGGCGAGTACACCCGCGCCCTGGCCCACCCCGAGCACCCGCTCGGCGACGACGCCGGCGTCCGCGACGTCTTCACCGCCGCGCCGGTCCTCGCCTACCTGGGCCTGGCCGCCAGCGGGCACCTGCGCGCCCGCCGGGCCGCCGACCCCTCCAAGGGCTCGGAGCACTCCACGCAGATCCGCCTGGAGGTCCTCAAGCTGCTGGTCACCGCGTGCGGAGCGCAGGAGTTCGCCGAGCTCCCGGCGCAGCCCGACCCGCCGAGCAAGCCGCCCGTCGCCAAGCGGCCCCGGTCCCTGCTGCGCGCCCAGCTCACCGAACTCGCCGACGCCCCCAGCCCGTACCGGGGCCAGCTGCGGATGCTCGCCGTGGGCGCCGTCGTCAGCGACACCGGCGTACGGGCGGGCGAGCTGTGCGCCTGCCGGATCGAGGACCTGTCCCCGTTCCTCGAGGAGCTGCGCGTGGTGCGCCGCCCCCAGGGCGGCAGCGAGGCGGACGCGGTCACCGAGCTGCTCGCCCTGTCCCGCCTGTCCAAGGCGGCGCTCAAGCGGTGGCTGCCCGAGCGCCAGGAGCTGCTCGCCGACGTCGGCGGCACCGCGGCCGCGCTGTGGGTGTCCCTGCGCGGAAACCACCACAGCGGCCAGCACGTCCCGGAGGGAACGCCCCTCATGCCCCGCGGCCTGGCCCGCGCCTGGACCCGGGCGGTCGACGACCTCAACACCGAGATGGCCGACGAGCCCTCCTGGCAGCCGCTGCCCACCCGCATGGAGCAG
>NZ_DATMVN010000275.1:0-7530 GCF_035563135.1 Streptomyces sp.
CAGCGGGCCCGGCAGCCAGCCGGGTGCCACCAGCGAGGCGGCGCCGCCCGGTGCGAGTCTGCGGGCGAGTTCGGCGGGGGCGGGCCGGGCGGCGGGGTCCTTGGCGAGGCAGGTGGCCACCAGCTCCCGCAGCTCGCCCTCCAGGTCCCCGAGTTCGGGCTCCTCGTGCACCACCTTGTAGAGGAGGACGGCGGAGGAGTCGCCGGGGAAGGGCGCGGTGCCGGTCGCCGCGTAGGCGAGGACCGCGCCGAGCGAGAAGACGTCGGCCGCGCCGGAGATGTCCAGGCCACGGATCTGTTCCGGTGCCATGTAGCCGGGGGAGCCGACGGAGACGCCGGTGGAGGTGAGGGAGACGGTGGCGCCGAGGGCCCGGGCGATGCCGAAGTCGATCAGCCGGGGGCCGTCGAGGGCGAGCAGGACGTTGGACGGCTTCACGTCCCGGTGGATGAGGCGCTGCGCGTGTACGGCGTCGAGGGCCTCGCCGAGCCCGGCCCCCAGGGTCCGCACCGCGTACTCGGGCAGCGGGCCGTGGCGGGTGACCGCGTCGGAGAGCGAGGGCCCGGCCACGTAACCGGTCGCCACCCACGGCACGGCCGCGTCGGGGTCGGCGTCCAGGACCGGGGCCGTCCACTGCGCGCCGAGGCTCCGCGCCGCGTCCACCTCACGCCGGAACCTCGCGCGGAACTGCTCGTCGAGGGCGAAGTGGGGGTGCACCACCTTGACCGCGACCGTACGTCCGCCCGCGCTGCGGCCCAGGTACACGCGGCCCATCCCGCCGGCACCGAGCCTGCCGAGCAGCCGGTAGGCGCCGATGATGTGCGGTTCGCCGGCTTCCAGCGGCTGCATGCGGTCTCCCCCTGTGGTCCCCGGGACTCGGACGGCAGCCTAAGGGGCCCAGGACGCACGGTCACACGGACTCCTTCCCCGATTTCACCCCTATGGGCATGAAGGAGAGATTTCGCCACCCGGAAAGGCGCGAATACGTCGTTCGCCGTGCCGGAGGGGTCCACCGGGGGAAACCGGAAGGTGTCCCGGCGGACCTCCGCTATTCGCCGCGTGTTCACGGAAGAGGGCCCGTCGGCGGAGCTCCGGGCATTCGCGCCCTTTCACGGGAAGGGAATGCCGGAGCCACCCGCAGGGGGAATGGACGGCCGGGCACGGAGGACCCGAGAAAGTACAGGATTCACCTTTCCCCGCCCATTCCCGTACGCCGGCGAGGTCAGCCGCCGAGCAGTTCGACCTTCACGTCCGCCGGGAAGCCGGTCGTCGGGCCGGTGCGCCGGGCGAACTCGTGCACGCCCGCCAGCTGGTCCGGGCCGAAGCGGAAGTCCAGGGTGGTGAAGTAGCGCTCCAGCACCTCGGCGTCGAAGGCCTCCCAGCGGGCCGCCTGCTCGGCCACCTTGGCGACCTCCTCCAGCGAGACGTCGCGGGAGGCCAGGAACGCCTCGTGCACCTTCTCCACGTAGGAGGGGTGCGAGGCCAGGTAGTCCTTGCGTGCCGCCCAGACCGCGAAGACGAACGGGAGGCCCGTCCACTCCTTCCACATCCGGCCCAGGTCGTGGACCTGGAGCCCGAGCCGGGGCGCGTCGTGCAGGTTCGCGCGCAGCGCGGCGTCGCCGATGAGGACGGCCGCGTCGGCCTCCTGCATCATCAGGCCGAGGTCCGGCGGGCAGGTGTAGTAGTCGGGGGCGACGCCGTAGCGCTCGGCCAGCAGCAGCTGGGCCAGCCGTACGGAGGTGCGCGAGGTCGAGCCGAGGGCCACCCGGGCCCCGTCCAGCTGCTCCAGGGGGAGCTGGGACACGATCACGCACGACATGACGGGGCCGTCGCAGCCGACGGCGATGTCGGGGAGGGCGACCAGTTCGTCGGCGTTGCGGAGGAACTCGACCAGGGTGACGGGACCGATGTCCAGGTCCCCCCTGATCAGCTGCTCGCTGAGCCTTTCCGGGGTGTCCTTCGAGAGCTCCAGGTCGAGCAGGGTTCCGGTCCGTGCCAGGCCCCAGTAGAGGGGGAGGCAGTTCAGGAACTGGATGTGGCCGACGCGCGGCCTGCTGCGACGGTCGTCGCCTTCTACGGGAGAGACGGTTGAATTGTCCACATCGTGAGGCTAGACCCGCCCCCGCCGGGCGGCACCAGCGGGGCTGCGGGCCGGGCCCGCCGGGACGGCCGGGCCGCTCCGCGGGGGCCTTGTCCATCAGCTCTCCGGGAGCCCGATCAAACATCCGAGTGAAGTGATCTTTCCCTCTACCGCTTCCCGTGGAGTGCGTGCTAGGCTCGCCGCAAGTTGCAGTTTGGTTTCCCTTGCAGTACAGAGCCTGCGGAGCATGTAACCCGCAGGCTTTTGTAGTTTTCAGACTTGTTTGCAGGTTCTGGAGCAGGGCAACCCTTTGGCCCAAGGAGGGCTTATGGCTACCGGAACCGTCAAGTGGTTCAACGCTGAAAAGGGCTTCGGCTTCATCGCCCAGGACGGCGGCGGCCCGGATGTCTTCGTCCACTACTCCGCGATCAACGCGTCCGGGTTCCGCTCCCTCGAGGAGAACCAGGTCGTGAACTTCGACGTCACTCAGGGCCCCAAGGGTCCGCAGGCTGAGAACGTCACCCCGGCCTAGTTGCCCGGGTCGGCCGATCGCGGCCGAGTGAGCAGTACCCAAGGAGTCCCGCTCCCCCGCTCCGGCGGAGGAACGGGGCTCCTGCCTTTTTCGCGGCCCCGCCCTCCGCCCCGGCGGCCCCGCCGGTCACGCCTCTGGCGTCCCGTCCGCCACATCGCCGTACGCCCGGCACACGCTTCGCCGTACGCCTTGCACGCCCCTTCGCTCCCAGCCATTGTCGAGGGCCTGTGCAGAGCCGTCGCCCGATGCTGACGAGTCCGCCCGTCACAAGGCAGACTGTTGAGCGCGATACCAGCGGTACGGGCAGGCGGGATCAGCGGCACCGGCGGGGCGAGCAGGACAGGGGGCATCATGGACCGCGACAACGGACCCGGCGTGCGCGTTCCGGAGCAACGCGCTCCGCGGGAACGGGCGGCCGGCACCGAACTGCGCTTCACCGTGCTCGGCCCCGTACGCGCCTGGCGCGGCAGCGAGGGTCTGCCGGCCGGCTCCCCGCAGCAGCGGGCCCTGCTGGCCGCGCTGCTCCTGCGCGACGGCCGCACGGCGACCGCCGCCGAGCTCATCGACGCCCTCTGGGGCGACGACCCGCCCTCCCAGGCGCTGGCCACGGTACGCACGTACGCGTCCCGGCTCCGCAAGATCCTCGGCCAGGACACCCTGGTCAGCGAGTCCGGAGGCTACGCCGTCCGCATCCCTCGCGAGACCCTCGACCTGACGCTCGCCCAGGACCTCGCCGCCGAGGCGGACAAGGCGCGCGGGAGCGGCGACCGCCCCCAGGCCCGCACCCTGATCAACAAGCTGCTCGGCCTGTGGGACGGCGAGGCGCTGGCCTCCCTCCCCGGCCCGTACGCGGAGAACCAGCGCACCAGCCTGGAGGAATGGCGCCTCCAGCTCACCGAGACCCGCCTGGACCTGGACCTGGAGCTCGGCTGCCACGCGGAGGCGGTCTCCGAACTGACCGCGCTCACCGCGGCGCACCCCCTGCGCGAGCGGCTGCGCGAGCTGCTGATGGTCGCCCTCTACCGCAGCGGCCGGCAGGCCGAGGCCCTCGCGGTGTACGCCGACACCCGCCGCCTGCTCGCCGAGGAACTGGGCGTCGATCCGCGTCCCGAACTCGCCCAGCTCCAGCAGCGGATCCTCCGGGCCGACGAGGAGCTGGCCCGCCCGGTCGACGAGCCGGCGCCCGTCTCCGTCCCGGCCCGCCCGGCGCAGCTCCCGGCCACCGTCCCGGACTTCACGGGCCGCGCGGCGTTCGTACGCGAGCTGGGTGACCGGCTCGTGGCCCCGGAGGGCTCGGTCATGGCCGTCTCCGCGCTCGCCGGCATCGGCGGCGTGGGCAAGACGACCCTCGCCGTGCACGTCGCCCATCAGGCGCGCCGGCACTTCCCGGACGGGCAGCTGTACATCGACCTCCAGGGTGCGGGTGCCAGGGCCGCCGAACCCGAGACCGTCCTCGGCGCGTTCCTGCGCGCCCTGGGCACCGCGGACTCCGCGATCCCGGACTCTCTGGACGAGCGGGCGGCCCTCTATCGCTCCACCCTCGACGGCCGCCGCATCCTGATCGTGCTGGACAACGCCCATGACGCGGCCCAGATCCGGCCCCTGCTCCCCGGCACGGAAGGCTGTGCGGCGCTGGTCACCAGCCGCGTCCGCATGGTCGACCTGGCCGGCGCGCACCTCGTGGACCTGGACGTGATGTCGCCCGAGGAGGCGCTCCAGCTCTTCACCCGCATCGTCGGCGGTGAACGCGTCCGCTCGGAGCGCGAGGCGGCCCTGGACGTGGTGGCCGCGTGCGGCTTCCTGCCGCTGGCCATCCGTATCGCCGCCTCCCGGCTGGCCGCCCGCCGCACCTGGACGGTGTCGGTGCTGGCCGCGAAGCTGGCGGACGAACGCCGCCGCCTCGACGAGCTCCAGGCCGGCGACCTCGCCGTGAAGGCCACCTTCGAGCTCGGCTACGGCCAGCTGGAGCCGGCCCAGGCCCGCGCCTTCCGCCTCCTGGGCCTGGCGGACGGCCCGGACATCTCCCTCGCGGCGGCAGCCGCCCTGCTGAACCTGGACCTGCACACGGCGGAGGACCTCCTGGAGTCCCTGGTCGACACCAGCCTCCTGGAGTCGGCGGCCCCGGGCCGCTACCGCTACCACGACCTGGTGCGCCTCTACGCGCGTGCATGCGCCGAACGCGACGAACAGCCGCCGGTGGGACGGGAGCTGGCCCTGTCGCGGCTGCTGGACTTCTACCTGGCGACGGCGGCGGGGGTCTACGCGCTGGAGCGGCCGGGGGACCGGCTGGTGGACCACCTCGAACCCACGGAGTACCCGGGCCTGTCGTTCGGGAGCCGGCACTCCGCCCTGGACTGGCTGTACACCGAGGCGACCAACCTGCTCGCGTGCGTGCGCCAGTCGGTTCACCCGGCCACCCTGGCCCGCGCGGTCGACCTCCTCTACGCCGCACTCGACCTGGGCGAGTCGGGTGCCAACTCGAAGCAGTACGAGGCGGTGGCCGTGGCCGTCAGGGAGGCCGTCAGGGCCTGCGGTGACCCACGGGCGGAGGGCCGTGCCGTCATGTCACTGGCCAACGTGCACCAGTTGGCCGGCCGGTTCGACCACGCGGACCGTGAGGCCCAGGAAGCCCTGCGGCTCGCGGGCACCGTCGATGACCCGCTGCCGGCCTGCTGGGCGTCCAACGCCCGGGGCATCATCGCGCTGTACCAGAACCGTCACGCGGACGGTGAGACGTTCCTGAACCAGGCGATCGAGGCGTTCCGGAGTGACGGGAACCGCCCCGGTGAAGCCAGCGCCTTGTGCAATCTCTCGCGCATCCACCTCGCGACGGGGCGGACGGACAGCGCCATCGACCTGGCGACGGCGGGCATAGAGATCTACGACTCCCTCGGTCACGCGCTGCGCGGCGCCAACGGCCGTTACGCCCTGGGCATGGCGCTCACCCAGAGCGGAAAGCCGGCAGCGGCGGCGGAACAGCTCAACGAAGCCCTCGCGATCTTCCGCGACAGCCGGCAGCGGCTGTGGGAGGGCATGTCCTTGTTCCGGCTCGCCGAGGTCGACCTCGTTTCGGGGCATCCTGCCCAGGCCGCCCAGTTCGCCGAGCTGGCACTCACGGTCCTGCGGGGCATCGGTGGCGAATGGCGCCGGGGAAACGTGCTGACCGTCCTGGGCCGGGCGCTCTCCGGAATCGGGCAGACCGGTCGTGCCCAGGTCTGCTGGTCGGAGGCGCTCACGATCTACGAGGAACTCGCCTCCCCGGAAGCGGAAGAGGTCCGGTCCTTGCTCTCGCCCGCGGCCGCCGCCTGAGAACCGCCGGGGAGCCGCCGGGGAGCCGCCCGAAAAACAGGGCGTTCATCGTTCGTTTATCGCCCCCCTGCATGCTCATGCCTGTCGATCCGTCGCGTCGGGGGGCAGACGGGGGCGACAGCGGCCGTGCCACTAAGGTGAGCGGCCCCGAGAGGCCCGTCCGGCAGTCCACGGGGGAACAGCCGGACGGGCCTCGCAAACCCATCGTGCAGTGCAGAGAGGGAGTTGACCATCATGGCCGACGCCAGCAAGCAGAACCCGATCTTCAAGCCGGCCGACCAGCACGCCACCGGTGAGCCGGAGATGCCGATCACCACGCAGGACCAGCACGCGACGGGTGAAGAGATCACGACTCTCGACCAGCACGCCACGTCCGAACCGCTCAAGTAGACCTTCACTCCGCGGGGGAGCGGGGACGGGGGACGGGGGAGCGGCCGCGGCGGCGCGGAGGGGAAGCCGTCGCGGCCGCTGCATGTCCGCGGTCCCGCGGGCGCGGTCACCTCCCGGTCACAACGCCCTGACCAGCACCTCCGGCCGGCACAGCTTCCGCATGTCGTCCTCGTCCGGGGTGAGGACCGCGACCCGGCCCCGCTGCCGCCCCGCGATGACCGCGAGCGCCGCGTCGGTGGCGTACTTGTGGCCGTGCAGGCCGGTCCCGCTCAGCAGGGCGATCGCCTCGTCCGCCACGTCCTTGGTCACCGGCTCCACGACGATGCGGGACATGGCCCAGTTCCACTCGGCGCGCCGGATCCTGCCGTGGTACGCCTCGATGAGGGTCATGGAGCTGGTCACCACGCGCGTTCCCGCCTGATGGGCCTTGGAGAGAATCCCCGTCATGGCGCGCTCGCGGGTCACGGCCCGCGACAGGGCCTCGCAGCCCAGTACGAAGCACAGTTCAGGCATCATGCGGCGGCCGTCCCTCCGGGCGCCCCGGACTCTCGCTCCTCGAACCACCGCTCGATCTCGCGGAGTTCCGCCGAAGCAGCCGCCTGCTCCTCCTCGGTGAGCGGTCCGTCCTTCTCCTGCATCCACGCCACGAGCTCCCCCAGCCGGTCATGCTCCCGCTGACGCTCTATGGCATGCGTGACATACGCGCTGAACGCACCGGGCCCCACCTCGCTACGGATCTCCTCCGCGAGTTCCTCGGGCAGCGTGACCGTGTATTTCTTGGTTGCCATACCGGGCATCATACCCAACAGGCTCAGCAGCGCGGTTCCGCCGTGACCTGGCAGCGCTTCACGCGGGAGACCGAGCGTGAGCTGCCCATGAACCCGTCATGCCCCTGTCATGATTTCGTCGTCGTCTCCGATGGCAGGGGGGATCGGCCGGGCGTAGCGTCGAGCGCGGGGAGCGGTGCGCACAGCCGTGCGCCATGGCCCGGGAGGCTGTCGATGATCCGCAATGTCCTCGGCTCCGTCGTCGCACTCGTGGGAGCGGCGGCGGCCGTGCAGAGCCCCTTCCACAGCTGGTTCGACGGCCGTTCCGGCCGGGACTACCGCGTCCAGGACCTGTTCGACGGCATCAGCGGCGTCCCGTCCTCCGTGCTGGGGTCGGTCCTGCTGCCCTTCCTGTTCGCCGCGCTGGTGACCCTCGTGGGCATCGTGCTCCGCTC
>NZ_DATMVN010000276.1:0-3805 GCF_035563135.1 Streptomyces sp.
CGACGCGGACCGGGGCCGGCTGCTCGCCGGTGAGCACCACGATCCGCACGGTGTCCTGGGTGCGCATCCGGCCTCGGGCGGAGTCCTCTTCCGGGTGCTGCGCCCCTTCGCCCGCTCGGTGACCGTGCTGGCCGGGGGCAAGCGGGCCGAACTGCAGAGCGACGGCGACGGCTTCTTCTCGGGCGTCCTGCCGTTGCCCGCCGTGCCCGAGGACGGGTACCGCCTGCAGGTCGCCTACGACGACAACACGATCGAGGTGGACGACCCGTACCGCTTCCTGCCCGCCATCGGCGAGCTCGACCTGCACCTGATCGGCGAGGGCCGGCATGAGGAGCTCTGGAAAGCGCTCGGGGCCCAGCCGATGGAACACCAGGGCGTGGCCGGCACCCGCTTCACGGTCTGGGCCCCGAACGCCCGCGGGGTCCGCGTCGCGGGCGACTTCAACTACTGGGACGGCACCGCCTTCCCCATGCGCTCGCTCGGCTCCACCGGCGTCTGGGAACTGTTCCTCCCCGGCGTCGGCGAGGGCGCCGTCTACAAGTACGACATCTGCCGGCCCGACGGGTCGCACACCCAGCGCGCCGACCCGATGGCCCGCCACACGGAGGTGCCGCCCGCCACCGCCTCGGTGGTCACGGCCTCGCACCACGCGTGGCAGGACGCCGACTGGATGGCGCACCGGGGCGACCGCCCGGTCCACGCATCCCCGTTCTCCGTCTACGAGATCCACCTGCCCTCCTGGCGGCCGGGGCTCACCTATCGCCAGCTGGCCGCGCAACTCCCGTCCTACGTGCGGGAACTCGGCTTCACACACGTGGAGCTGATGCCGGTCTCGGAGCATCCGTTCGGCGGTTCCTGGGGCTATCAGGTCACCGGCTTCTTCGCCCCGACCTCGCGCCTGGGCACGCCGGACGACTTCCGTTTCCTGGTCGACGCGCTGCACGCGGCGGGCATCGGCGTCCTCATGGACTGGGTGCCGGCGCACTTCCCCCGCGACGACTGGGCGCTCGCGGAATTCGACGGCCGCCCGCTGTACGAGCACTCGGACCCGAACCGGGCCGCGCACCCGGACTGGGGCACCCTGGAGTTCGACTACGGCCGCAAGGAGGTCCGCAACTTCCTCGTCTCCAACGCCACTTACTGGTGCGAGGAGTTCCACATCGACGGGCTGCGGGTCGACGCGGTCGCCTCCATGCTCTACCTCGACTACTCCCGTGAGGACGGCCAGTGGTCGCCGAACGAATTCGGGGGCCGGGAGAACCTGGACGCGGTCGCCTTCCTCCAGGAGATGAACGCCACGGTCTACCGGCGCAATCCCGGCGTCGTCACGATGGCCGAGGAGTCCACCGCCTGGGACGGCGTCACCCGCGCCACGGACCACGGCGGCCTGGGTTTCGGCCTGAAGTGGAACATGGGCTGGATGCACGACTCCCTGGTCTACATGTCCAAGGAGCCCATCCACCGCAAGTACCACCACAACGAGATGACGTTCTCGATGGTGTACGCGTACAGCGAGAACTACGTGCTGCCGATCTCGCACGACGAGGTGGTGCACGGCAAGCAGGCCCTGGTCAGCAAGATGCCCGGCGACTGGTGGCAGCGGCGGGCGAACCACCGCGCGTACCTCGGTTACATGTGGGCCCACCCGGGCAAGCAACTGCTGTTCATGGGTCAGGAGTTCGCCCAGGGCGCCGAGTGGTCCGAGGGCCACGGCCCGGACTGGTGGCTGCTCGACGAGACGTACGAGGCCTCCGGCGACCACCGGGGCGTACGGAACCTGGTCACGGACCTCAACGCGGTGTACACCGCGCTGCCCGCGCTCTGGCAGCGCGACACGTCCCCCGAGGGCTTCAGCTGGATCGACGGCGGCGCCGCGGAGGACAACGCGTTCGCGTTCGTACGGTACGACGCGGACGGGTCCCCGCTGATCGCCGTCTCGCACTTCTCCCCCGTGGTGCGGAGCGACTACCGCATCGGCGTACCGGACGGCCCCGAGGCCTGGGTGGAGGTCATCAACACGGACGCGGCCCGCTACGGCGGCAGCGACGTGCGCAACACGGAGCCGCTGAAGCCGGAGGCGGTCCCGGCGCACGGCAGGGACACCAGCATCACGCTGACGCTCCCGCCACTGGCGACGGTCTGGCTGCGGCCGGCCTGACCTGCGCGGGAGGGGCGGTGCACCAGGGACTCGGGTGCACCGCCCCTCCCCGGCGCCCGTGCGTCCCCTTCTCGCGCTCCCTTTCGGGTCATGCGCGGACCAGCGGGGCGCTCCACCCCAGGTGTGGATCGATTCGTTCGGACCGAGGAGGCAGGAGCCGTCATGACGCCTTGCAGGATGCTGTCGGCGGTCGTCCCAGCGGTCAGGCCGGTGGAATCCAGGACGTGGGGCCCGTAGACGCCCACGTCGCCGAACCGGCCGTGCAGCGAGTGAATCGGCACGCTGTTCGGCAACCCGATCGAGCCGGGTGACACCGGCAACAGCGTCCTCTTCCTGTCGGTCCGGTTCGAGGCCGTCCAGAAGAACGGTCCACGAGGACTGCTCAGTACGACTCGCGCTCATCAGAACACGTGCGGGCGCGAACCACCCGGTCCGTGCCCGCACGCCCCGCCTCTGAAGCCTCGAAGGAACGGTGGTGATACGGCGCGTACCGCTCCCTTTCGGAGGAGCCGCAGGAAAACGATGAGGCGATCCAGGACCTGTACTGAGTCTGCACCCTCAGGGCGCTCGCATCAGGTTGCGCATACTGCCCACCAGCGCCTTCACATCGCGTCCGGCGGGCAGTTCGGGTGTGGCCCCCTCGGAGGCCCCGGCTCCCGTGGAAGCCCCGGCCCCCGCCTGCACCGTGACGCGGCAGGGGCGGCAGAGGCCGTCCGGGAGCGCGGCGGCCGGGCCGGGGCGGCCGCACTCCGCGCACTCCACCAGCAGCGGACGTACGTCGGGGGCGACCGGTCCCGGGGCGGGGGCGGCGGGCAGCCGGGGCGGGAGCTTGTCGGTGAGCCGACGGCGTACGAAACCGACGGGCGAGCCGATCCGGGCGGGGATGCCGGAGGTCAGGGCCTGGGTGAGGTAGCCGGCGTCCACTCCCCGGGCGAACCACTCCGCGGCGAGCCGCTCCAGCGCGGCGCAGTCCCCGGCGGAGAGGGCCAGCCGGGGCTCCAGGCGCCCGATCCGGGCCAGAGCGACATACGCGGGCGAGGGAGCGGCGTCGTCCGGGGCCGGGCCGGCCGTCGGCCTCTGCTGCGGCACGGAGACCGGCTCCCCGGCGGGCCCCCGGGGCGGCGGCGGTGCGGGCGCTTCCTGCACGGGCGGGCCGTCTCCTCCGGTCGCCTCCCCCGCGAGGTGGTCGGCCCACCACTCGTTGTCGTGGGCGGTCCGGGACCAGTAGGTGCGCGTCACCCAGCGGCTCTGGCCGAGCGTTTCGACGCGGCAGCGTACGTGGCGGAGGTGACCGGCGACCGCAAGCGTGCGCAGCGCGGTGCCGATGGCCATCTGCCCGTAGAGGGGGAGGTCCTTCGCCAGCGATTTGATGTCCATCGCCGCACCGTCGGGGAGATGGTCGACGTACCCGGCGACGTACCGCTCCCGCTCGGGGAGGAAGGCGAAGTCGGATGCCTGGGAGGGGGGTTGACCCGGCACGGAGCGCTTGCCGTAACCCGTACGGGCCTGTCGGTACGGGCGCGAGGGTGCGGGCGCGCAAGGGGCGGCGTTAGGGTGCTGGGTAGCCACGAGATCGGTCCTTCGATCTTGGGGTGAGACCCCGGTTGGTGCTGTTAACACCACGCCGGGGTCGTTTCGTTGAGGGCA
>NZ_DATMVN010000277.1:0-13375 GCF_035563135.1 Streptomyces sp.
CTGTTCCGTCGCTTCCCACACTCAGGAGACGTTGTGCGGCGGGGACGATAACAGGAATCCGGTCAAGTGCTCGAAATCCGTACATGCCGAGTGCCGGATCCGGCGACGGCGTGGCCGTCACCGGATCCGGCACCGGAAAGAGGGTCGGACGACGTGCGGACGCGGTGGTACGAGGGGGTCAGGCGCGAGGCGGGCTGTCCGGTCCGCGGTCCGAGCCGAACTGCCGCTTGAGCCTGTCCTGACCGGTGTCGACATGCTTGCTGTACTTGCCCTGCGTCCGGTCGTCGATCATGTCACCGGCCTTGTCGACGCCCTTTCCGGCCTGGTCCTCGTGGCCTTTGAGCATTTTCTTGATCTTGTCCAGCGCGGACATGGCGGCTCCTCCTCGTCTCGGCTTCCCCCACCCATCCAGGGTCACCGCACATTGCCGGGCCCGCATCCGCGAGCGCCGCCGGGCGGTCGGACGGGCGCTCGACGTGTGAAGGGCGTCCGGATGGGCAGATACCGGGTTACCAGAAGGGGGTGGTGGCCATGGGCCGCATCCGGATCGTCCGACGTCCGCAGCCGCCCGCGGGGCCGCCCCCGCTGGATCTGCGCACACCGTCCGGCCGCCCCTTGCCGTACTGACTCCTCAGCCGCGTCCGGAACGCCGTGTCTGCTCGATGCCGGGCCGGGCGTCGCCAGGAAAGCGGACTGCGCACCGGCAGGGGCGGGCGGCAGACACCGTCGAGCCACGCCGTCGGTGGCGTCGCGCACAAGCCCTGAGCCGACGGGCGGGCGCAGCGTAAGCTCCGGAGGCATGATCGATCATTCGGCGCACGCTCCGTCCGCCCGTCAGACGAACTGGGCCGGCAACATCACCTTCGGCGCGAAGAGGTTGCACACACCTTCCTCGGTCGCCGAACTCCAGGAGCTGGTGACCGCTGGTACGGCCGTCAGGGCGCTGGGCACCGGCCACTCCTTCAACACGGTCGCCGACACCTCCGGTGTGCTGATATCCGTCGCGGGACTGCCGCGCTCCATCGAGATCGACGGGGAGGCCCGTACCGCGTCGGTGAGCGCCGGTCTGCGCTTCGGGGAACTGACCGGCGTCCTGCACCGCAGCGGGTTCGCGCTGCACAACCTGGGTTCACTGCCCCACATCTCCGTAGCCGGAGCGTGTGCCACAGGCACCCACGGTTCGGGCGTGGGAAATCGCTCCCTGCCAGGCGCCGTCAGGGCGCTGGAACTCGTCACCGCGGACGGCCGCATCGTGTCACTGAAGCGGGGGGACCCCGACTTCGCCGGTGCGGTGGTCTCTCTGGGCGCACTGGGAGTGGTGACCCGGCTGACCCTGGACCTCGTGCCCGCCTTCGAGATCCAGCAGTGGGTGTACGAAGGGCTTCCGCAGGAGCAGCTGCTCGGCCGGTTCGACGCGGTGATGTCCGAGGCCTACAGCGTGAGCCTCTTCACCGGCTGGCACGGGGGCCCGATCGACCAGGTATGGCTCAAGCGGCGGGTTGCGGGCGACGGCCCCCGCACCGCCCCGCGCGAGTGGCACGGCGCGAAACTCGCGGAAGGGCCGAGGCATCCGGTTCCCGGTGTAGCGGCCGAGCACTGCACACAGCAGCAGGGTGCCCCCGGCCCCTGGCACGCCAGGCTGCCCCATTTCCGGCTCGAATTCACCCCGAGCAACGGAGAGGAGCTGCAGTCCGAATACTTCGTCGCCCGGCACGACGCCGTGGCGGCCTACGAGGCCCTCGACCGGATCCGGCAGCAGTTCTCGCCGCTGCTCCAGATCGGGGAGATCCGCACCGTGGCCGCCGACGATCTGTGGCTCAGCCCGGCCCAGGGGAGGGACTCCGTGGCGTTCCACTTCACCTGGGTACCCGACACCGAGGCCGTCACGCCCGTCCTCGGGGCGATCGAGGACGCCCTTGCCCCGTTCGGGGCCAGGCCGCACTGGGGCAAGGTCTTCACCACCGCGCCGAGCACGCTGCGGGAGCTGTACGGCCACTACGCCGACTTCGAGCGGCTGACCGAGCGGCTCGACCCCACGGGCACGTTCCGCAACGGTTTTCTGGCACACCACTTCCCCCGTACGGGCTGAGGCTCTAGCCGAGCCCGCTCCGCGGCTCGTCGGACCGGCCCTCCGACGACGGACGCGGTGCGAGCTCTTCCACGAGAGCGGCCAGCTCCTCGCACGCCACCTCCGTCTCATGGCGGATGTTGTTGTGCTCCGTCACGATCGCCGCCAGCAGGAGGGCGGTGAGTGCCACACAGCCGTTGAGGACGCACAGGTTGAGCATGACCTGAAGTATCGAGTGGCCGGTGAACGGCCCGACCCGGTCGGTCCCGGCGATGACCGCCATGACCGACATCAGGAAGGCGCACGGAGCGCTGCCGGCCAGCTGGAACCGGAGGGCGGCCCAGATGAGCACCGGGAAGAGGAGATAGATCATGGACAGCGTGCTTCTGGTCGCGACGGCCGTCGCTCCCGCCGCGACGACCGTGAGTGCCACAGCCTCCACCCACCGGTCGTCCAGTCCGGGCATCCGTACCCTGCGCAGGACGAGCAGCAGAGGCGTGACCATCAGTACGCCCATGGCATCTCCCGCCCACCAGGCCGACCAGACCTGCCAGAACTGAGCGGTGGGGAGCGCACCGCTCAGCGTCTGGGCCCCGGTGCCCGCCGTAGCGCTGATCAGCATGCCTCCCATGGCCCCCAGGAAGACCAGGACGACGCCGTCACGCAGGCGGTCCAGCTCCGTACGGAAGCCCACCGCGCGCAGGGCCAGGACGGAGCACACCGGAGCGAGAGTGCTGCCGGCCACGACAGCGAGGCCCCAGAAGTCGAAACCGTCGCTCATCGCGATGACGCTGGACAGAGCGCCGAGTGCGATACCCGGCCAGGTCCGCAGGCCCAGATGCAGCAGCGATGCCACGGCGATGCCGGAGGGCGGCCACAGTGGGGTGACGACCGAGTTCTCCACTTCGACCGGTCTGAGCAGACCGAGCCGTCCTGACGCGTAGTAGGCAGCGGCAATGCCCAGCATCTGCATGACGATCACGGCTCGGCGTCTGTTTTCCTCGCTGCGGATCACGCATCTCATAAGACACCGCTCGTGACGGCATGCCGTTGTGACACGCGCGGCAGGCGGCCGTGCTCACCGGGACCCCGAGGAGGCGTCGCCGTGGCGCAGGACGAGAACCGCTGCGTCGTCCTCGTGCCCCGTGAAGACCGCGGCCTGGAGCACCCTGTCCGCCAGTTCCTCCGCGTCGGCCCCGGCGTAGGCGCTCACCAGGCGCCTGATCCGGTCCAGACCGTCGTCGATCGACAGCGAGGGGCCTTCGATGACGCCGTCGGTGAGCAGCACGAAAGCGCCGGAGACATCCAGATCGCGCCGGGTCACCGGGTAGTGCTGACGCAGCTCGATGCCCAGCGGAAGGCCGCCGGCATCGGCGGTGATGCCGGAACGCCCGTCTGTGGTCGCCCACACGGAAGCGACATGACCGGCGCGGGCGCTCCGCAGCTCCCGGGTCCGTGGATCCAGCCGGAGGAAGGAGCAGGTCGCGAAGAGAGCGGAATCCATCGAGAGGATCAGATCGTTCGTGCGACCCATCACCTCACCAGGATCGGCGGCCGAATTCGCTATGGCGCGCATGGCGATCCGGATCTGCCCCATGAAGGCGGCCGCTTCCACGTCATGCCCCTGGACGTCGCCTATGGCCAGGCCGAGCGCTCCGTCCGGCAGTACGAAACCGTCGTACCAGTCGCCGCCGATGTCGAGTCCGTCGCGCGCGGGAGCGTAGCGAGCAGCGGTCTGCAGTCCGGGGAAAGCGGGCAGGGCCGCGGGCAGCATCTTGCGCTGCAGGGCCTGGGCCAGCTCGACGCGGGCCTGATGCAGCTCCACCTCCTGCCGGGCGCGGGCAGTCAGGTGCTGCAGTGTGCTGAGCAGGTCCTCGGCGCTCGCCGACCGGGGAGTTCGACGCCGGTTCATGGGCCGCTCCGCGTTGCGATAGTTCCTGCATCATATTTCGGGGTGGAAAGTCCTGCGAGCGCTGTGCGCGCCCCGGCCGCGAGCGCCGGTGGAACCGGGCGGGTCAGCCGGCCCGGCCGAGGGAGGCGGTGAGGCGGCCCAGGGTCTCCTGCAGGGCCAGGACCTCCTGGACCGACAGCCCCGTCGCTCTGAGGACCGAGCGGGGGACGGGCAGTGCGCGCTCGCGCAGTTCCGCTCCGGCGTCGGTGAGGCGGACTGTGACCGACCGCTCGTCCTGCTGACCGCGTTCCCGCCTGACGAGGCCGGCCGATTCCAGCCTCTTCAGCAGCGGCGACAGCGTTCCGGAGTCCAGATGCAGCCGCTCGCCGATCGTCTTGACCGGAAGAGGGCCGTGCTCCCACAGGACCATCATCGCCAGGTACTGCGGGTAAGTGAGGCCGAGGCCTGCGAGGGCTTCCCGGTAGACGCCGCCGAACGCGCGGGAGGCCGCCTGCAGCGAGAAGCAGACCTGGTGGTCGAGCTTGAGCAGTTCGGTGTCCGGCAACTGGTTCAGGTCGGGGGCCGGGGGCGGCGGTGGAGTCATGGGACCAGGGTAGCTTGCCGCTCATTATTTAGTTGTGCACAATTAAATTGTGTGCAACCATCATGAGGTGGCCGGGACCGGTCACCGTCGTACAAGAGAGGGGCGCTCCATGGACGCGCTGTACACTGCTGCCGCCACCGCGAACGGACGTGAAGGCAGGGCGGTGAGCTCGGACGGGCGGATCGACCTCGCGCTCGCCCTGCCGCCGGCACTCGGGGGCGACGGGGAAGGCACCAATCCGGAGCAGCTCTTCGCCGCCGGATACGCCGCGTGCTTCGCGAGCGCGATGAGCTCGGTCGCCCGTGAGATGAAGGTCGACACCAAGGACGTATCCGTGACGGCCGAGGTCTCGATCGGCAAGGACGAGTCGGGGTTCGGTCTCGCAGTCGTCATGCGCGTCGAACTGCCTGAGGCGCTCGAAGGGGAGACCGGCAGGCGTCTGGTCGAGGCGACGCACGCATACTGCCCGTATTCCAAGGCCACGCGCGGCAACATCGACGTCGAGCTCGTCATCGAATAGCGGACCGGGCCCCGCCCGGCGCCGGGCGGGGAGCCGGGTCCCGCAGGGGGCAGGAGTCGAACCTGTGGCATCCGGTTGTGGAGACCGGCACTCCGGCCTCTGAGCTGCACCCCTTCGGTGGAATCAGCCTCGCAGGCGACACCACTGCTGACAACCGGTTCTCCGGTGGCTCCGACCAGTTTCCGGGCCCGCTCCCCGGCGGCCGGGCGGGAACGCGTACACTCGGCTCCCGTTTCCGCTGATTGGCGGGCATAACCGATCGATAGGCAGTTTCACGTGAGTTTCGCAGAGGCATCAGACGCGCCGATCTACGCCGGTCTGGTGGAGGAGCAGGGCGACGTTCCGGCCGAGGTGCGAAGGGTGGCCGAAGAGACCCTGCAGGAGGTGGAGAGCGCGCTCGACTTCAGCGCGGTGCGCGCACCGGCCGCCGCCCGCTGAGCCTGATCCGGATCATGCCGGGCCCCGCAGGCCTGGTCCGGATCACACCGGGCATCTGTGGGCAGGAACGATCTCTGCCTTTGACTCCTCACCGTTCGGAGCACAGCGTGACCATCAGCCTGCACCGCTCAGCAACCGTTCTGTTCCAGGGCGACAGCATCACCGATGTGGGACGGCTGGCGGAGCAGGACACCCCTCTGGGCAACGGTTACGTCCGGAGGGCTGCAGAGCGTGTGCGGTCCGCTCGGCCCGACAGCGACATCACGTTCATCAATCGGGGCGTCAGCGGCGACGGCATCTCGGATCTGCGCGCCCGCTGGCGCGAAGACGCCCTGGAGCTCGAGCCGGACGTGGTCTCGGTCCTGATCGGCGTGAACGACACCTGGCGCCGCTACGCCTCCGGTGTCGTCACCTCGCTACGTGCTTTCGAGAACGATTATCGCGCCATTCTCACGCAGACACGGAACGAGCTGGACGCTCAGCTGATCCTCATCGAGCCCTTCCTGGTACCGGTGCGCGAAGAGCAGTGGGCCTGGCGCGAGGACCTCGACCCCAGGATTCAGGCGGTCCGCAGACTGTCCGAGGAGTTCGGCGCCGCGCTGCTCGCGGCCGACGGCCTGCTCAACCAGGCAGCGCGCGCCGCCGGGGGCGCCGAGCGCATCGCAGGTGACGGAGTCCACCCGACCCCGCTCGGGCATGCGCTGCTGGCGGAGGCATGGACGGCTCTGGCGGGGCTGTAGGGCTCTGAGGGCCGGAGGACGGGGATCCTGGCCCAGACGGTCTTGCCCATGCCTGTGTGCCGTGCCCAGCCCCAGGAACTGCTCAGCGCGTCGATGATGCGCAGGCCGCGGCCGCGCTCGAAGGAATCGTCCGCAGGGCGGAGTACGGGCACCTCGGGGCTGGGGTCGTTCACCGCGCACACCAGCGTCCCGTCCTGGCAGGCGAGACCGAGGCGGGCCGGCGGCTGCTCGGTGTGCCCTGCGGTGGGCCGCAGCCCGTGGCAGACCGCGTTGCTCATCAACTCGCCTGCCACAAGGGTGACATCGTCCGCGCAGCAGTACAGACCCCACCCCTCGAGTGCATCACGGACGAACACCCGGGCCTGCCGCAGGCTTTCCGGAGCCGCATCCAGGCCCCGGGTCATGAATCCCGGGGCCCCGAGACCGAGGTCCCGCGCCAGCTCCTCGTGCGGGTCCGCGTCGGGCCCGGCCGAGCAGGGCCTGCGGGCTGCTCCGTGACGTGGTGTGTTCTCCGCGTGCATGAGCGCTGAAAACCCTCCGCTGAAGGCCCGTTCATGGTGTCGTGAGGGCCGGATGGCCACTAGTATCCTCGCCGTCCGTGCATCAGGTGCAATTGCATCCGGAATTGCACCCAGGGGTGTGAGTGAAGGACACCTGTTCACCCGGTGCGGACCCTGGCAGCACGCCAGGCCGAGCCAGCGCGACGAAAAGGAATGGACCGCATGCAGCACATCGACAACGGCGTTCCCGCCAACTCCCTGACCGGCGTGGAATGGAGGAAGAGCCATCACAGCAACCCCAGTGGCAACTGCGTCGAGATGGCACTGCTGCCCGGCGGTGAAGTGGCCGTGCGTAACTCCAGGTATCCCGAAGGTCCTGCCCTCGTCTACACCGGAGACGAGGTGCGCGCGTTCCTCGCGGGCGTCAGGGACGGTGATTTCGACACCATGACCGGCTGAATACGCGGCAGAACGGGCTGAAAAGGCACGGCACTCCCGCATCGGCCGGGCCTCCGTGGGCTCCTGATGGCACACTGGCGTCAAGACGCCCGTCCTCAGGAGTCCGCATGCCCGGCATCGAACCGCTCCAGCCGCCACGGAAACCGACGCTCGCCCCGGCCACGGGGGCAAGTCCCACGGCACTGCGCCTCGTTCTGGGTGCGCAGCTGCGGCGGATGCGCGGTGAGGCAGGCATCACGCCCGACGTAGCGGCCGACCGGATCCGGTGCTCGACGGCGAAGATCAGCCGGATGGAGACAGGACACTCCCCCTGCAAGGAGCGTGATGCGGCCGATCTTCTCGCGCTCTACGGTGTGACCGACCCCGTCATGACGGCCGAGTTCATCGACCTGGTGCGCAAGGCCGGCCAGCGGGGGTGGTGGCGCAACTACGCCGACGTACTGCCGGACTGGTTCGAGCCCTTGGTCGGCCTGGAGGAGGCCGCCGCGTCCATCCGTACGTATGAAGGCCACTACATCCCGGGGCTCCTGCAGACAGCCGACTACGCCTATGCGGTGGTGCGTTCCGGGCATGCCCTCGAATCGGAGGAGATCACCCGGCGTCGGGTCGAACTGAGGCTCAGGCGGCAGCAGTTGTTGTGGCGACGCGATGCACCGAAGGTGTGGGTGCTGCTGGACGAGGCGGTGCTGCTGCGTCCCACAGGCGGTGCCCGGGTGATGAGTGAGCAGCTTGCCCACCTGCTGGAAATGACGGAGCTGCCGCATGTGATCGTGCAGGTGGCCCCCTTCGAGGTGACCGCCCGCACGTCTCCGGGCAACGGCATCACGTATCTGAGGTTCGCGATGGACGGGCTCCCCGATGTCGCGTACATCGAGCACCTCACCAATGCCACGTCCGTGAACAAGCAGGACAGCACGGATGAGTACCGGTGGATCCTGGACTCGCTCAGCGCCCAGTCGCCGAGCCCGGCCGAGAGCAAGGGCCTGCTGAGGCAGGCACTCGAGCGCTACAGCGGAGGTGGCCGGCTCTCCGGCGGCTCCCCTGTATGACCTGAACCCCGTTCGGCGCCCCGGGCCGGATGCGACTCCTCAGCCGGTCAGAGCCTCGGTGATCTGCCGGGCGGTTCGCGCGGCGACCCGTGGGCCGACCGCGGCTTACGAGGCGCAGGTGTTCAGCGCGGTGGTCAGGACCCAGCCGCCCCCGGCTCCTGGTGGCCTCGTTCACGCCGAGAACGGACCGGGAAGGCGGGCAGCCCGGACGCCGGCCGGCCGTCGGCGGGACACCGCCCGTGGCCACCGGACAGCCGAAACCGGGATCGAGCCCCATCGGTGCGGGGAGGGCCGGAGGCGGGAGCGGGGCGACCCGGGCGGCGGTCCGTCACCGTGTCCGGCCGACGCCGCCGTACTCGATCCACTCCCGGGTCGCCTGTTTCGGCGCCAGATCCGAATCCGGTCGCCATGTCGACACCTCCACCAGGCCCGGGTCCAGGACGTCGAGGCCCTCCAGGAAACCGTGTACGTCAGACTGCTGACGCACCCGCCCCCACTGGTTACCGGTGCTCTTCGCCATGAAGTCCGTGACGAAGTCGCGGGTGGCCGCGTCCTCACTCACGAGCTGGCACACCACCAGGAAACTTCCCGGAGCCAGGCGGGCCGCCACCCGGCGTACCAGTCCCGCGGGGTCGTCCTCGTCGGGGATGCAGTGCAGCACGGAGACGAACAGGGCGGCCACCGGCTCGTCGAAGTCGATGAGCCGGTTCACCTCCGGGTGTCCGAAGATCTCCTCGGTGTCCCGCATGTCCGCCTGGATGACCGCAGTCCTGTCGTTCTCCTCCAGTATGGCCTTGCCGTGCGCCAGGACGATGGGGTCGTTGTCGATGTAGACGACCCGGGCCCCGGGGTCCACGAGTTGAGCGACCTGATGGACGTTGTCCTGGGTCGGCAAGCCGGACCCGTGGTCGATGAACTGGCGGATCCCGTACTCGGACGCCAGGTGGTGCACGACGCGACGCAGGAACCTTCGGTTGTTCACCGCCAGCACCTTGGTGCTCGGCACGCGTTCCAGGAGCTGCTCACATGCCACCCGGTCGGCGGGGTAGTTGTCCTTGCCGCCCAGGTAGTAGTCATACATCCGCGCGACGCTCGGCACGTTCACATCGATGTTCTTCGGAATGGAGGTGTCCCCGTTGGTCATCCAGCGCCTCGCGGTTCGAAAGAGAGGAAAATCGGCGTCCGTGCGTGGCCATGCTAGAGAGGTCGCCGGGTGGGTGACAGCCTTCGGCTGAATGGGGCAGAGCCACAGGGCGTCGAATCGGCCATACACAGGTGGGATGAAATGTCCGTATCGATGGTTTTGTTCATTCCGGGGTGGCCGCTTTCGGGTGTCGGTACAGCAACTCTGCCTGATGAGCGCCTGCTGCCGCGCGGACATGGCGGTGCGACATGCCTGTACACGGGTGAGTGGAGCGTTACTTCGCCGCGGCCGGAATTCGACGGCGGCCGTCTGTGGTTCCCGTCGACTCGCGGTCCGAAAACGGGCGCCGTCCGCGTCGGACGGTCGCGGTTCGAGCGCGGCGGTCTATCGTGGGAGCCATGTCCGCCCCTGAGCTGATCCGCATCGTCTCCCGCGACTCACCCATGGCCCTGGCCCAGGTCGAGCGTGTCAGGGCTGAACTCGCGGCCCTCCACCCCCACACCGTCACCGAGGTCGTCCCCGTCAGAACCACAGGCGACAAGTGGATGGGGGATCTCTCGCAGGTCGAGGGCAAGGGAGCCTTCACCAAGGAGGTCGACGCCGCCCTGCTGGCCGGAGAGGCGGACCTGGCCGTCCACTGCGTCAAGGACATCCCGGCCGACCGCCCGCTGCCCGCGGGTACGACGTTCGCCGCATTTCTCGAGCGCGACGACATCCGTGACGCGCTCGTCCACCCCGGGGGACTCACCCTCGACCAGCTTCCCGACGGCACACGCGTCGGCACCTCCTCGGTCCGCCGGACCGCACAACTCGCGGCCTCGCACCCTCACTTGAACTGCATCCCGTTTCGGGGCAACGCCAACCGCCGACTGGCGAAACTGGCCGGGGGAGAGGCCGATGCGCTCATCCTGGCCGTCGCGGGCCTCCACCGCATCGGCCGCCCCGACGTGATCAGCGACATCCTCGCCCCGGAGGTGCTGTGCCCCCCGATCGGTGCGGGTGTCCTCGCCCTGCAGTGCCGAGAGGACGACACGGCGACCATCGGCACCGTGAGCGCGCTCAACCACCCGGGCACCTACCGGGAGATCACGGCCGAACGCATGTTCCTCCATGTCCTTCAGGGGCATTGCAACTCCCCGATCGCCGGATACGCCACAGCCCATCGCAACGGGGATCTCTCCCTGCGTGCCTGTGTGTTCACCCCTGACGGCAAGACCGTCCTCAACGCCCACGAATGGGCCGGACCGCTCGATCCCGCCACCCTCGGCACCTCGGTGGCAGTCGCCCTGCTGCGCCAGGGCGCCCGCGAACTGATCGACACCATCGCCCACTGAGCCCCCGGACGGAGGCGCGCCGCGAGCACCTGGGCGGGAACCGGCGCATCAGGTGACCGTGTCTGCTGAGAACACGAGTGATGTGACGATTCAGCGCATGTGGCCCGGCGGAAGTCCCGTGGCCGCCGGGCCGCGCGGGCTCGGATTCCGAGCAGGACCGGCGAGGGTCAGGACCGGCGGGGGTGAGGAACTGCTCGAGAACAGGGGCGGCGCCGCTACCGGGCCATCAGGATCGACGGCCATCGCCGACTCCGGACACCGCTGGCCGGAACCAGGGCGGAGCCGTGATCGCCCCGGTCTTCCGGCAACGCATCGAGCTGCACCGGTGGAAACTCCCGATCTCACGCCCGACAGGGTCGGTGCGAAGGCATGCTCCGCAGGGCCTCTCCACGTAGGGTCGGCACCATGGTGAATGTACTGAGCAGCAGGGTATTGCTGAGGCCCGGCGACCCGGAGGCCTCCCGCGAATTCTACGGACGGACCCTCGGGCTGGCCGTCTACCGGGAGTTCGGGACCGGGCCCGACCGCGGAACGGTGTATTTTCTCGGCGGGGGCTTCCTCGAGGTCTCAGGGCGTTCGGACGTACCGCCGGGCGACACACTGCAGCTCTGGATGCAGGTGGCCGACTGTGCGGCGGCACACGAGGAGGTGGCGGCCCGGGGAGCGGTCGTCCTCCGCCCGCCGCTCCAGGAACCCTGGGGTCTGATCGAGATGTGGATCGCCGACCCGGACGGCCACCGCATCGTGCTGACCGAGGTGCCCGCCGACCACCCGCTCCGCTATCGTCCTTGAGTGCTCCAGGGATGTTGCCGGGCGAGAGCGGTGAGCGCGACGTGGGCCGCCTGCGCACCGGATCCGCCCCGGGCGGCGGAAGCTTCGGACGCAGGGCCGTGGCCGACAGCGTTCTGGCTCTCCACAGTAGGGCCGAGGCCCCGCTTCTCTGCCGGATGCCGACTGTGTCGTGACGGGGAGCCGAACAGAACCGTGGGCGACGACGCAGGGGACACCATGAGTGTCCCCCTGCGCGCTTCACCTCGGGGATCGTGACGGTCGTGCGGCCTGGTCGGTCCCGGTGTGCCGAACGGCCGGGGACTTCAGGTTCAGCAGACCGGACGTGCCTCCGCCGCTTCGCGGCCGAGAGGAGCCTTGGAGTTCAGGCGTATCCGTGTGAGCCCGTCCTCCCCGGCAGGCCCGGAGCCGGACTTGTCGAGGACATAGGCGGTGTTGCGGTCGGCCACCTTGACGTGGTTGGGATACGCACCGGTGGTCACGGTCTCCACGACCGTTCCCGTGCCCGGATCGACCACCGACAGGTTCCCGGCCAGCCGGTTGACGACCAGGACACTGCCTGAACACGGCTCGACGGCCACAGATTTCGCACCCTCACCCGTCGCCACCGACCTGACGACGGCGCCCTTGCGCAGGTCGACGACCGACAGTGTTCCCGAGGCCTGGTCGGCGGTATAGGCGATGCGCCCGTCGCTGGAGAGCGCGATCGAAAGTGGTCCGCTGCCGGTGGGGATGAGCCGCGGGGCCCTGGAGCGGGGTGTGACCTCGATGATCTGGTTGTTGGTGAAGTCGGCGGCGTAGACAGCACCGGTACGTTCGTTCACCACCAGTCCTGTCGGTCCGCTCCCCTCGATGGTGACCCGCTTGATCTCCTTGAATGTGCGGCTGTCGAAGGCCACGAGAGCACCGTCGCTGAAGGAACTCGACCATACGACGTTGCGCTTCTCGTCCACGACGATCTCGCGGGAGTGGTTCACGTTCGCTCGGGTGGCGAGGTGCCGGCCGGTCCGCTGGCTGTAGACGGCGACAGAGTTGTTCCGGGTGTTGGTGACCCAGAGGGTGTTGTGCTCGTCATCGACATCGATGCCGTAGACGGCTTCGACCGTGCCGTTGGCCGGGGGTGTGAAGGCCGCTTCGACCTCGAGGGAGTTGGGATCGATCCGCAGCAACTGGGAACCCGTGACCGGGGCAGGTGGCTGCCCCACGGAGGCGGTGGCCCACAGCACGTCGTTTCGTTCGGAGTACGCGGACTGGTAGAGGCCCTGCGCGAGCGGAACCGACGTGACATGTGAGCCGGCCGGAGTGGTGGTACCAGCGGTCGCGGTTCCGGTGCCGGCCAGCGCGAGAGCGCTGCTGAAGGCGAGTGCCACGGCAGTCGCGGTGACGCGGCGAGCACGGCGATGAAGCGAGGGCATGTGCGCTGTTCTCCCTGGGAGTGCACCTTGTTGAGGCGCGCGATATCGGGGACGGTCGGGTCGCGCCCTCGTGTCCACCGGGTTGTCGAGTGCCCCGAGGCGTCCGGAGGCCAGAGCCTGGTACGCGCGCGTAGTGACGGATTCCGAGCGTGCGGGTACCTGCTCTGCCTCCATGCCTCGGGTAAAGATTAGGTAACCCTAAGATAATTTTTACCCAGAGGGCAACCGGTGGTCAGCAGCCGAAGAGGAACGAGTCATCGCCCACCTGCCCCTGGCCCACCGCAATCCGCGGAGACGGGAGCAATCACGGAATCATGCCCAGGGTCCGCTCCTGAGGCGTAACCTGTCCGGCGTCGGACTGGAGCGCTGCCCCTGGCAGTGCGCTCTGCTCTGCCGGACGCACGGATCGCTCCGGTCTCCCGGT
>NZ_DATMVN010000278.1:0-14396 GCF_035563135.1 Streptomyces sp.
CTCCGTGGACGTGGCCGGGAGCGGGGAGCCACCGCTCCGCTTCACGTACGAGCCGGTGCGGGCCCAGGTCACCGAGGGCGACGAGGTGGCGGCGGGGCAGGTGGTGGGGACGGTCGGGCCCGAGGCGTCCCATTGCGCGTCCGGCTGCCTCCACTGGGGCCTGCGGCGCAAGGACGTCTATCTGGATCCGCTGTCGCTGCTTCCCCCCTCACTGCTGCGACGGGGGCCTTCCCGGCTGCTTCCGGTGTTCGGTGTGCCGCTCCCCGAGGCGGAGCGGAGGCCTGCTCAGCCCCGCACTCCACGCAGGATCATGGCCACGGCGGTGTCCGCCACGATGTCCGGCTCCTCCGCCGCGCCCAGCTCGATCCTGCGCACCGCGGCGTCCACGGAACCCTGCAGCAGCATGGCCGCGAGCCTCGGCTCGGTGTGGCCCAGGTCGGCGAGCGCCTCGACGATCATGGCGATCAGCCCACCGTGCGCGGCACGGATCTTCTCCCGTGCGCCCGCGTCGAGCTCGCTCGCGGAGATCGCCACGACCGCACGGTGCCGCCGGTCACCGACCAGGTCGAGCTGCCGGCGGACGTAGGCCTCGATCTTCGCCTCGGGCGTTCCGGCCCGTTCCATCGCGTTCTCGACCTCGGCGGCCCAGACCGGGAAGTCGACGGCGCAGAGTTCTTCGACGACGGCCGCGCGGGAGCGGAAGTACTCGTAGACGGAGGACCTGGCGAGGCCGGTGCGCTCGGCGAGGGCGGGGAAGGTCAGCGCCTCCGTCCCCCCCTCGGACAGCAGGGAGCGCGCGGCGTCCAGGAGGGCGCCGCGCTGCATGGTCCGGTGCTCGGCCACGGAGGCCGCTCGAATCCTGGGCACGCCCCCACTCTACGGCGGCATCTGTTCGAAGGGGGGTGCGCGTCCGCGTCCGGCCCGCCGCAGCCGCCTCGGTTCAGCGTCCTGCGTCGGCCAGTTTCGCCCGGAGCTGCAGCACCGACTTGGTATGGATCTGGCTGACTCTGCTCTCGGTGACGCCGAGGACATTTCCGATCTCGGCGAGGGTGAGGCCTTCGTAGTAGTAGAGCGTGACGACGGTCTTCTCCCGCTCGGGGAGCGTGTTGATGGCGCGGGCGAGCAGCCGTCTGAGCTCGCGGTCCTCGGCGACCTCGACCGGGTTGTCGGCCGCGGTGTCCTCCAGCGTGTCCATCAGGCTCAGCCGGTCGCCGCCTTCACCGCCGACGTGGAGCAGCTCCTCCAGCGCCACCACGTTGGCGAGCGACAACTGACTGAAAACAGCGTGCAGTTCCTCCAGGGCGATGCCCATCTCCGCGGCGACCTCGGCCTCCGACGGCGTACGCCGCAGCTGCGCCTCCAGTGTGGCGTAGGCACGCTCGACATTGCGTGCCTTCTGCCGCACGGACCGGGGGATCCAGTCCAGCGCCCGGAGTTCGTCGATCATCGCCCCGCGGATCCTGGTGATCGCGTAGGTCTCGAACTTGACGGCCCGCTCGATGTCGAACTTCTCGATGGCGTCGATCAGCCCGAAGACGCCGGACGAGACGAAGTCCGCCTGCTCCACATTGGACGGCAGCCCCACGCTGACCCGGCCGGCGACGTACTTCACCAGCGGCGAGTAGTGCAGGATCAGCTGCTCCCGCAGCCTCTCGTCGCCCGTGGTCTTGTACGAACGCCACAACTCGTCGAGCGAGGAGGGGGCGGGAGGGCGCACAGTGCCACGCGCAGCCGGTGGTACTGCCGCACGGTCAGACCCGGAGGTGTGCTGGGGCATGTGGTGCCTTGAGCCGTTCTGCTGTGAAGTGCTGGGACGTGTCTGTGGGGCGGATTCCTTGTGAGCGTAGCGTGACTGAGGTGTTGCGGTGCGCGCAGGACGAGGGAAACCGTGCCGTGCAATTGCGTTCCGGATCGCCGTCGTTCTCCCGCCGTCCGACAGGGGCCGACGGCATGGGCCGCCATCGCTCGCACCGCCCCCGGAGGCCTGGCCGAATGCTGCCGAGGTCGTCGGCATCACCTTTTCACCCGAATGCTCCGGGTCAAGTACCGCCTCGCCGCGCGACCCCATCGCGTGTCCGTCCCCGCGTCAACCTCCATCCATCGCCCTCGCGTTCGACGAACCCCAGTGAGTGAAGTTCGTACAACCGCCCGAGTGCTTCGTCCGTTGACACTCCGGCGCTCCGGGCCACGTCACGCCCGTCCATGCCACCCGTCCAGGGCAGGGCGTCCAGCACCCGGGCGGAGGCGGCGTCGAGGCTGTCCCTGGGCAGGACCGGACCGCTTCTGGCCGGGGCGAGTTCGCCGATCTCCCCCACCAGCTCGGCGATCTCGGCGGCATCGGTGACCAGGACGCCCTCGCCGCGCAGGAGTTCATGGACCCCGGCCGAGAGGCCACTGGTGGCGGGGCCCGGCACCCCCATCGTGAAGCGGCCCAGCCGCTGTGCGTTCCGCGCGGTGACAAGTGAGCCGCTGCGGTACTCGGCCTCCACCACCACGGTGCCTCTCGTGAGCGCCGCGATCACCCTGTTGCGCAGGATGAATCTGCTGCGCGTCGGATGGTCCGAGGGCGGCAGCTCGCCCATGACCATGCCCTGTTCCACGATGCGCCCGATCAGCTCGGAGTGTCCCCGGGGGTATGCCACATCCACCCCGCAGGCCAGGACCGCCATGGTCGCCCCGCCCGCGGCCAGCGCCCCGCGATGGGCGGCGCCGTCCACCCCGAACGCCGCGCCGGAGACCACGACCCAGCCCCGCTCGGCCAGCCCCGCGGCGAGCGTCGCCGCCATGTGAGCCCCGTAGGGCGTACAGGCCCTGGCTCCGACCAGAGCGACGGAGCGCAGCGCCCACAGACGCAGGTCCGGCCGGCCCCGCACCCAGAGCCCGATGGGCCGCGCGTCGCCCAGGTCGTCGAGCTGGCTCGGCCATTCCCGGTCGCCCGGGCAGACGAACCGCCCACCGATACCGGCCAGGTCCGCCAGGTCCCTCCCGGGATCGGCGCTCGACGCCCGTAGCCGGTAGCCGGCGAGCCGGGCCGCCGTCATCCCCTTGAGCGCCCGCGCCGGCCCGTCCGTGCCGCTGAGACGCCGCATCAGCTCCACGGGCCCGATCTCGCGGATCCAGCGGCCACCGCGCTCGTCCCCCGGTTCGAACACGCGGGTCAGGGCGGCGCGCGCCAGCCGCTCCTGCTCGCTGTGGTCCGGTGGCGCGTTCACCGGGCACCCGCCTGCGCCGGGACCCCCCGCAGGATGCCCGTCCGCAGCTCCAGGGCCACCGCGATGTCCGAGGCGTCAGGGCGGTCGGCCGCCCTCAGGTCCGCCACGGTCCATGCCACGCGCAGGACCCGGTCGAGGCCGCGGGCCGTGAGGACGCCCCGCTCCATGTCGCGCTCGGCCGCCATCAGGGCGCCGGGTGCCGTGACCAGCCTGGTCCGCAGCTCGTGCCCGGGCACTTCGCTGTTGGTGGTCCACGGGGTGCCCACGAGCCGCACCGCGGCGCGCTCCCTGGCCTCCCGCACCCGGGTGGCCACCTCGGCCGAGGACTCCCCGCGGCCGCCGCTCCCCATCAGATCCGCCCGCCCGACCGGTTCGACCTCGACGCGCAGGTCCACCCGGTCCAGCAACGGACCCGACAGCCGCGCCTGATAGCGGCGGACGGCGGAGGGCGGACATTCGCACCCCGCACCGGCCAGGGTGTGCCTCCCGCACGGGCAGGGGTTCGCTGCCAGGACCATCAGGAAGCGTGCGGGCAGCCGGACCACCCCGGCCGCACGTGCGACCACCACGTGCCCGGACTCCAGGGGCTGGCGCAGTGCGTCGAGGGCCCGCCCCGAAAATTCCGGGGCCTCGTCGAGGAAGAGGACCCCCCGGTGCGCCAGGGACACCGCCCCCGGTCTCGGCAGGCCGTTCCCCCCTCCCACGAGTGACTGCATCGTCGCCGAGTGATGCGGAGCGCAGTACGGCGCTCTGCTGATCAGGGGTTCGCCCGGCGGGAGGATGCCGGCGACCGAGTGCACCGCCGTCACCTCCAGGGATTCCTGCCGGGACAACGGCGGCAGGATCGCCGTGAGCCGCTCGGCCAGCATGGTCTTCCCCGCCCCGGGCGGCCCGGAGAGCAGCAGGTGGTGTCCCCCTGCCGCAGCCACCTCCAGCGCCTTGCGCGCCCGGTCCTGGCCCGCGACATCGGCCAGATCGGGCCGGTGCGCCGCGCCGTCGGCCGACAGCGGGGCCAGCCCCGTGCCCAGGCCGGCTCCGGGCACCATCAGTCCGGCGAGCATCGTGTCGGGGCGGCCCCGGCCGGCGGCCGGCTCCTCGGGCACGGGCTCGTCGCCGAGGACGGCGATCAGCTGACGCAGGCTCCGTACGCCGAGGACCGAGACGCCCGGCACGAGCGCGGCCTCCCCGGCCGTCTGCTCCGGGACGACGACGTGCCGGTAACCCGCCTCCGCCGCCGCGAGCACCGCGGGCAGTACCCCGCGCACCGGGCGCACCCTGCCGTCGAGACCGAGTTCCCCGATCATCACCACATCAGCGATGGCGGCAGGATCGATCCGTTCGGCCGCCCCGAGCACCGCACACGCGACGGCGAGATCGAAACCCGAGCCGCCCTTGGGTACGGAGGCGGGGGACAGGCCCACCGTGAGTTTCTTCTGTGGCCACTCGGCCCCCGAGTTGACGACCGCGGCCCTGACCCGGTCCCGGCTCTCCACCAGGCTCTTGTCCGGCAGGCCGACGAGCGTGAACGCCGCCACACCTGGTTCCAGATCGGCCTGGACCTCCACCACCACACCCTCGACGCCGACCAGCGCCACCGAACACGCCCGCGCGAACCCCATCAGGCCACGCCCCGGACGTGCTCGGCCACCGGAGCGCCGCGCCTGGGCAGGAGCACGCCGATCAGATCGATCCGGACCCCGCCCGGCGGTGGCCCGCCGTGCCGGTCGAGCCAGATCTCGGCGAGCCTGCGCAGCCGCTCGGCCTTGGCCGGTGTGACGGCTTCCATCGGGTGTTCGAAGCAGCCCGCCCTGCGGGATTTCACCTCGCAGACGACCACCGCGTCGCCGTCCCGGGCGACGATGTCGATCTCACCCGCGCGGCACCGCCAGTTGCGGTCCAGCACGGTCATACCGGCGTCCGTAAGCAGCCGTGCCGCCAGATTCTCGCCGTACCGCCCGAGTGCCCCCCGTGCGTTCATGTCGGCACCACCTCCGGCACCGACTGTGACGCGCCCCGCCCGATCTGTTGGATCTTGGTGGACAACTCGGTCGTTGTGGACAACCCGGCCACCCGGACGAGTGAACCGGGCCGCCGGACGGCATCGGCGGCAGGCCCAGGATCAGCCGCCCGGGAGTTCGAGATCGCTCTTGTTGAGCTCCTCGATGTTCACGTCCTTGAATGTCAGCACCCGGACCTGCTTGACGAACCGGGCAGGCCTGTACATGTCCCAGACCCACGCATCCGCCATGGATACCTCGAAAAAGACCTCACCCTGGACCGAGTGCACCTGCATCTCGTAATCGTTGGTGAGGTAGAAGCGCCGCTCGGTCTCGATCACATATTTGAACAGACCGACGACATCGCGGTACTCCCGGTAGAGCTTCAGCTCCATCTCGGTCTCGTACTTCTCGAGGTCCTCGGCACTCATGGCATGTTCCCCTTCAGCCGTGCGTCCCCCTATTGTGCGTCAGCCCCGCACACCCCTGGCCGATTAGACGATTTCGGGGGCGAGAACCAGCGGAACACTCGGGGGACCCTCGTCGAGCAGCGTGCGCAGCAGCCCGGCGAGCCTGGTCGGGTACACCGTCTCACGCGTGGCGAGGAGTTCGGCGGAAGTCCACCACCTCAGACCGGCGACGCTGCGCAGCTCCAGCTCGGTGAGGCCCTTCTGATCGGTGGCCGTCTCCGCCGTACGCGCCAGGAAGTACCACTCGTCCTGGTGCCAGCGCCGGCCGTCGAACGGGAAGGAGCAGATCCTCGTCCACAGCAGCGGCCCGAGTGAGACGTCCGTGATCCCGGTCTCCTCGGCGAGCTCGCGCAAGGCCGCCTCCTCCCTGCTCTCGCCGCCCTCCAGGCCGCCCCCCGGGGTGAACCACCAGCTCTCGGCCGGGTCCTCGGGCTCGAAACCGTGCAGCAGCAGAATCCGGTCGTCCGGGTCCAGAAGCACCACGCGAGCGACCTTGCGTGCCTCAGTGCGCACCGGCGGACACCTTCGGCCGCTCGGACCTCCGGGCGGAGCGGGCCGCGAGCGGGCCGTAGGCGGCACCGCCGAGGATGAGCACGGCTCCCGCCACGAGGGCGCCGGCCTGCAGCGGCAGCGGCCCCTCGGACGACACACCGCCGGGCAGGGCGGCGAAGGCCTCGGGGCGGCCGATCATGCCGTTCATGGGCCACGCCACGGCGTCCACCCGCGCCTGGACGGCGCTGCGCGGCACCGAGCCCTGCCCCGGGTCCTCCAGGTGGACACGGGAGTCCAGGGACGTGTTCCGCTCGTCCCCGAGGAGGAAGAGCTGACCCTCGGGCACATCGGCCGTGAAGTCCTGGGGCGAGGCCGGGGCCCTGCCTGCCGAAGCGGGCGACGACGAGGCGCCCCCGTCCCGCAGATACGGTTCCTCGACGGCCTTGCCGTTGACCGTGAGCCGGCCGTCCTTGTCGCAGCACGCGACCTTGTCGCCGCCCACCCCGACGACGCGCTTGACCATGGGGACGGCCCCCCATGCCGAGTCCGTGAAGACGACGACGTCTCCGCGCCGCACATCGCCGCCGTCCACCCGCTCTGCGAGCACCCGGTCGCCGGCGTTCACCGTCGGTGACATGGAGTCGGTCGGCACGGTGTACGGCTTGTACACCACCGCTCCCCAGGCGAATCCGCCGAGGAAGAGCACACAGCCGACGGCCACGGCCAGGTTCGACAACGCGTTGCCGAGCCGGCCGTGGCCGTCATGACGTCCTGATCCACTCATCCCAGCGCTCCCCCATCGAAGATCGACAATCGCTGATCCGAGTCGGCACCCTACCCGGCGGTACGCCCGCGGGTCAGCCTGCGGCGTCGCCAGAACACGAGGGGCAGCGCACCGGCCACACCCAGTGCTCCGGGCACCGCTGCGGCGGCAGCCGCGTTCAGTCCGGGCTGGTCGAAGGTGCTCGGCACCGGGAGGGTCGCCCAGCGGTTGACGGGCCAGGCCACGACGACGGCCCGCCCGACCACCTCGTCCGTGGACACCGTGCCCTGTCCGGGAAGCTCCTGGTGGTAACGGGAGTCCAGCGAATTCTGCCGGTGGTCGCCCATCACCCAGATCCGGCCCTCGGGCACATGGATCGGTCCGAACGGCTCGTCGTCACAGGCGCTGTTGCCCGCGAAGATGAACGACTTGTCGTCCAGCGCCTTGCCGTTGACCGTCACCGGCCCGTTCTTCTTGCACTCCACCGTGTCGCCGCCGACGGCGATGACCCTCTTGATCAGGTCTTTCTCCTCGGCGGACGGCATCAGCCCGATGAAGCTCAGGAACTTCTGCACCGCGTTGGGCTCGGGGGTCGCGGTGTCCTCCAGCCAGCCGCCCGGGTCGTGGAAGACCACGACCTCTCCGCGTTCCGGCTCCGAACCGAACCACGGCGTCAGCTTGTCGACCAGCACCCGGTCGCCCCGCTGCAGGGTGTTCTGCATGGAGTCCGAAGGGATCGAGAACGCCTGCACCAGGAACGTCTTGATCAGCAGCGCGAGAATCAGTGCGATGCCGATGAGGAGCGGCAGCTCCTTCCAGAACGAACGGGGCTTCTTCACCGCCGTACTGCCGCCGCCCGGGGACTCGCCGTCACTCTCCGCCTCCACCGGGACCCCTTTGTCCGAAGGCCGGTCCTCGGGTTCGTCGTGTCCGGATCGTGCGCCGACCGCCAAATCCCCCACATCCACTCCTCACTCCGTGCCACCGCCCGCGTCCGATCCGGCGCAGGCCCACCACTCCCATAACGAGCGGGAGTTCCGCAGGGGTCGGGAGCAGGATCATTCCGTTGTGATCCTGGGAGGACACACTATTCGACGGGGCCGTCGCTCCGGCGCTCCCGTCAGGGACGGAGGCATACGTTCCGGGCTCCTCCAGCCTGCGCCAGTGCCCGAACGGCCAGGCGATCACCACGGCCCGCCCCACGACCTCGTCCTGCGACACCGTACCCTTGCCCGGTTTGTCGAGGTGGAACCGCGAGTCCGCGGAATTCGACCGGTGATCGCCCAGGACGAAGATGCGGCCCCGGGGAACCCGCACCTCGAATTCGAGGGTGGAGGGCGCATCCCCGGGATTCAGATACGGCTCGTCGAGCGCCACGCCGTTGACCGTGATCCTGCCGTCGGCGCCACAGCACTTCACGGTGTCGCCCCCGACGGCCACCACGCGCTTGATCAGGTCCTGCTCGTCCTCGGAGGGCAGCAGCCCGATGAAGGTCAGCAGGCCCTTCACCTGCTTCACCCCGGCGGGCAGGTCCTCGGTGGCCCCGCTCTCCTGCTGCAGCCAGCCGCCCGGGTCCTTGAAGACGACGACGTCGCCACGCTGCGGTTCGGATCCGAACCAGGGGGTCAGCTTGTCCACCAGCACCCGGTCGCCGACCCGGATGGTCTGCTCCATCGACCCGGAGGGGATCACGAAGGCCTGGACGAGGAAGGTCTTGAGCACCAGCGCGACCAGCAGCGCGACGAGGACGAGAAGCGGTATCTCCTTGAGCGCGGACCGGCGCCTGCGGCGCTTGACCTTGCGGGCGAGTCTGCGGCGCTCCGCCCGCGTGGGCAGGGAACGGGCCGTGGCCGGCCTCGGTCCGGCGGGCGGCAGCGGGCCCGTGTCCGGCGCTTCCCGCCTGCGCCCCCGGTTACCCATGGGCCCCGTCCGCCGGCCGTACGCCGGTGAAGGCGTCGGTGCCCTTCAGCGAGCCGAGCCTGCCGAACGGCCAGCCGAGCCAGTCGGCCCGTCCGATCACCCGCTCGACCGGTACCATTCCGCCCCCGGGCTCCCCGAGGTGGTCACGGGAGTCCCGCGACCTGCTGCGGTGGTCGCCCATCACCCACAGCTTGCCGTCGGGCACCACGATGTCGAAGGCGACGTCGGACGGACGGTCGCCGGGGTGCAGATACTCCTCGGCCAAAGGAGCGCCGTTCACCTCGACCCTCCCCCGCTTGTCGCAGCAGACCACACGGTCGCCGCCCACACCCACCACCCGCTTCACGAAGTCGGATCCGGCGGGTTCGGCCAGCCCCAGCGACGCGGCCGCCCCTCGCAGCAACGCGCCGAGGGCGTTCTCCCCGGAGGCCGTCTCCGGTATGAAGGATCCGGTGCCGTCGAAGACCACCACGTCGCCGCGCCGCGGCTCCGAGCCGAAACGGTACGCCAGTTTGTTGACGAGGACCCGGTCCCCGACTCGCAACGTGGGCTGCATCGAGCCACTGGGTATGAGGAAGGGCTGCACCACGAAAGCGCTGAAAAGCAGCAGAGCGGCCGTGCACAGCATGCCGAGGAAGACGGTCCGTCCCCACGGCACGGAGGCCGCCGACCGGTCCGGGACATGCGTGGAGCGCGACCCCTCCTCCTCCCCGTCTGCGGGGTCGGAGGGGAGATCGCGCTCCATGTGCTGTGCATCCGTGTCCATCGGGGCCGAATCCTATCGGGCCGTCCTGTGGACGCCGGAGGTGGATCAGCGGTCGCGCTTCTCCTTGATCTTCGCGGCCTTGCCGCGGAGCTCACGGAGGAAGTACAGCTTGGCGCGGCGGACGTCACCGCGGGTGACGAGCTCGATCTTCTCGAAGATCGGGCTGTGCACCGGGAAGGTGCGCTCGACGCCGACGCTGAAGGAGACCTTGCGGACCGTGAAGGTCTCGCTGATGCCCGAACCCTGGCGGCGGATGACGACGCCCTTGAACTGCTGGATACGGGAGCGGTTGCCCTCGATCACGCGCACGTGGACATTGACGGTGTCACCGGGGCGGAACGCCGGGAGGTCGGTACGGAGCGAGGCGGCGTTGACGCCATCGAGCAGGGAAGTCATGTTGTCTGCTTTCTTCGCCGATGCCACAGGTCATCGACGGGAGAGAGTGAAGTTCGGATGCTGATCACATCGGGCGGGCGTCTGTCCCCCTGTGGCAGGGGCGCGCGCCGGACGTACAGCGGGCCTATTCTTCCACGGCCTCGGGCCTGCGCCAAAATCGTCCGCCGGGACCCGGGGACCAGCCGAGGATGGAGAGCATCTCGCGGTCCTTCTTGTCGAAGCCGGACGCTTCGCAGCGCTCGATGAGATCAGGCCTGTGGAGAGCGGTACGGCGGAAGGCCTCGTCCCGTCGCCAGCGTGCGATCCGGCCGTGGTGGCCGCTGAGCAGCACCTCGGGGATGCCGCGCCCACGCCACTCGGGAGGCTTCGTGTAGACCGGGCCCTCGAGCAGGTCGGCCATGGCCCCGGGCGCGAAGGAGTCGTCACGGTGCGACTCGGCGTTGCCGAGCACTCCGGGCAGCAGCCGGGCCACGGCCTCGGTGATCACCAGGACGGCGGCTTCCCCGCCCGCCAGGACGTAGTCCCCGATGGACACCTCGATGACCGGCAGACGGGTCGCGTACTCATCCATCACCCGCCGGTCGATGCCCTCGTAGCGGGCGGGGGTGAAGATCAGCCACGGCCGTTCCGAGAGCTCGACGGCCAGTTCCTGGGTGAAGGGCCTGCCGCTGGGCGTGGGCACCACGAGCACCGGGGAGTGCGCCCCGGCCTCGTAACCGCCGGCCAGCGCGTCGTCCAGCGCCTCGCCCCAGGGCTCGGTCTTCATGACCATGCCGGGACCACCGCCGTAGGGCGTGTCGTCCACCGTGTTGTGCCGGTCGTGGGTCCAGTCCCGCAGGTCGTGGACGTGTACGTCGAGGCGGCCCCGGGCGCGCGCCTTGCCGACGAGCGAGACGTTCAGGGGCTCCAGGTACTCGGGGAAGATCGTGACGACGTCGAGCCGCATCACGCGTCGCCCTTCCCGTCGCGCCCGTCAGCCGCAGCCGCGTCGCCCCCGGCGACGTCCGCGTCCGCGTCCGCGTCACGCGCGGAGGCGACCACGGCCTGGCTCTCGTCGATCAGCCCCGGCGGCGGAGCGATGACGGCCCGCTGCTCCTCCAGGTCGATCCCCGTGACGATCTCCTCGACGAACGGGATCATCACCTCGCTGCCGTCCGGCCGTTCCACGATGAACAGGTCCTGGGACGGCAGATGGGTGATCTCGGTGATCCGGCCGATCTCCGTGCCGTCGGCGAGGACGACGTCGAGGTCCATCAGCTGGTGGTCGTAGAACTCCTCGGGGTCCTCGGGCAGTTCGGCCGGGTCCACCTCGGCGATCAGCAGCGTGTTGCGCAGCGCCTCCGCGGCCGTACGGTCGCGCACGCCCTCGAACCGCAGCAGGAGCCTGCCGCTGTGCACCCGGCCGGTCTCGATCGTCAGCGGCCCGGTGTGGGCGGGGTCCGTGGCGAGCACGGCCCCGGGCCCGAGCCGGAGCTCGGGCTCGTCGGTGCGCACCTCGACGGTGACCTCGCCCTTGATGCCGTGGGCGCGACCGATCCGCGCAACTACCAACTGCACGCTACTTCTCCCGCTGATCTCTCGGACCGTCCGGCACATGGGGGCGGCGGTCATGTACGGACGACAAAGGCCGGGGACGGCTCGAAAGCCCTCCCCGGCCCCGGCCGGTGTTCAACTCTTTCAGCGAACCTGGTCCACATCGACGAGGTCGACACGGATCCCACGGCCGCCGATGGCACCCACGACGGTACGCAGGGCGCGCGCGGTGCGGCCGTTGCGGCCGATCACCTTGCCGAGGTCGTCGGGGTGGACCCGGACCTCGAGCACGCGTCCACGGCGCAGGTCACGCGAGGCGACCTGCACATCGTCGGGGTTGTCGACGATGCCCTTCACGAGGTGCTCAAGAGCCTCCTCGAGCATGCTCAGGCCTCGGTCGACTCGGTGGACGCAGCAGCGTCAGCAGCCTCGTCCGCCTTCTTGTCCGACTTCTTGGCCTTCTGAGTGATGGCCTCACCCTTGGCCTCGTCGCCGTCCGCGGCCAGGGCCTCGAACAGGGCGCGCTTGTCAGCCTTGGGCTCCGGCTGCAGCAGCGGCGCGGGGGCCGGAAGGCCCTTGTGGGCCTGCCAGTCACCGGTGAGCTTCAGGATCGCGAGGACCGGCTCGGTCGGCTGGGCGCCGACGGACAGCCAGTACTGCGCGCGCTCCGAGTTGACCTCGATGCGGGAGGGGTTCTGCACCGGGTGGTACAGGCCGATCTCCTCGATGGCCCGGCCGTCACGGCGGGTACGGGAGTCGGCGACGACGATGCGGTAGTGAGGCGAACGGATCTTGCCCAGACGCTTCAGCTTGATCTTGACTGCCACGGAAGTGGTGTCTCCTGGTCTCTGACGTGGTTGGGCACAAAAGATGCCACGTGGGGTTGCGGTACTCGGGTGCCCGATGGACGCGTCAGCCGGAGGAGAGAGGGGTCCTGTGCGACTGTCGAGTACAGCTAGCCATTGTGCCACACCGCATCGGGTCACCCCACCGCGACCGCCGCTTCCGGGATCCGGAAGGGCTTGCCGCAGCCGCCGCAGACGATCGGAGCCTGGGCGAGGACCGAGGGGACGACGCGGACGTTGCGCCCGCAGTCGCAGACGGCCTTGACCCGCACCCCTCCTCCGGACGAGCCGTGCCGCGCGGCGGGGCCGCGGAACGAGCGCTTGGTGTCCGCCGCGGTGGCGACGGTGTGCGCCTTGAGCGCGCGCTGCAGCCGTTCCGTGGTCTGGCGGTATCTGCGTTTGGCCTCGGGATTCAGCGTCACCAGCGAGAATCCGCTGCTGGGGTGGGGTTCCTCGGCATGATCGAGGCCCAGCTCCTCGGCGATCGCGAGGAAGCGTCGGTTGTGGTAACGGCCGGCGCGGGAGGTGTCCCGGACACCTCTCGCGGCGGCGATGCCGTGGACTGCCTCATGGAGCAGCCGTTCGAAGGAGAGCTCGGCGCCACAGGCGGACGAGGACTCTCCGATCAGGGACTCTGGCGCGGCAAGATCAGGCAGCTCGGGGTGGTACCGCTGAATGTCGGCCCACGCCTGTGCCAGCTCTGCGGCAAGTACAGGTGGTGTCGTGCTCACGTCGTGACAACGAGCCTGAGCGCTCCGGTGTTCCTATTCCGGGGCATCCCAAATAATTTGCACGTACCAGTCAGTTGCCCTTGATGCGTCCGGACGAGGGCGGGTGCGCAGATCAGCGGAGAAGTCTCACAGCTCCCACCAAGGTGGTACGTAGCTGCGCGTACGCACCGGCGTGGACAGGCGCCCTGCGGGCGACATTACCCGGTACGGAGCGGCGGCCGCACGCCGGTCGCGGCCGGGGCAGGAGCGCTCGACGTGCTGCGCCCGGCGTGTCGGGTAAGACTGTGAGGAAGCGAGCAGCAGGCGTGCTGTTCCCGGCGACCGCACCTGCCACACGGCGTCCGGGGGCGCACGGCCGGAGCACGCAAGCAATGCCGTCCCACCCCGTCCGACCCCTGGACGGGACCGCCGATGCGGAGTTCTCTGACATACGGGGGCTGTGGGCGCACACACAGCACATAGACATGGGGGACCTCACTCGGGCACGACCGACCTCACGGCGGATTGGGGCGCATTCCATGACACCTACGCTCGTCCGGCACCACAGGTACGCGGATTCGTCCGCTCCGGTGGACGCCGGTACCCGCGCCCGTGACTGGGCCGAGATCCAGGAGCGCATGCTGGCACCGCTCTACGAGGCGGTGTACGAGCGCCTCGAAGTCGGGGCCGCCACGCGGATGCTCTCCCTCGACTGCGGTTCCGGGCTCGCGCTGCTGATCGCGGCCTCACGCGGGGCGCGCGTCACCGGCGTCGACACCGACCGCGAACGGCTCGCCCTGGCCCGCGAGCGCCTCGCTCCCGATCCGGGTCAGGATGCGGGTCCGGGCCGTACGGGTCCGCGGGCGAGGCTCGTCGACCGCATTCCGGCAGTTGCCCCGGACGGTGAGGGGCCGTACAACCTGCTGACCGCCTTCCAGCCGATCGGCTGCGCGGCCGGGGACTCCGAGGGGCTCGCGCCCGCCCTGGCCTCCGCCGTGCCACTGGCCGTGCGGGGGGCGACGGTGGTGCTGGCCGGCTGGGGGCCGCCGGAGCGGTGCGCCACGGCGCCCGTACTGCGGGTGGCGGCCCGGCTCTCCGAGTCGGCTCGCGCCCCGCGCTCCGGCAGCGGCTGGCGGCCGACGCTGCGCGACGACCTGGAAGAGGTGGCGGCGCGGGCCGGGCTCAAGCCGGACGGCTCGGGCCGGGTCTCCTGCCCGTTCGGTTACGCGGACGTGGACAGCGCGGTGCGCGGCCTGCTGTCGACCGGGCTGTTCGACACGGCGATCCGGGCG
>NZ_DATMVN010000279.1:0-5838 GCF_035563135.1 Streptomyces sp.
TCGTCGGCACCGGCACCGGCACCGGCACCGGCACCGGCACCAGCGGACACGACATCGCGCTGGACCTGGCCCGGCACGGCGAGCCATCATCGACGGGGACATCCGCGTCCTGCAGATGTCCGACGTCGACTCCTTCGTCGAGCGCGGCATCCGCCTGCGGGACGGCTCCGAGCGGGGCGTGGACGTCGTCGTCCTGGCGACGGGGTTCCAGAACCCGGCCATCGAGGCGGAGCGCGTCCTCGGCGCCGAGGTCGCGAGCAGGCTCGGACCGATCGGCGGCCTGGGCGAGGACGGCGAGATGCGGCACTTCTGCCGTCCCACGCCGCAGCGCAACCTCTGGTTCTCGATGGGGACGATCGCGGACGCGCGCCGGGCGTACTTCTGGCTGCCCGGTCAGATCAAGGCTCGCCTCGCCGGCCTGATCCCGGAGAGCGTGCGGGAGGACGACGGAACCGTGAGCGCCGTGGCGTGACGTCCGAGGCCGTGCGGGCGCCCCGGTCGCGGGACGACCGCACGGCCACGTCCTCCGCCGGCGTGGTCCGCGCGCTCGCGGGCCTCGCTGGGCGAGAAGCCGAACCGCGACGAGAACGCGCGCGAGAAGTGAGCCGGGGAGCTGAACCCCACGGCGGCCGCCACCTGGTGCACGGACCGACGTCTCCCCGGCTCCTCGAGCATGCGCCGCGCCCGGTCCAGGCGGATGCCGCGGAGCCACCCCTGCGGCGTCGCGCCCACCTGCTGGAAGATCTTGAACAGGTACCGTTCGGAGACGTTGACGGCCGCGGCGACCCTGTGCGGGGCGACCGCCTCGGGGTCGGCCATGTTCCTCGTCATGTACTCCCTTGCCTCGGCCAGCAGCGCCTCCATCGGATGGGTCTCGTGGCCGCGGCCCGTCCGTTCCCGCAGCGCGGTGACGGCGAGAGTCAGCGTGCTGGCCGCCGCCGAGAACGAGGCCTGGTCGGAACGGTCCTCGTCGTTCTGGCTCAGCGACAGCAACATGTGGGAGGCAACGCGCGCGATGCCGCGATCCGCGCTCACCGTGACGGCGGTGACGTGGCGCGCGTCGGGGAACTCCGAATCGACCAGCTCCCGCGGGATCTGGAACAGGGTCTGCCGCGTGCTGCCCTCGAACTCGAAGATGTAGGGCAGGGCCGTGTCGAACAGCAGGAAGTCGCCCGGCCGGGTCTGGGTCGCCACCCTGCCGTTCTGCATGAGCAGCGTGGCCCCCTCCCGGAGCACGGCCAGCTCGTAGAAGTCACCCGGGTTGCGCCGTACCGCGGACGGTGACCGGTGCACGCGGATGGGGTCAGCGGCGACCTCGTCGATCGCGCAGCCGCCGAAGTGCGTCCGGCGCAGACTGCCGGTGTACCCGGACGTGGGCGCTGATCGAGCCGATGCGTCCACGTCGGCGTAGAAGCGGATGAGCAGACTGTGCCAGTAGTCGAACTGCTCGCGGGCCGCTACCTGGTGGGTGGAGGCGGCGAGCGGGCCGGCCGCTCGGGGCGCTCGTTCCACGATGACCTCCTCGTCACTCGTGTCCTCACGTCACCGATGCCGACGGCGACGCGCCGTCGGTGGGTGGGTTCCACGGAGCGGGGCGGCGACGTGAGGCCGCGAGACTAGGCAGCCGACATCGGCCCGGCCTTGACCCTGCCTGCGCGGGCTCTTGACCGCGTGCGCACTCCCCGAGGAGTGCGCACGCGGTCAAGGCCACGGCGGCCGTCTGCCGGTGCCGATCAGGCGATGAGGAGCCCCTCGTACTGGTTGCTCGCGACCTTGTCGCAGATCTCGCGATAGGCGGGGACTCCGCCGACGTAGGGCATGAAGACGCGAGGCTTACCGGGGACGTTCGCGCCCATGTACCAGGAGGCAGCCTTCGGGAGCAGCGTCATCCCGGCGACCTCGTTGACGTGCTCCACCCACTGCGCCTCGGCCTCCGCCGTCGGCTCCACCGTGCTGGCTCCGCGGTCCCGGAGGGCGACCAGCAGGTCGCCCACGAACTGCACGTGCTGTTCGATGGAGTGCACCATGTTGCTGAACACCGAGGGGCTGCCGGGCCCGGTGATGAAGAACATGTTGGGGAAGCCCGCCGCCTGCAGCCCGAGATAGGTCACCGGACCGGCTGCCCAGTGCTCGGCGAGCGACCTGCCACCCCGCCCCCGGATGTCCATCGCCAGCAGTGCTCCGGTCATCGCGTCGAACCCGGTCGCGTAGACGATGTCGTCGACCTCGTAGAAGCCGTCGGCCGTGCGGATGCCGGTCTCCGTGATCTCCTCGATCGGCGACCGCTTCACGTCGACCAGCGCGACGTTCGGCTGGTTGAACATCTCGTAGAAGCCGGGGCCCACGACCAGCCGGCGGGCGCCCACCGGATAGTCCTGGCTGCTCAGCGCGTCCGCCGTCCCGGGATCCTTGACGATCTCGCGCACTCGGCCCTTGATGTAGCCGGCGAGCTTCGCGTTCGCCTCGGCGTCCACGATCAGGTCGGGGAAGGCCGCGAGAAGTGCCGCTCCGCCCGCCGCCCAGCGGCGGTCGAACTCGGCACGTACCTCCTCGTCCGGCAGCGACAGCGTCGGCTCCGGCCGGGTGGCGAAGTCGACGCCGAGGACCGCCTTGCGGGCGAGAGCGCGGCGCTCGGCGTACCGCCCCCGCTCGGCCGTGAGCACGTCGGGGTCCAGCGGCTCGTGAGCGGCCGGGACGACGTAGCTGGGCGTGCGCTGCACGACGTAGAGCTGGTCGGCCTGCTTGGCGATCTCGACCGACACCTGCACCCCCGATGACCCCGTCCCGATGACGGCGACGCGGCGGTCGGTGAACTCGACCTCCTCCTCGGGCCAGGCGCCGGTGTGGAGGCTCCGGCCGGCGAAGGTCTCCACGCCCGGGATGTCGGGCAGGCGCGGCGTCGACAGGGACCCGGTCGCCATGACCACGTGCCGCGCGCGGGCCAGCAGGCCGCTCGCGTCCGCGAGGACCCACGTCTGGTCGTCCTCGTCGAACCGTGCACCGGCGATCCGCGTGCGGAAGCTGATGTGCGGCCGGAGCTCGTACCGGTCGGTCACGTGGTCCAGGTAGCGCTGGATCTCGCGCTGCCCGGAGTACCGCTCCCGCCAGTTCCACTCCTGCTGCAGGTCTTCGTCGAACGAGTAGGAGTAGTCCAGGCTCTCGAAGTCGCACCGCGCGCCGGGGTAGCGGTTCCAGTACCAGGTGCCGCCGACCGCGGCACCGGCCTCGAACAGGTGTGCCGACATGCCTGCGGCACGCACGCGGTGCAGCATGAACAGGCCGGCGAAGCCGGCTCCGACGACCACGACGTCGTACCGGGGCAGGGTGTTCGTCTCCATGGTGTGCGCCTTCTGGTGTGTGGGGACCGCCGTCGCTCGGTGACGGCGGCAGGGGGACGGTGGACTGCGGCGGCCCGCTCCGAGCGGGCGCCGAGGGCACTACTTGCTGAAGTGGCTCCGGATGAAGCTGCCGCAGTGGCTGATGGCTTCTCGGCCCTCACCGAGGGCGAAGCTGAAGGCGGCGAACACGTGGACCAGGGACGGCCAGATCTCCAGGCTCGCCCGGACGTCGCACTCCGCGCCGCGAGCCGCGAGGCGGATGGCGTCGTCCAGGAGCACCTCGGCGGTCCCCACGTGGATCAGCATCGGCGGCAGGCCGCGCAGGTCGGCGCGCAGCGGGCTGGCCAGGGGATGGCCGGCGTCCTGTCCCGCCAGGTAGTCCCCGGCGCGCTGCCGCAGCCCCGCGGGGGTGAGCGACGGGTCGGCGGCGGCCCGGGTCTCCATCGAGGCGCCCGTACACGTGAGGTCCACCCATGGCGAGAGGAGCGTCAGCGAAGAGGGCAACGGGAGTCCCTGGTCACGTGCGGCGAGCAGCAAGGCCATCGCCAGCCCGCCGCCGGCGCTGTCTCCCGCGACGGCAAGGCCCCCGGGTTCGACACCCTCCTCCAGCAGAGCCCGGTAGGCGGCCACCGCGTCGTCGACCGCGGCCGGGAAGGGGTGCTCGGGGGCCAGCCGGTAGGCGGGGGCCACCCCGCGTACGCCGGCGGCTGACGCCACTCTGCTCCACAGCGCGCGGTAGCCCGTCGGAGAACCCGCGACGTACGCGCCGCCGTGGAAGTACAGGAGGGTCCGACCGAGATCCGCCCCCGGCTCGGTGGACTGCACGGTCGGCACACCGCCGAGGCTCACGTCCTGGAAGGTGATGCCCTCCTCCACCGGGAAGGTCGCCAGCATCCCGTCGAACGTCTCCCGGATCGCGGCCGGGTCGGCTTCGAAGTCCAGCGGGCCACCGCGCATCTGCTCGATCAGCAGACGGAGTTCCTCGGCACTCATCGATCACAGCTCCACTGGGTCTGGCAGGCGCATGCGGCAGGACCCAGCCGGTACTGCCACACGTCGGCCGGATGTCGGCCGTCGACGGTCAGGGTTGTCCACGTCACACACCGTGGCGTGCCTCACGGCGCATGGGTTGTTGACCGGAGCCGTACTGGCCTCCGGCTGCGGCGTCCGCCCCGACGCCCGTCCCGAGCGCCGCTGACCCTCGAACGGTCATGCGACCTGTGTCACACTCCTGTGAACGGATCGGCCGGGTCGCACGTCGATCCGTGCGGTGGCCGGCGGCAGAAGCGGTGCTGCCCGGCGTGCGTCGGTGCCCGGGCCCCTGCGGCGCCGCAGGGGCCACCGAGAGCAGGAGGTCACACCGACGTGAACGTCCAGCGGACGACGGCAGACGTCAGCCCGTCCCGTCGCTTCCAGTTCTGGCGCGAGGCGGTCTGCGACACATTCGTCGATCTCGAGCCGTCCCGGACCCGGCCCCGGGACGACGAGCCCTTCGCCGGAGAACTGGCCGGAGGGCAGATCGCCGATGTCCGCCTCTTCACGGTCACCGCGAGTCCTCATGAGTTCATCCGCACACCGGCGTTGATCCGGCGCACGGGCGGCGACTTCCTCTTCGTCAGCGTCCTCCTCGAGGGGAATGTGGTGTACGTCCAAGACGACCGCGTCGCCGATCTGGCCCAGCCCGGTCAGTTCGTGCTCTACGACAGCGCCAAGCCCTATCGAGTCGCCTTCCGGGACGAGTCGCGACAGCTCGTCGTCCGCATGCCCCGCGAGAAGTTCACCGGCCGGGCGGTCCGCACGGAGCGCCTGACCGCACTTGCCGTCTCCGCGGACGGTGGAGTCGGCGGGCTCGCCTCCGGGCTCCTCCAGTCGCTCAGCCGCGGGGTGCAGGACGTGGACCCCGATGTCACCCGACCGCTGCTGGACAACGTCTACTCGGTGCTCTCGGCAGCTCTCCTGACCCGCGCCGGCCTCGACCCCGCTCGGGGGGACCACCGAGCCGTGTACCTGCAGCGGGCCCGCCAGTACATCCGGCGGAACGCGGCCGACGCCTGGCTGACACCGCGAGAGGTCGCGCGCGCAGTCGGTGTCTCTGAGCGCTACCTCTACGCCCTCTTCAAGACCGAGGGGACGTCACCGGCCCGGGCCATCATGGATGAGCGACTGGCCCGGGCCCACGACGCCCTGGGGCAGCTTCGCCAGTCCTCCCGGACGATGGAGAGTCTTGCCCTCAGCCTCGGGTTCAAGCACGCGGCGCACTTCACCCGGGCGTTCAAGCGACGCTACGGCCTACCGCCCAGTGAGTACCGGGCCAGGCAGTCGGAGACTCCGTAGCGCCCCTGCCACCATCCGCGACGTGATCCGCCGTCCGGCGGCACGATCCACGACTGGCCCGCGTCGGCGGCCACCAGGGTTCTCACCGCCCCGCCCTCACAACATCGCCCCAGGATCCCCGCAGGCTGGGACCTGGGGCGTTCTCGCGTTCGGGCGCGGACGGCGC
>NZ_DATMVN010000280.1:0-2108 GCF_035563135.1 Streptomyces sp.
ATGACGATGTAGCTGAACGGGATGACCATCGTCCCGACCACGAACTGGCGGATCGTCCGCCCGCGGGAGATGCGGGCGAGGAACAGGCCGACGAAGGCAGCCCAGGCGATCCACCAGGCCCAGAAGAAGAGGGTCCAGCTGTTGAGCCACTCGACCGGGCGCTCGAAGGCGAAGGTCTGCATCGTCAGGCTGGGGAAACTGCTGACGAAGTCCCCGATGTTGAGCACCAGCCCGTTGAGGAGGAAGGTCGTCTTCCCCGCGAAGAGCACGAACGCGGCCAGGCCGATGGCCAGCAGCACGTTGAGCTGCGAGAGCCGCTTGATCCCCCGGTCCACGCCGCTCACCGCGGACACGGTGGCCGCCGCGACGGCCAGGACGATGAGCCCGATCTGCGCCGCGCGTCCCTCGGGGATGCCGAAGAGCACCTCCAGGCCGAAGTTGAGCTGAACGACGCCGATGCCCAGCGACGTGGCGACCCCGAATATGGTGCCCAGGACCGCGGCGATGTCCACGCCGTGACCCAGGGGGCCCTGGACGCGCTTGCCGAAGACGGGGTACAGCGCGGACCGGATGGCCAGCGGCAGGTTCCGGCGGTAGGAGAAGTAGGCCAGCGCCATCCCCATCAGCGCGTACATGCCCCATCCGGTCAGGCCGTAGTGGAACAGCGTCCAGACGGTCGCCTCCCGCGCCGCCGCCACGGTCTCCCCCTCGCCGACCGGCGGCGCGAGGTACTGCGTCACCGGCTCGGCGACCGCGAAGAACATCAGGTCGGTGCCGATGCCGGCGGCGAAGAGCATCGACGCCCAGGCGAAGGTGCTGTACTGCGGCGTCGAGTGCTCGGGCCCGAGCTTGGTACGGCCGTAGCGGGAGATGCCGAGGAAGAGCACGAAGACCAGGACGGCGGTCGCGAACAGGATGTAGAACCAGCCGAACCACTCCGACGTCCAGCCCACCAGCGTGCCGATCGTCTCCGCAGCCGCCGTCGGGGAGACCATCGCCCAACCGGCGATCAGCAGGACGCCGATCGCCGAGCCGTAGAAGACGGGACCCTTGATCCGGGCCGGTGGGACGGGGTCGGTCGTGGCCTCCGCGGGGGCCGCTCGTTTCCTCATGACAACTCCATGGGGTCGTGGTGCACGGGTCGCCGGGCGGGTGGAGCGGCGTCCGGTCGGGAGGCGGTACCGGGGGGACGGCGAGCGGCGCAGGCCGCCGGCCGGGAACGACGGGACCGAGGGGCTGAGGGGCCTCAGGCCCCGTTCCCCGCGGGCCGGCCGAACCAGTCCTGCCGGGCGGGACGGGTGTTGTGCCAGATGTGCTTGGCCTCGCGGTACTCGGCGAGACCTGCCAGGCCGAGCTCGCGCCCGTTGCCCGATCGTCCGAACCCGCCCCACTCCGCCTGCGGGAGGTACGGGCCGAAGTCGTTGATCCAGACCGTTCCGTGGCGGAGGGCGCGGGCCACCCGCTCGGCGCGGGCGGTGTCGGCGGTCCAGACCGCACCGGCGAGCCCGTAGTCGGTGTCGTTGCCGAGCGCGATCGCCTCCTCCTCCGTGGTGAACCGCTCCACGGTGAGGACGGGACCGAAGGACTCCTCCTGCACGATCCGCATGTCCCGCCGGCAGTCGGTGAACACAGTCGGCAGGTAGAAGAACCCGCCCGCCAGCTCCGGCTCGTCGGGACGGCGGCCACCGGTGACCAGCCGGGCGCCCTCGCGGACGCCGATCGCGACGTACTCCTCCACGCTCGCCCGGTGCTCCTCGGACACCAGCGGTCCGCTCTCGGTCGCCGGGTCGAACCCGTTGCCGAGGCGGATGCGCCGGGCGCGCTCGACCAGGGCCGCGACGAACTCGTCGTGGATCCCGTCCTGCACGATGACCCGGGTTCCCGCCGAGCACACCTGGCCGGAGTGCAGGAAGGCCGCCGTCAGCGCGTTGTCGACGGCGGTGTCGAGGTCGACGTCGGCGAAGACCACGTTGGGGTTCTTGCCACCGAGCTCGACGGTCACCTTCTTCACCGTCTCGGCGGCGGCCCGCAGGATCTCCTGCCCCGTGCTGAGGCCGCCGGTGAACGACACCATGTCCACGTCGGGGTGCTCGACCATCGCCGCCCCG
>NZ_DATMVN010000281.1:0-22528 GCF_035563135.1 Streptomyces sp.
CGCCTTCCTCGTCGTCCACTGAGAAGGAGAATTAGATTCTCGCATACGAGTATCGTGTACGAATGGTTGATTCTCCAATAGGGAGAAGCTAGTTTCCACATCATGGATCAATTCCTGGCCTTCACGGTGGTGGGCCTGAGCACCGCCGCGATCTACGCCGTGATCGGCAGCGGTCTGGTGCTCACCCACACCACCGCGGGCGTCTTCAACTTCGCCCACGGCGCAGCCGGCATGCTCGCGGCCTTCTCCTACTGGCAGCTCGCCATCGGCTGGGGATGGCCCGTACCGCTCGCCCTCGCCACCGTGCTGCTCGTGCTCGCACCCGCCTTCGGTCTGTTCGTGGAACGCGTGCTGATGCGCCCGGTCCAGAACCTCGGCGAGGCCGAACGCCTCGTCATGACGCTGGCTCTGCTCACCGGGTGCATCGCGCTCGCCCGCTGGGTCTGGAACCCCAACGCCGCCCGGCCGCTGACCCCGTTCTTCTCGGACCGCTCCGCGATCCGCCTCGGCCCGGCCGCCCTCACCTGGCATCAGGCCGTCACCATGGCCGTCGCGGTCGCCGTCGCCGCAACCCTGTGGCTGCTGCTGCACCGCACCAGGACCGGCACGGAGATGCGTGCCTCGGTCGACGACCGCGCCCTCGCCGGGCTGACCGGCGCCGACCCGGTGCGGGCCGGCCGCCTCGCCTGGATCCTCGGCATCCAGCTCGCCGCCGTCGGCGGCATCCTCATCGCACCCGCCGTCGCACTCGACGCCCAGCAGCTCTCCCTGCTCATCGTCAGCGCCTACACCGCCGCCGTCTTCGGACGACTGCGCAGTCTGCCGCTCACCTTCCTGGGAGCGGCCGTCGTGGGTCTGCTGGAGGCTTACCTCGCCGGCTACCTGCCGCAGAACGACTACCTGCCCGGCCTGCGCCTCGCCTCGCCTGCCCTGCTGCTTCTCCTGGCGTTGCTCGTCTTCCCGCACCGCAAGCTGCGCGGCCGCGACCGCCGACCGGTGCGCGTACCACTGCCCGGCGCACGCGGCAGCCTCGTCCTCGCCGGCAGCATCCTGCTCCTCGCCTCGGTCCTGGTCACTGTGCTGACCGACGATGCGGTGATCTCCTACGGCACGATCTTCTCCCTGGGTCTCATCGCCCTGTCCTACGTGCCACTGGCGGGGTTCACCGGACAGATCTCGCTGTGCCAGTTGTCCATCGCCGGGATCGGCGCGGTGGTGTGGGGCCACCTGGGCGCGCGGGGTGAACTCTGGGCGCTGCCCGTGGCCGTGCTGATCGCGGCGGTCGTCGGGGTGGCCGTGGCCCTGCCCGCGCTGCGCCTGTCCGGCGTGTATCTGGCACTCGGAACCGTCGCCTTCGCCGTGATCCTCGACCGCTGGATCTTCACCCTGCCGGCGGTCGACGTGTTCGGTGTGCGCATCGCCCTGTTCGATCAGGGCTCGGTACCGGTCACGGGACCCGACCTGTTCGGCTGGCATCTCACCTCACCGGCCCAACTGCTTCTTCTCGCCGCCGTGTTCCTGGCATTGGGGTCGCTCGCCGTGTCCGCGCTGCGCCGGGGCCGCTTCGGCCGCAGGCTGATCGCCCTGCGGGACAGCGAGGCCGCGTTCGTCACGCTCGGCGGGCGTCTGCTCAGGGCCAAGGCCGCGGTCTTCGCCTTCTCGGCCGGCCTCGCGGGTCTCGGCGGCGCCCTCTACGGCATGCAGATGCAGACCGTCACCGCCGAGCAGTTCAATCTCGTCGTCGGCCTGCCGCTCTTCCTCATCGCGGTCATCGGAGGGCTGGGGGCCGTCGGAACGGGCCTGTTCGCCGGGATCGCCTTCGTGGTCCCGGCCCAGCTGTTCGCGGACCTCGGTTCCTGGGCGCACGATGTGTCCGCGCTGCTCATCGCGCTGGCCGGCATGGGCCTCGCCCACAGTCCCGCCGGCGTCGTCCCGCGGATGCACGGCGAATGGGCGAGGCTCGCCCGTGACCGTACGCTCCTGCCCCTCCTGCTCGGGGTGCTCGGCCTGTGCTGGCTGCTCACCGCCACCGGCACGGTCGGGGGCGGCCTGCTGCTCGTCGTGGCGGTCCTCGCCGCGGTGGCGCTCAGGGCCCGCGCGTCCATCAGCAGCGACCCGGACCAGGACGTACCGGTGGAGTGGTGGGGCGTCCGCCGCCCCTGGAAGCCCGAGGACGGGGAGGTGCTGAGCCGTGCCACTGCTACAGGCTGAGGAGGTGAGCGTCTCCTTCGGAGGCCGCCACGCCCTGGACACCGTGTCCCTGGCAGCGGAAGCCGGGCGAGTCACCGGGCTCATCGGCCCCAACGGAGCAGGTAAGAGCACCCTGTTCGATGTCGTCTCCGGACTGCGCCGGCCGATGACCGGCCGCGTGCTGCTCGACGGACACGACGTCACGCGCGAGGGCCCGGCCCGCCGGGCCCGCCGCGGGCTGTGCCGTACCTTCCAGCACTTGGAGCTGTTCGGACGCCTCACCGTACGCGACAACCTCCTCGTCGCCGCGGAACTCGGCCCCGGGCGACGGCACGCGGCCCGTGCCGCGGACCGGGTGCTGAGCCGCCTGGATCTGACGGACCAGGCCGAAGTGCTCGCCGACGCCCTGCCCACCGGCGCCGCCCGGCTCGTCGAGGTCGCCCGCGCGCTCGTCCTGGAGCCGAAGGTGCTGCTCCTCGACGAACCCGCCGCAGGACAGGACGCGCAGGAGACCGGCCGCTTCGCCGGTCTGCTCCGCTCCCTCGCCGACGAGGGCACCGCCGTGCTCCTGGTGGAACACGACATGAGCCTGGTGATGACCGTCTGCGACGTCGTCCACGTCCTCGATCTCGGCAGTGTCGTCGCCAGCGGGCCGCCCGACCGGATCCGCCATGACGCGACCGTGCTCGCCGCCTACCTGGGGGAGGAATGAGCATGGCCGGCACCGGGGGGCCACTTCTCGAACTGAGCGGCGTGTGCGCCGCGTACGACCGGATCACTGTCCTGCACGGGGTGGACCTCACGGTCGAAGCCGGCCAGGTCGTTGCCCTGCTGGGCCCCAACGGAGCGGGCAAGAGCACGACTCTGAAGGTCGCCGCGGGGGTGCACCCGCCCAGCGGCGGCCGGTTCCTCCTCGGCGGCCGGGACGTCACCGGTGCCCGCGCCGGGGAACTGGCCCGGGCCGGCGTCTGCCTCATTCCCGAGGGGCGCGGAGTCTTCCCGAACCTCTCGGTACGGGACAACCTCTGGATGATGACCTTCACCGGGCGCACCCGGGAGGAGATCGAGGACGCCGCCTACTCCCGATTCCCCGTCCTCGGCGACCGGCGCACACAGGCCGCCGGAACCCTCTCCGGCGGAGAGCAGCAGATGCTCGCCCTCGCCCGCGGACTCACCACCGATCCCGCCGTCCTGCTGCTCGACGAGCTTTCCATGGGCCTGGCCCCGCTGGTCGTGGTGGAGCTGTACGAGCGGGTCGCACAGCTCGCCCGGGAGGGGGTCGCGGTCCTGGTCGTCGAGCAGTTCGCCGCCGCCGTCCTGAAGATCGCCGACCATGCCGCCGTCCTCGCCCGCGGCCGGGTTCCTTGGCAGGGACATCCCGACAGTTCCCTGCACGCCGAACTCTCCTCCTACTACCTGGGGAGCGCCCCATGACCTCCAGCCCAGCCCCGGAGTCACGCGCGGAACGCTTCGTGCGCGAACTCGCCGAGTTGAAGATCCCGGATCCCGCCACCGCGCGCGCCGCCCTGTGGCTCCGCCTCGGCGGTCTTCTGATGGCCGCGGGACTCGTGCTCGGCGCCCTCGCCTTCCCCCTCGCCCACGGCACCGACAACGCACTGGCCCAGGGCGACGCCTTCGCCGTCGGTATCGGCGGGATCACCGCCGCGGTGGTGGGCGCGGCGCTCTTCCTGCGCTACTCACTCACCGGCTTCCTGCGTTTCTGGCTCGCCCGCCAGTCCTACGACCTCGACCGACTGGGGGCACGGCTCACCGCCCCCTCCCTCGCGACCCCGCTACCGGAAGGAGATCAGCCCGATGGCGTCCCTCTCACCGATCCCGCACCCCGGTGATCAGCTCGCATCGGCCACCGACAGCACCCGGGTGATCGTCATCCGGGCCCCCCGGCAGCCGGCCGGACCGATCGAGTGCGGCGGGGCCCCGATGATCGCCGCCACCGAGGCCCCGGTTCCGCAACCGGCCGACGGCGAGGCGGGCACCCTCATCGGAAAGCGGTACGTCGACGCCGCCGAGAGCCTCGAACTGCTCTGCACCGCGTCCGGCTCCGGCCGCCTCGCCTACGCGGGAGAGCCGCTGACCATCAAGGCTCCCAAAGCGCTTCCCGCCTCCGACTGATCCGTACGCAACCTCCGAGGAGGATCCTCATGGACCGCGACGACATGATCCTGATCAGCGTCGACGACCACATCATCGAGCCGCCCGACATCTTCGCGAACCACCTTCCCGACCGCTACAAGAAGGACGCCCCGCGTCTGGTGCATCGCGAGGACGGAACCGACGTCTGGCAGTTCCGGGACAACTCGGTCGGCAATGTCGCGCTCAACGCGGTCGCCGGGCGCCCCAAGGAGGAGTACGGCATGGAGCCCCAGGGTCTGAACGAGATCAGGCCCGGCTGCTACGACGCCGCCGAGCGGGTCGCCGACATGAACGCCGGCGGAGTGCTGGCCCAGATGAACTTCCCCTCCTTCCCCGGCTTCTCCGCCCGCCTGTTCGCCACCGAGGACTCCGACTTCTCGCTCGCGCTGGTGCGTGCCTACAACGACTGGCACATCGACGAGTGGTGCGGCGCCCAACCCGGACGGTTCATTCCGATGGCGCTCCCGGCGATCTGGGACGCGGAGTTGTGCGCTCAGGAGATCCGCCGCGTCGCCGAGAAGGGATGCCACTCGCTCACCTTCCCGGAGAACCCGGTCCCGCTCGGCTACCCCAGCTTCCACACGGAGTACTGGGACCCGGTATGGCGGGCCCTGACCGACTGCGGCACGGTGATGAACCTGCACATCGGATCGTCCGGGCGCCTCGCCATCACGGCTCCCGACGCCCCGCCGGACGTCATGATCACCCTTCAGCCGATCAACCTGGTCCAGGCGGCGGCCGACCTGATCTGGTCCCGCGTCCTCAAGGAGTACCCCCACATCAAGATCGCGCTGTCGGAGGGGGGCACGGGCTGGATCCCGTACTTCCTGGACCGGATCGACCGCACCTTCGAGATGCACGCCACCTGGACCCTCCAGGACTTCGGCGGGAAACTGCCGTCCGAGGTCTTCCGCGAGCACTTTCTCACCTGCTTCATCTCCGACCCCGTCGGTGTGAAGCTGCGCCACGACATCGGCGTCGACAACATCTGCTGGGAGGCGGACTACCCGCACAGCGACTCCATGTGGCCCCACGCCCCGGAGGAGCTGCACGAGGTGTTCACGGCGAACCGTGTGCCAGACGCCGAGATCGACAAGATGACCCACGAGAACGCGATGCGCTGGTACTCCTTCGACCCCTTCGCACACGTGCCGCGCGAACAGGCCACGGTGGGTGCGCTCCGCCGGGCGGCCGAGGGGCACGACGTGTCCGTGCGGCCCCGCAGCAAGCAGGCGGCCGTCGCGCCGGAGGAGAAGCTGGCCAACTACCGGAGGAAGGCCGAGGCGGCACTGGCGATGTCGCGGGACTGAGCCACGATCGCCGAACCGGTCCGGAGGGAAGACTCCGGGCCGGTCTCGTCGTACGGCGCGATGACCCGCCGCAGGCGCCGGCCTGTGCCTGGCCCCGGCCAGGGGCCAGCTGCTCAGAGGGCCTCTGCCGGGAGCAGCGGGTCTGACCGGGCGCCGGCCCCTCCCGCTCCGGCGCCCTCCCCCCGCGGAACGGGGCGGCGGAGATTTCCCGCGCCGGTGTCCTGCTCGATCCAGCTGTATCCACTTCGATGACGAGTGTCACTGCGAGGATCGGCGGACCTGAACCACTCCGCGGTCCGTCACCCGGGCCGTCGGGAAGCGAGAGATGAGCAGCAGAGGCGCACCTGCCGGCCGCTCCGTCGGGACACGAGAGGCCGTCATGGCCGCAGCGGAGCGTCTCCACGCCGGATCGGGCCCGGCGGTCGTGTCAGACCACCAGGTCGGCGAAGCCGCCAGGCAGGGCGATGTCGCAGCGGTGAGCCATCACTTCGGCACGAAGGAGGACCTGGTGGGTGCGATCGTGCGCCGGCACTCGGACGGGACCGAGCAGGTACGCGATCGCATGCTGGAAGGGATCGGCGACAGCCGGGAACTGAGGGACTGGGGCGCATGCCTCGTGCGGCCCGCTACCGAGCAGGTGCGCTCACCCGCCGTGCCCTCCTGGTACGCCCGCTTCACCGCCCAGGTGATGACCGGCCCGGTGCTGCGGACGATCGTCGCCGACGAGGCCCTCGTCCGTGCCCCGGTGTGCCGGACCATGGCAGGCATGGCAGGGTGCCTTTTGGCTCTTTTGGCGGAGACCCGCGTGACGCGCGGTGTGATGGCCCTCCACCTGCTCACACACACGTGGGCCGAACCTGAGCGGGCACTCGCGCAGGACGCTCGCGTGCGACAGCCGGCCTGGCAGGAGCTTGAGACGGACCTGACCGACGCCGTCACCGGTCTGCTCAGTGCTCCCGTCACTCCAGGCCCGTGGAGCAGGAGGTGCACATGAAGATCGCCCGGGGTGGAGCCCGGCGCCACCGCACCGTACAGCTGGACCGGGCAGAGTGAGCTCGCCCGGCAGCGTCCTGGTGGTGGGTGCCTCGATCGCCGGTCTCAGTACCGCACAGGCGCTGCGCCACAAGGGGTATCGAGGCACGTTGACCGTACTGGGCGCGGAACGGCACCCCCCTTACGACCGGTCGTCCTTGTCCAAGCAGGTTCTCACGGGAGCTTGGTCACCCACGCGGAGCCAGTTGCCGCCTCCGGCACCGGGAGGTTCGGTGTCCGCGACTGTGCTCCTCGGCGACGCCGCCCTCTCGCTGAACGTCCGGACGCGTGTCGTACGTACCGCCTCCGGGCGCGAGCTCCAGGCCGACGCAGTCGTCATCGCCACCGGAGCACGCGCCCGGACCCTGCTCGGACAGACCGGCCTGGCCGGGGTGCACACACTGCGCTCCATGGACGACGCCCTTGCGTTGCGGTCCGTACTCCACCTGTCGGAACGGGTCGTGGTCATCGGTGACGGAGTGCTCGGTGCCGAGATCGCCGCAGCGGCACGCACCAGGGGAGTGCGCGTCACCCTGATCGGTGAACAACCGGCGCCCCTGGCCGACAGGTTGGGTGTGATGGCCGCGCCGTTGCTCGCTGCCCTCCATCACGAGAACGGTGTGGAACTTCGACCCGGTACGGCGGTGGACTGCCTCGCCAGCTACCGGGGCAGAGTGACGGGTGTATGCCTGAGAGGCGGCGAGATCCTGCCGGCCGACCTGGTCGTCGTCGCTGTCGGTGCCGTACCGATGACCGAGTGGCTCATCCGTAGTGGTCTGGTCCTGGACGGCGGTGTGGTGTGCGACGCGCGGTGTGCGGCAGCGGAGAACGTCTACGCTGCCGGCGACGTGGCTCGTTGGTACCACGAAGGAGTGGGAGGGCTGCTGCGGCTGGAGAACCGCACCAACGCCGTGGACCAAGCGGCGGTCGTCGCCGGGAACCTTCTCGGCGGGAACCGGTCGTACGCCCCCGTCCCCTACTTCTGGACCCGGCAGTTCGACGCCCGCGTCCAGATCCACGGTTTCTCCGCACCGGACGCCGAGGCCACCGTGGTGGAGGGTTCCCCCGAGCAGCGGCGGTTCGTCGCCGTGTACCGCCGGCAGGGGAGGACGATCGGCGTGCTGGGCTGGAACATGCCGAAGCAGGCACACCTGCACGCCCGGGCAATGGTCAGCGCCTCTGCCGCTCACCATGCGCGCGACGAGCCGGCCACCGCGCGCGATGACGGGTGACGACAGCTCGCGGCCCCCCTCGCACCCCGCACGTGGCGGAGACACACGAGGCGCTCATGGCAGCCGCTGAACGACTGGCCGCCGGCCGGGGGTTGGCCTCCGTCACCTATCGGCGTGTCAGCGAGGCCGCCGGTCAGGGAAACGACACCGCGGTCAGCTGTCACTTCGGTGGCAGGGCAGGGCTGCTGGGCGGAAACCGCAGATGTTCTCACGGATGCGGTCACGGGTCCGTTTCCCGCACCGGTGACCGTCGCCGTCAGTACCGGCAGTCCGCATCCCGGCGAGCCGGCGGCCCGGTGGTCCCTCGATGCGCGGTGATGTGCGAGGCACGGTGGTGTAGCCCCCTACACCATCGCGGGGTGCTGTGCTCTCCTGCCTCTCCTCATCCGACTGCCTAATGTGGGCGACATGTGGAAAGCGATGGTGCAGGCCAAGCGGGCAACAGTACAATTGTGCAGGTCGGTGGCGATGGTCTTCGCCATGTGCCTGTTCGTCTGCGTGCTCCTGATCACGGCCTTGGGCACACTGGCCGTGGTCGGCGCCTGGCTGCTTCCGGAAACGCTGCTCCTGGTCCGCCGCATCGCCGGTGCGAAAAGGTTCCTGGTGGCCACGTGGACCGGCCGCGAGGTTCCGCAGGCTTACCAGCCGGTCACCGGCCGTCTGCGACAACGTCTTCGCATCGTGCTGCGTGATCCCGGCACCCGGTCCGACCTGCGGTGGATGGCTGCCTTCTACGTGTACGGCTGGATCGGCCTGCTGGCCGTTCCGCTGTGGCCGCTCGGCCTGGTCGTGGACGGCGTGTGGAGTGGCCTCCTGCGGCGGCAGCCGGTCGTTCTGCCACTGATCAGCCGCCTGGCGGACCTGGAAGCCGATTGGTCGGCCGCTCTGCTCAAGCCCTCCCCGCAGGCTCTGCTGGCCGCCAGGGTCGACGAACTGACTGCTACCAGGGCGGGCGCCATCGCCGCGCACGAAGCCGAACTGCGCCGAATCGAGCGCGACCTGCACGACGGAGCACAGGCACACCTGGTATCGCTGTCCATGCGCATCGGGCTCGCCCGGCGTGCTTACGATCACCGGCCCGAGACCGCTCGCCGGCTCCTGGACGAGGCACAGGAACAGGCGGAGGAGGCACTCGCGGAGCTACGGCATGTGGTGCGTGGCATCCATCCCCCCATCCTTTCCGATCGCGGCCTGGTCGGGGCGGTGCGCGCGCTGGCAGCCAGCAGCGGCCTCGACGTGGTCGTGAACGTCGTCGGGCTCGCCGACGACGGGCCCAGGGCACCGGCGGCGGTGGAGGCAGCGGCGTACTTCGCCGTCGCTGAGGCGTTGACCAACGCGGCGAAGCACAGCGGCTCCGTACGTGCCTCCGTCCGCCTCGAACGTCTGCGCAACGCCGTGCGGGTCGTGGTGAGGGACGAAGGCGCAGGTGGCGCGGACGAGGCCGGCGGCACCGGGATGATCGGCATCCGTCGCCGGGTCGCGGCTCTGGACGGTACGGTTACGGTGACCAGTCCTGAAGGAGGACCGACTGCCGTGACCGTGGAACTGCCTTGCGTGTGGTGATCGCAGAAGACAACGCGCTGCTGCGTGAGGGCCTGGTCCTGTTGCTCACATCGGCCGGACACGAAGTCGCGGCCGTCGTCGGGACCGGGCCGGAGACCCTCCCGGCCCTGCTGGAGCAGCGTCCGGACGTGGCCGTACTCGATGTGCGCATGCCTCCCGGATTCCGGGACGAAGGGCTGCGCGCGGCGCTCGCCGCGCGTGAGCAGATCCCGGGCCTTCCGGTTCTGGTTCTCTCGCAGTACGTCGAGGAGTCGTACGCCGCCGAACTGCTGAGCGGGGGCAGCAGCGGGATCGGGTACCTGCTCAAGGACCGCGTGGGCCGGGTGGACGAGTTCCTCGACGCGCTGGAGCGGGTGGCGGCCGGTGGTACGGCTCTGGACCCCGAAGTGGTCACCGAGCTCCTCACCCGTCGCCGGGACTCCCCTCTGGACTCGCTGACCCCGCGTGAGCGCGAGGTGCTCAAGCTGATGGCGGAGGGGCACGGCAACACCGCCATCGCCGAGGCGCTGGTCGTGACGGAACGCTCGGTGAGCAAGCACATCGGCAACGTTTTCCTGAAGCTCGGTCTGCCGCCCAGCGACAGCGGGCACCGCAGGGTGCTGGCCGTGCTGACGTACCTGAAGGACCCCAGAAAAGCCGTCTGACGCTGCGTCGGCAAGCGTCCGTCGCCTCCCGGGCCTCTCGTCGGAGCGTCGTCCAGGACGTCCGGTCCGCTCCCGGCAGGTCTGCCTCTCGCCCGGTGGTGTAGCCCGCTACACCACCGGTTCGGGAGATCACTCCCTCGTCGTGGCACGCGCCGGACGGGATCGTGGAGAGCAGAGGGCACACCCCCTCGCATCCGTCGAGCGGATGCGGGGCCGGCCCGTCCTTCCTGTTCTGTACCGCTGATGTGGAGGCGTTCTCCCCGCCATGGCAACTTTCCTGTACCAAGTCGGTCGTATGGCCTTTCGGTGGCGATGGCTCGTCACGCTCCTGTGGGTGGCCGTTCTGGCCGCCGCGGGCTTCGCCGCCGTCAAGGCTCCGGCCGCACCCGACGACGGGTTCGCCATGCCGGGCCTGGAGTCCCAGAAGGCGTTCGACCTGATGGACGAGCGTTTCCCGGGGTCGGGAGCCGAGGGCGCGAGTGCCCGGCTCGTCTTCATCGCGCCGGACGGGGAGAAGGTGACCGCCACACAGAACAAGGCGGTCATCGAGGAACTGGTCGGCGAGGCCGGTGACGGCTCCCAGGTCGTCCGCGCCGTCGACCCCTTCCAGGCGGACGCCGTCAGCGCGGACGGCTCCGTCGCGTACTCGACCGTCACCTTCGAGGTGGCGGCGGCGGACCTCACCGACGCGAGCAAGGAACAGCTGGAGACAGCAGTCGACCAGGCCAGGGACACCGGCCTGACGGTCGAGATCGGCGGTAACGCCCTGGCGACGCAGCCTGCGGCCGGCGGATCGGCCGAGGCGATGGGCATCGCGGTGGCCGCAGTGGTCCTCCTGATCACCTTCGGCTCCATGGCCGCGGCCGGACTTCCGCTGCTGACCGCGATCATCGGTGTCGGTGTCAGCATGACCGGCATCATCGCTCTGGGCAGCACCTTCGGCCTCTCCCTGACCACCGGCACGCTCGCCTCCATGCTCGGACTGGCATGCGGCATCGACTACGCCCTGTTCGTCGTCTCCCGCTACCGCGAGGAGCGCGCCAAGGGGCATGCCCCGGACGAGGCCGTCGCACTCGCCGTCGGCACCGCCGGATCCGCCGTGGTCTTCGCCGGCCTGACCGTGGTCATCGCTCTCGCCGGCCTGTCGGTGGTGGACATCCCGATGCTCACGAAGATGGGCCTCAGTGCCGCCGGTGCCGTCGTCATCGCGGTCCTGATCTGTCTCACACTGGTGCCGGCCCTGCTGGGCTTCTGGCCGAAGGCCGTACTCGCCCGCCGTGTCCGCAAGGGGACCAAGCGCGGCCGCCCGGACGCCGGACACGATCGAGGCCGGTCGACCGAGAACGCCGGCAGCCGCTGGGCCCGCCTTGTGGTGCGCCGCCCGCTGCCCGTGCTCCTGCTGGGTGTGGTCGGCCTGGGCGCGGTCGCCCTACCGGCGACCGGCCTGCAGCTGGGCATGCCCGGTGACGAGTCCAAGCCCACCTCCACGACCGAGCGCCGCGCTTACGACGCCCTGGCCGACGGTTTCGGGCCCGGCTTCAACGGCCCGCTGACCGTCGTGGTGGACACCAGGAACAGCGACGACCCCGAGGCCGCCGTGAGCACGATCTCCAAGGAGATCGGTGCCACCGACGGAATCGTGTCCGTCTCCCCGGCCCAGTTCAACCAGGCCCGCGACGCGGCCGTCATCACCGCCACCCCGTCCACCAGCCCCACCGATGCGGCCACGATCGACCTCGTGAAGACCATCCGCGGCGAGCGCCCGGCCGTGGAGCAGCAGGCGAGCGCCACCTATGAGATCACCGGCAGCACCGCCGCGAACATCGACTTCGCGCAGAAGTTCCAGTCGGCGCTGGTGCCTTACCTGATCGTCGTGGTGGGCCTGGCCATCGTGCTCCTGCTGCTGGTCTTCCGCTCCATCCTCGTGCCTCTCAAGGCGGCACTGGGGTACCTGCTCTCCGTGCTGGCTGCCCTGGGCGCGGTGGTCATGGTGTTCCAGCACGGACACGGCGCCGAGCTGCTCGGTGTCGAGCAGACCGGTCCGATCATGAGCATGATGCCGATCTTCCTGGTGGGCATCGTCTTCGGCCTCGCCATGGACTACGAGGTCTTCCTGGTCTCCCGTATCCGCGAGGCGTACGTCCACGGTGAGCGGCCGGGCCAGGCCATCGTCTCCGGCTTCCGCTCGAGCTCACGCGTGGTCGTCGCCGCCGCGCTGATCATGATCGCGGTGTTCTCCGGCTTCATCGGTTCAGCCGAATCCATGATCAAGGTGATCGGTTTCGGCCTGGCAGTCGCCGTCCTCTTCGACGCCTTCGTGGTCCGGATGGCCATCGTGCCCGCCGTCCTCGCCCTCCTGGGCGACCGCGCATGGCGCCTGCCGCGCTGGCTCGACCGGTTCCTGCCCAACGTCGACATCGAAGGTGAGGCGCTCACCCGCAAGCACACCACCCCGGACGCACCAGCCGGCCAGCGCGAGAGCGTGCCCGCATACCGCGGGTAGAACACGCCATGACCTCGGTGGGTGGCCTTCCACACGCCCACCGGCGAACCGGGGCCGCTCCAGCGGCAGCGGCCCCATGACTCGCCTCGCCCGTGGGGACGGGGCGGCGAGTCCCAGGCCCGGTGGCCCGAGCGCATTTCCGCCCGGGCCACCGGGCCCGCGCATTCCCACGTCTCCGGAGATGTCGGGCCGGCCCGGTCCTGTGCCGCTCCGGGCGGCCCGCTCCCGCCGGGTGCGGTGGGGCCGGTGTATTCCGCTACACCACAGGCCGGGGGGCGTGCTGTCTCGTCCTGACCGCCTGCCCGAAGAGATCGTGAAGACCTGGCAACTCGCTTCCACGGCCAGCAGACGCGCGTGACCCCGGCGGGGGATTCCTCGTCCCTGGCCGGGCAGAGCCGTAGGCGGGCGTGGGGGCAGGCCGTACGTTCCGATTGGAGAGCTCGTCATGAACACCCCGGTTGCTGTGGCCCTCGCGCTCGCCTCCGTCGTCGCTTACGCGGTCGCGGCCGCGATGCAGCACCGCGTGGCCGGGAAGAGCACCGCCACGGGCGGCCTGCGGGCGGTGCTGACGGACGCCGCCTGGTGGGTGTCCACCGTCACCAACGCCCTGGGCGCTCTCCTGCACGTCGCAGCTCTCGCCTTCGGACCGCTGAGTCTGGTGCAGTGCCTCGGTGCGCTCACCGTCGTCCTCGCCGTCCCGATCGGCGCCCACGCGGCCGGCAGGCGCGTCACCCGCGCCGAATGGAAGGCCCTCTGCCTGACCGCAACCGGTTTCACCCTGCTCATCCCGCTCACCTTCACCACCGGGTCGGGCGGCTTTCTCACCGCCTCCGGCGCTCTCGGCGTTGCGGCAACCGCCTTTCTCGCTGTCCCCCTCGCACTGTCCGTCCGGCACCCCGCCCTCCGGGCACCGGCGTTCGCCGCCGCTTCCGGAGTCGTCTCCGGCAGCGGTTCGGCCCTCACCCAGACCGTGCTGAACGCGGACCGTCTGATCTCCTGGCAGACGGCCTCGGTGGCGCTGCCGACGATCGGCCTGGCCATGGCCGGTCTGCTGCTGTCCCAGGCCGCGTACACGGGCGGTCTCGGAACGCCCCTGGCGATCCTCACCCTCGTCAACCCGTTCACGGCGACGCTCATCGGTGTGGCGCTCCTCGGCGAACGGGTACCGGGAGGTCCTTGGGGGGCCGCTCTGGCCCTCACGGGCGCCGTGCTGACCGCACGCGGGGTCTTCCTGCTCACGCGGTACAGCTCTGCCGCCGTCAAACCCTGTGACGTCGTGGCAGTGCCTTCACGAGCAGCGTCCGACAGCGACCGTCCGGCTCGTGCCGCGGTCGTTTCCGCGTGAGCCCGCCCCTCCCCAGGTCTCCGCGAAGGCGGGGGTGCCGCGCTGCGTACGGACTTCAGGGCTCCGGGCGTTACCCGATCTTGACGACGTACACCTTGTGAACGGCCCCAGGCTTCCTATTGGCTACTGACGCGCGTCAGTACTCCGCTTCCACCATGTGGGCGGCAGCCTCATCGAGCCGCCCTGCCCGGCCGACCAGCACCGAGCGCCCGCCTCCCGAGGAGACCGAGAGACCATGGTCATGTCCGTCACACCAGCCATCGCGGGATTCCACCCCGACCCTTCGGTCTGCCGCGTCGGTGACACCTACTACCTCGCCAACAGCAGCTTCGAGTACGTACCGGGCGTCCCGGTCCACCGCAGCACCGATCTGCTCACCTGGACCCACATCGGCAACGTACTGACCCGTCCGAGTCAGCTCGCGCCGCACACCGGCTACGCCGGCTCGGGCATCTACGCGCCGACGCTCCGCCACCACGACGGCAGGTTCTGGCTGGTGACGACGAACATTCACGAGGTACGCCGGGGGCACCTGATCGTGTCGTCCGAGAACCCGGAAGGGCCGTGGACGGATCCGGTGCACGTGGCAGGAACCATCGGCATCGATCCCGACCTGGCCTGGGACGAGGCAGGGGTATGCCACCTCACCTGGGCTTCCTTCCTCCCCGGCCTGCACGGCATCGCGAGCGTGCCGATCGATCCCATGACGGGCGGCATGCTGGCAGAGCCCCGCCTGCTGTGGAACGGCACCGGTCTCGCGGCGCCGGAAGGCCCCCACCTCTACCGTGTGGGGAAGTGGTGGTACCTCCTGCTGGCGGAAGGCGGCACCGAGCGGGGCCACGCCGTCACCGTCGCCCGCGCCCGGACCCTCGACGGGCCTTTCGAGGCGGCTCCCCACAACCCGGTCCTCACGCACCGCAGCACGGACCACCCGGTGCAGAACACCGGGCACGGCGACCTCGTCGAACTGGCCGACGGCTCATGGGCCCTGGTCTATCTGGGCGTGCGGCCCCGTGGAGCGACGCCCAAGTTCCATGTCAACGGGCGCGAGACATTCGTCGCCGGTGTGGACTGGGTGGACGGCTGGCCGGTCGTGGACGAGGAGCGGTTCGCGGTCGAGCCGCAGGAGCACAGCTTCACCGACAGGTTCGAGGGGCCTGAACTGGATCCACGCTGGGTCGCTCCCGGCACGAACCCCGCCGCCTTCACCCGCCGTGAGGGCCGAGGCCGCCTCATCCTCGAAAGGCAGGTGCAACAGGAGGCGCCCGTGCTCCTCCTGACACGCGCCCGGGACACCCGGTGGACGGCACAGGTACGGATGGACACCTCCGCCGGCACCGGCCGTTTCCTGCTCCGGATCGACAGCTGCCACTGGTACGGACTGACCGCCGACGCGGACAGCGTGGAGGCGACGGTCTCGATCGGCCCCGCCGTCAGTTCGGTCGCACGGATACCCCGCCCCGTCGGGAAGCCGGTCATCCTGCGCATCACCGTCCGTGACTCCGATCGCCCCGGGGTGTTCGGTACACCCGCCGAACCCGATCTCGTGGAACTCGCCGTGGTGGACGACGACGGGGCCTGCAGTGTCCTGGGCACCTTCGACGGGCGCTACCTCTCCACGGAGGTGGCTGGGGGATTCACCGGCCGGATGCTCGGTGTCGAGCTGGTGGACGGCCGGATCGTGCTCGAAGAGGTGGCCTACTCCGCACATCTGGGGTGACACGGCCGTCGGCCGAGCGAACGGCGCGTGCCCCGTCGGACAAGGACGACGGGCGTGAGGACCCGGTCTTCAGGGCATCGGCGTGCGGCGGCGGACCCGCGCGGAACGGGAGGCCTCTTCGCGGCCCCAGCGATCCTGACGAGGCGTCTGCACCTGTGTCGGCTGGCTGGGCGGGCCCGCAGAGCGTTCGAGGTGGTGTGTGCCGGTCGCCGGACCGGTGTGGCCGCCGAAGCCGGCTGTCCGGCTCGTTCCGGTCGTCGAACGGCCGGCTGATGCGCGTCAGTGGCGCGCGTCAGTGGCGAACAGCAGTGGTGTCGCCCCAGCAAGACACCGGCTGGTAACGAGTACGTGACAGAGATCGACGGGTGGGCAGCGGACACTCTTCCGAGATTGTGCGCGGAGCCTGCGCCAGTTCGCCGGTGCGGCAGACTCAGGTGGAGGACCGCTGCACCAGCCGCAGGCTGGCGGTGGGCGAAGGGGAGCGCGGACGCCCTCCACCGAGGCCGGCCACCACCGCCTCGGCCCGGTGACGCCCCGCCTCCTGCAGATCGAAGTACACCGTGGACAAGGCGGGCACGGCGAAGCGCGCCATCGGAATGTCGTCGGCTCCGACGACGGCCAGGTCCGCGGGAGCCCGCAGACCGATGTGGTGCATCGCCGCGAGCAAGGCGATGGCGTACTCGTCGTTGAAGGCGCAGACCGCTGTGACCGAGGCCTCGCTCCAGCGTCCCAGCGGCCGCACGAGGTCCTCGATCTCCATGTCGGAGGCCAGGGCCAAGGGGGGAGCCACGCCCGCGTCCGCGCAGGCACCGGCCGCACCCTGCAACCTCTCCTCAGCCATGTCCTGGAACTTGGTCTGCGCCGGCAGGAGGTAGCCGATCCGGCGGTGGCCGCGGGAGATCACATGCTCCGCCTGCAGCCGCCCCAACGGAGCCGTCGAAGGCAGCAGGCCCCTGTTGTGGGGAGAGATGACGGTGACTCCGAGCCGCTGCATGGCCTGGACGACGTCGTCGTCGAACGCCTCGAAGCCGAGCACCGACGACGCGCCCACGGCGGCGCACACGTCGGGAAGGCTCCGGGACTGTCCCGCCATCAGGTGGGTGACCAGGGTGAGGCCGTGTTCGGCGAGAGAGGAGGCCAGCTCCTCCACGAGGCGGCTGATGCTGGGGCCGATCGGCAGGTCGGGAATGGACAGCAGGACGAGGTCGCTCCTGCCCGCCGCGAGCGCACGGGCGGAGGAGTTCGCCCGGTACTGGAGGCGCTCGGCGGCCTCCATGACGCGCCGACGGGTCTCCTCGGGGATCACCTCCCCGGGCCGGTTGTTGAGCACGTAACTCACAGTGGTGCGTGAGACACCCGCCGCTCCGGCGACGTCGGCGCTGGTGCTCCGTTTCCGAGGGTGCGTCATCGTCTCCAGCCCGTCCCAGCCGTCGGTATGACGCGGTCCGGCCCGCGGCAGCCCTGTTCGCCGCACGTCGCGACAGCGTGCCGATGATACGTTCCACGCACCGTCGTGGGACGGGCTGGTGCGAGCGACGGCCTTTTCCGGTGTCGAGGCTTTTCCCGCTCTCCCACCGGGGCCACCGGCAGGGACGATCCGCGCACCGGGCGACCGTCCTTCACCGCTCAGGTCTCGTGCCGTGCCGGTCCACACCTCCCGTGCCCTTCGAGATGATCCAGTCGCCGATGAGTGCGGTGCCCGTGGCGAAGTGCGGGCGGTGCGGTCGGTCCAGGAACCCGTGCGGGGCCTCCCGGACGACATGGTGAGTGACGACGGTGCCGGAGGCCGAGAGCTCTCCGGCGAACGCTTCGCCGGAGGCCCGGAGGGTGTCACGGTCCGCATCGACCATCAGGGAGGGCGGCAGCGGTGGCAGCCGGTGGCCGCCGGGGAAGGCGAACGGGAGCGCCATCGCCTCGGCGGACCCCGCGTAGTTGTGGTTCATTCGCCGTACGGTGTCCGGACGGAACTGGACGAGCCCGTGACGGCCGCGCACCCGGCCGCGCATCTCCTCGGGGATCGGCGGAAGTTCGGCGTGGAAGGTGCCGTACGCCAGCACGAGACCTGCGGGCGGCGCATCCTCCTCGGCGTGCATGCGCAGCGCGGCGGCCGCGGCGAGGCAGGCCCCGGCGCTCGCCCCGCCGAGCAGGACCGGACCCCGCTCGCGTGACACGGCGCCGAAGGCATCCACGACGTCGTCGAGCGGCACAGGAAAACGCACGCCCGGAAGCCGGCCGGGACCAGGGTCGCGCCATGGGTTCCACCGCGGCACTCGGCGGTAGTCGACCGCGACGACCTCGATCCCCTGCCGGACCAGGGCGGCGCCCACGGCATGGGACTCGAGCTGGTCAAGACCGCCGTGCGAGAACGCGCCGCCGTGCAACCAGACCAGAGTGCCCACCGGCAGGCCGTCGGGGCGGTAGCGCCTGACCGGGATGCCGCCGTGGCGGCCCGGCACGGAGTCGTCGGCATGGTCGATGCCGTCGAGCAGCGCGGCCATCACCCGTGCGGTCCTGCCCCTCATGACCGCGGGCCTTCGCCGGGCCCGGACGCGGCGGCGGACTTGCCGAACAAGGCGCGCAGATCCCGCTCCAGGTCGGCGGCGGTGTCGGGCACGCGTGCTGCCATGGCCGCGAGCGGCATCTCGTCGATGTGGTCACCGGCTGCCTTGATGGGGACACCGGGGAAGTAGGTCTGGAGCACATCGAGGACGGCCGACCACAGGTCGGCATCACGTCGGATGTCGCGGATGGGCGTTTCCATGGTGATCTCGGGACGGACGCTGGTACCCGAGGCGTGGTAGCGCCATGCATGGCCGCCGGCACCGACGTGCTCGACGAGCTGCTCCGGGTGCAGGGGCAGCTCGACGGTCGCGGTCGCGCCTTCGGGCACCGTGACGTCGACCAGCATGTCCTCGCCTTCGAAGCGCCAGGAGACCTCGGCACGGCCGAGGACGGTGTCGTGTGCCGCCCGTGCCGAGGTGAGGCCGCCTCCCGGCCGGGGGGCGACGCGGAAGCGACGCCAGCCGGGTTCCACGCGCTCGAGCCCTCCCACGACGCGGTGCAGCCAGTCGGCCACGGCTCCGAGGGCGTAGTGGTTGAGCGAGGTCATGCCGGTGGAGTTGAGTGTGCCGTCCGGCAGCACGGAGTCCCACCGCTCCCAGATGGTGGTCGCTCCCATCGTCACCGGATAGAGGAATGACGGGGCCTTCTCCTGGAGGAGCAGATCGTAGGCCTCGGCGAGATGACCGGTCACCGTCAACGCGTCCGTGATCAGCGGTGTGCCGGCGAAGCCCGTGGCGATCGTGAAGTCCGCCTTGCGTACCAGCGTGGCGAGCCGGTCGCCGGCGGTCGCGAGCTGGTCCTCGTCGAGGAGGCCGAACATGACGGCCAGGGCGTACGCGGTGGCGGACTCGTTCACGACCCGGCCGGCGGGCGACACGTACTCCCTGCGGAACGCCGCACGCACCCGCTCGGCGAGCCGGGTGAAGTACTCGGCGTCCGCGGACTCGCCGAGGATCTCGGCGGCCTGTGCGAGCTCGCGTGTCGTCCTGCAGAGGTAGGCGGAGGCGACCAGATGGGCGTCGGTCTTCCCGCCGGCCGGGTTGTCGGACGGCGCGTCCGGGTCGAGCCAGTCCCCGTACTGGAAACCGCTGCTCCACAGTCCGTGCTCGTCGAGCATGGGTTCCACCGCGCGCATGAAGGCGGTCATGGAGGCGTACGAGGCACGCAGCAGGGCGGGATCGCCGTACTCCTGGTACAGCTGCCAGGGCAGGCTGATGGCGACGTCGCCCCACAGTGCGGTGGGCGTGGACCCGGTCCGCAGGACGTCGGGGACGACCATCGGCACGTTCCCCGTCTCCGCCTGCTCGGCCGCCAGGTCACGCAGCCAGGACTCCAGGACGCCCCGCACGTCGTAGAGATACGTGGCGGTGGGGGCGAAGGCGTTGAGATCGCCCGTCCAGCCGAGGCGCTCGTCACGCTGCGGGCAGTCGGTGGGGACACCGACGAAGTTGTCCCGCATCGACCAGACGGTGTTCTCGTGCAGCTTGTTCACCAGCGGGTGGGACGTCTCGAACCAGCCGGTGCGCGTCATGTCGCTGTGGACGACGACGGCACACACCGCCTCGGCGTCGAAGTCGCCGGGCCAGCCGTCGATCTCGGCGTAGCGAAAACCGTGGAAGGTGAAGCGCGGCTCCCAGGTCTCCTCGCCTTCACCGGACAGCGTGTACCGGTCGGTGGCGGCGGCGGTGCGGTTGGTCTCGGTCTCCAGCTCCCCTTCGGGCGTCAGGATCTCGGCATGCCGCAGCGTGACGGTGTCCCCCGCCCGGCCCTGGACCCTCAGACGCACCCAGCCCGAGATGTTCTGTCCGAAGTCGACGATCGTGCGCCCGGAGGGACTGGTGAGCACGGCCTTCGGTGACAGCTCCTCGATGCGCCGGATCGGCGGCGCCACCGGTGCCCGCAGCGTCTCGAGGTTCCATTCGAAGGGCGCCGCACGGTCCCAGCCGGAGTCGTCGAACCCGGGGCGGCTCCAGCCCTCCGGCTCCAGGCGGGCGTCGTGGGTCTCGCCCGCGTAGATGCCGTTGGCGCGCACGGATCCGGTGCCCACGCGGAAGGACCCGTCAGTACCGACGATCTCCACACGGCCGTCGTCGAAGTGCAGCTCCAGCTGTGCGAACAGGGCAGGCCGGTCGCTGTAGTTGTGGCGCCGGTTCTCCCAGGTGAGCGGTCCCACCGCCCAGCCCTCACCGACGACGGCCCCGAGGGCGTTCGCTCCCGTCGTCAGCAGGTCGGTCACGTCGTGCGCCGAAACCGTGAGGTGGTGACGGTAACTGGTCCAGCCGGGCGCGAGTACTTCGTCACCGACCCGGACACCGTTGACGTACGGCTCGACGATGCCCAGACCGGTGACGTGCAGCATGGCCCGACGAAGGCCGTCGGCCAGCTCGAGGTCCCGGCGGAAGTACGGTGCCGGATCGCCCTCGGAGGACGGAGCGGCGGCGCTGATGAATGAGGCCTGCCACGGGTGCGGCATGGTTGTTTCTCCCTGTGGATGCGTGAAGGCCGGTATGGAGGCCGGCCGGTCAGCGCGCGTCGTCACGACGGGCCGGGACGGTGAGCGTGCGGCTGTCCGCGATCCGCGCACTGCTGGTGCCGACGAGGACGGTGACGTCGCCCTCCTCGATGCCGCGGGTGCCATCGGCCATGGTGTAGAACAGCCGGCTCACCGGGGCTTCGAGCACCGTCTCGGCACTGCCGCCCGCCCGCACGGTGACGCGGGCGAAGGCGATCAGCCGGCGTACCGGCCGTACGACCGACGCGTGCTCGTCACGGGCGTAGACCTGGACGACCGTGGAGCCGTCCCGGTCGCTCCTGTTGGTGGTGCGCGTGCGCACGGTGAAGGTGGAACCGTCGTCCGAGAGCGTGACGCCGTCGAGGTGGACCTGCAGATCGGCGTAGCCCAGACCGTGTCCGAACGGGTAGAGCGGACCGTCGTCCAGGTCGTTGTAACCGGGGCGGCGGCCGGTCGGATGGGCGTATCCGCTGCCGTACGGGTGGCCGTGGAACAGCGGCAGCTGTCCGGTGTCCCGGGGGAACGTCATCGGCAGGCGGCCACCGGGTTCCACGGCCCCGGCGAGGACGTCCGTCACCGCCGCCGGGCCGTGTGCGCCGAGGAGCGGTGCGAGGAGCACCGCTGCGGACGCCTCGGCGATGTCGGGGACGATGAGAGGCCGCCCCGTGATGAGTACCGTCACCAGGGGGACACCGGCCTGCGCGAGCACCGACACCAGCTCGTGCTGGTTGCCCGGCAGCCGCAGCCTGGCCGAGGTCTGTCCCTCGCCGGCCGTGTGCTCGCCCGCCCAGCCGGTGCGCTCACCGACGACCGTGACGACCACGTCCGCGTCGCGCACCGCGGCGAGCACGGCGTCGGCGTCGATCGGGCCGGTCGCGTCGGGCGAGCCCGCGTCGACGAACGTCACCTCCAGACCCGGCACGGCCGACAGGGCGCCCAGAAGCGTCGGGGTGCCCGCGTGCTGCTCGCGGGTCATGGTCTCGAACCGGGGGCCGATCCCCGGGATACGCGTGTTGAACAGCTCGGTGAAGATGTACTTCTCGGGGTCGATCCCGGGGACCTGGCCCGAGCGGATCAGCTGCATCGCCAGCGGGACCTCGGCGTTGGCGACGTCGGTGTAGGCGCCGAAGTGGATGCGCAGATCGTCGGCGGGACCGCCGACGACGGCCACCTTGGTACCAGGGCGCAGGGGCAGCGTGCCGTCGTTCTGCAGGAGCGTCACGGCGTGTTCGGCGATCTCCCGTCCGACGGCGGTGGCCCTCGTGCGGTCGAGCGGCTCGGGCGAGCGCAGCCGCCGGCGCGGTACGTAGTCCGGCACCAGGCCCATGTCGCGCTTCACCTCCAGTACACGTCCCACGGCGGTGTCCACCGCCTCCTCGCTGACCAGGCCGGTCTCGACGGCCTCGCGCAGCTTCCGGAAACTCTCGTCCGCGGGGAGCTCCACGTCGAGGCCGGCCGAGAGGGCCTGAGCGGCGGCTTCCCGCTGGTCGCGTGCGGTGTGGTAGACCGAGTGCAGCATCGTGACGGCGTCGTAGTCGCTCACGACCAGTCCGGTGAAGCCCAGTTCGCCACGCAGCAGGTCGGTGAGCAGCCACCGGTCGGCCGCGGCCGGTACGCCGTCGATCTCGTTGTACGAGTTCATGACGATCGAGAGTCCGGCCTCGTCGATCGCGCGCCGGAACGGCACGGCGAACTCGTCGGTGAGCTGCCTGCGCCCGAGGCTCGTCCGCGCCTGGTTGAGGGCGCCGTCGGAACTGCCGT
>NZ_DATMVN010000282.1:0-9546 GCF_035563135.1 Streptomyces sp.
CAGCCGGTTCAGCCGAACGCGCCCGCGCCACACGGGGGTCACGGGTTCCCTCAGGCTCCGCAGCAGGGCGGTTACGGGTTCCCCCAGGCTCCGCAGCAGCCGCCCGCCCAGGGCGCACCCCAGCTGCCCCCGGCCGTACCGCAGCAGGGCGGTCACGGGTTCCCGGCCCCGCAGGCCGGCCAGCAGCCGCAGTTCCCCGCGCAGGGGGTCCCGCTCCCCCCGCAGGTATCCCAGCAGGCGGCCCAGGCCGGGCCTGACCTGCCCGTGCCGCAGCGGCCCGAGGCGTACCGGCCTCAGCCGCCCGCCCCCCAGGCTCCGCCTGTGGATCCGCGCACCGGGTCGGCCTGGCCGACGCCGGTCACCCATGACCAGCGCGAGCGCTCCGTGCCGGGCGCCCCGCTCGGCTACACGGCCGCCGTGGAGCTGTCGTCGGACCGGCTGGTCCGGGGCAAGCAGAAGGCCAGGAGCAGCCGTGCCCCGTCCGCCGCCTCCCGCTTCAAGCTGGGCGGGAAGAAGGAGGAGGCCGAGCGGCAGCGCAAGCTGGACCTGATCCGTACGCCGGTGCTGTCGTGCTACCGCATCGCGGTCATCAGCCTCAAGGGCGGAGTCGGCAAGACCACGACGACCACCGCACTCGGCTCGACCCTGGCCACCGAGCGGCAGGACAAGATCCTGGCCATCGACGCCAACCCCGACGCCGGCACGCTCGGCCGCCGGGTGCGCCGCGAGACCGGGGCCACCATCCGCGACCTGGTCCAGGCGATCCCGTACCTCAACTCGTACATGGACATCCGCCGCTTCACCTCGCAGGCGCCCTCCGGCCTGGAGATCCTCGCCAACGACGTGGACCCGGCGGTCTCCACGACCTTCAACGACGAGGACTACCGCCGGGCGATCGAGGTGCTGGGCAAGCAGTACCCGATCATCCTCACCGACTCGGGCACCGGCCTGCTGTACAGCGCGATGCGCGGTGTGCTGGACCTCGCCGACCAGCTGATCATCATCTCGACGCCGTCCGTCGACGGCGCGTCCAGCGCGTCCACCACGCTGGACTGGCTGTCGGCGCACGGTTACGCGGAATTGGTGCGGCGTTCCCTGACCGTCATCTCCGGTGTCCGTGAGACCGGAAAGATGATCAAGGTCGACGACATCGTGCAGCACTTCGAGACCCGCTGCCGCGGCGTGGTGGTCGTGCCGTTCGACGAGCACCTGGCGGCCGGCGCCGAGGTGGACCTCGACATGATGCGCCCGAAGACCCGCGAGGCGTACTTCAACCTCTCCGCGCTGGTGGCGGAGGATTTCCAGCGGGCCCAGCAGCAGCAGGGACTGTGGACGACGAACGGCGCCAGTCCGCCACCGCAGTTCGCCCCGCCGATGCCGGGACAGCCGGTGCCGGGACAGCCGATGCCCGGTCAGCAGGCGCCCGGTCAGCAGGCGCCCGGCCACCAGCAGTACGCGCCGCAGCCTCAGCCCGGTCAGCCGTATCCCGGGCAGCAGTACCCGGGGCAGCCGCCGTACCCCGCCCAGCCGCAGCAGCCCTACGCAGGACAGCAGCCGTACAGCGGCCAGCAGCCGTACGGCGGCCAGCAGCCTCCCCCGCAGGCCGCCGCGCCCCAGCAGCCGTACCCGCCGTACCCCGCCCAGGACGCGCAGAACAACGCCTGGCAGCAGACGCCGCCCTCCCAGGCCCGGCCCGGCGGGAGTCCGGCCGGGCCGCTCCCGCCGCCCGCGCACCACGATGGCCAGGCACATCAGCACGGACAACCGGAACTGCAAGGCCCCGTTCCGCCGGCGGGCCGGCAGCAGCACCCTCCGCAGCCGCCGCCGGCGTCTCAGCAGTGAGGCAGTAGAGGTCTGAACCAATGAGGGCCCGCACCGTTCACCCGGTGCGGGCCCTCAGCGCATTCCCGCAGACCACACGCGGTTTGACGGACCGTTGACGCGACTCGACCACCGCTGATAGACCTTCGCTTCACCAGCTGGCGAACCAGAGATCTTCCCACCTTCACCGTGCGAGTCCTGACGCGAGGTCCACGTTCATGGTCACAAGATTTCCACCACGCTCCTCCCGCCCACGCGGCCGCCTGCGTATCCTTCTCGCCTCCGGAGCCGCCGCACTGGCGCTCGCTGCCGGATCGGTCGTACCGGGAAACCCGCTCGCGTCCGCCCCTCAGGAGGCGCAGGCCGCCGACGGGAAGTCGACCCTCACGGTCGCGGTCGCGCAGAGCGTCGACTCCCTGAGCCCGTTCCTCGCGCAGCGGCTGCTCTCCACGAGCATCCACCGGCTGATGTATGACTACCTCACCAACTACGACGCCAAGGACAGCCACACGGTCCCCGGACTCGCCACCGAGTGGGAGACCTCGGCGGACAAGCTGACGTGGACGTACACCATCCGCTCCGACTCGAAGTGGTCGGACGGCGAGAAGGCCACCGCCGAGGACGCGGCGTGGACCTTCAACACGATGATGACCGACGAAGGAGCCGCGACCTCCAACGGCAGCTTCGTCTCCAACTTCAAGAAGGTGACCGCGCCCAGCCCGGACAAGCTGGTCATAGAGCTGAAGCGGCCTCAGGCCACGATGACGGCGCTGGATGTGCCCATCGTCCCCAAGCACGTCTGGGAGAAGGTCGGCGACTTCTCGAAGTTCAACAACGACACGAAGTTCCCGATCGTCGGCAACGGGCCGTTCATCCTGACGGACTACAAGGTCGACAGCTATGTGAAGCTCAAGGCCAACAAGGACTTCTGGCGGGGCGCGCCCAAGTTCGACGAGCTCGTCTTCCGGTACTACAAGGACCAGGACGCAGCCGTCGCCGCCCTCCGAAAGGGTGAAGTTTCCTTCGTCGCCGGCAGCCCGAGCCTGACCCCCGCGCAGGCCGCGTCGCTGAAGACCGCCGACAACATCAAGGTGAACGACGCGCCCGGCCGGCGCTTCTACGCGCTGGCGGCCAACCCCGGCGCGCAGACCAAGGACGGCAAGAAGTTCGGCGACGGCCACCCGGCGCTGCTGGACCAGAAGGTCCGCCGGGCGCTGTTCATGGCCGTGGACCGCACCACCATCATCGACAAGGTGTTCCAGGGGTACGCCGTGGAGGGCGAGGGTTACATCCCGCCGCGCTACGGCTCGTACTTCTGGAAGCCGGCGGCCGGGCAGAAGCTCGCCCACGACCCGGCGAAGGCCGCCGCCCTCCTCGACGAGGCCGGCTACAGGAAGAACAGCGCCGGCAAGCGGACCGGCAAGGACGGCAGACCGCTCGACTTCCGCATCCTGTGCCACGCCACGGACCCGAACGACAAGGCGATCGGCAAGTACCTCCAGGAATGGTGGGGCGACCTCGGCATCGGCCTGGAGGTCGACTGCCGCGACAACGTCTCCGACCCCTGGTACGCCGGTGAGTACGACCTCGCCTTCGACGGCTGGTCCGTCAACCCCGACCCCGACTTCGTCATGTCGATCCACACCTGCGCCGCGCTGCCGGCCAAGCCGAAGGAAACCGCGCAGACCGACAACTTCATCTGTGACAAGCAGTACGACGAGCTCTACGCGAAGCAGTTGGCGGAATACGACCCCGCCAAACGGGCCGACCTCGTGAAGCAGATGGAGTCGCGGCTGTACGACACGGGGTACATGAATGTCATGGCGTACCCGAATGCCGTCGAGGCCTACCGCACCGATCACATCGAGTCGATCACGACCATGCCCTCGGACGCGGGAAACATCTACGGTCAGGACGGTTACTGGAGCTGGTGGTCGGCGGTCCCGGCCGCCGGTGCGTCGGGCGGCTCGTCCGGTGACAGCGGCAGCTCCACCGGAGTCCTCATCGGTGCCGGTGTCGCCGTAGTCGTCCTCGCCGGTGGCGGGCTGCTGTTCGCCATGCGTCGTCGTTCCACCGCGGAAGACCGTGAATAGTCCATGAGCACAGAAAGCACTCCCGCGCTCCTGAAGGGCGCGGCGGGCGTGGACGGTGTGCGGACCGACGGCCCGGCTCCGGCCGGGCCGTCGGTCCGCGGTCCACGTGCCCGCAGCACGACCGCGTACCTCCGCTATGCGGCGGGCAAGCTGGCCGGTGCGGCCGTCTCGCTGTTCGCCGTGCTCGTCACGAGCTTCTTCCTGTTCCGCCTGATCCCCGGCGACCCGGTCAAGCAGATGACCGGCGGCCGGCAGGTCTCGACCGAACAGATCGCCGCGATGCGCAAGGAATTCGGCCTGGACCTGCCGCTCTGGCAGCAGTTCACCGAATACTGCGGCAAGGCCCTGACCGGGGACTTCGGTACGTCGTACCAGTTCCGTGCTCCCGTGATGGACAAGATCACCGAGGCTCTTCCCGCGACGCTGCTGCTCACCGGCACCGCGTTCGTGATCTACACGGCGATCGGCATCTGGCTGGGCGCCAGGTCCGCCTGGCGCAACGGCTCGGCGGGGGACCGCTTCCACACGGCCTTCGCGCTGACGCTGTACTCGGTGCCCTCGTTCTGGCTGGGGCTGCTCCTGATCATCACCCTGTCGGTCGGTATCGGGCCGGTCCCCGGCATGTTCCCGACCGGAGGCATGGAGTCCGGCAGCGGGAGCGGTTTCGCCCACGTCCTCGACGTGGCCCACCACCTCGTGCTGCCGGTCGTCACCCTCGTCGCCGTCGAGTACGCGCGCACCCTGCTGGTGATGCGCTCCTCGCTGCTCGACGAGATGGGCAGCGACTACCTGACGACGGCCCGCGCGAAGGGTCTGCGCGATGACCTCGTACGCCGCCGGCACGCCGTCCCGAACGCCATGCTGCCGACCGTGACGCTGCTCTTCGTCAACCTGGGCAACACGGTGGCCGGTGCCATCCTCGTGGAGACGGTGTTCTCCTGGCCCGGCCTGGGCGGGCTGTTCTACCAGGCGCTGAGCGTGCCCGACCTGCCACTGGTGCAGGCGTTGTTCTTCGTCTTCGCCGCCGCGGTGATCCTGATGAACACGCTCGCCGATGTGATCTATCCGCTCCTCGATCCCCGGGTGGGCCGATGACGACCACGACCGACGCCGCGCCGGCCATCGGCCCGCGGGCGCTGACCTGGGCCCGCCGGCGCCATGCGGCGGCCCGCTTCTGGCGGCAGTACCGCGGCCACCGGGCCGGCCTGGCCGGACTCGCCGTGCTCACGCTGATCGCCCTGACCGCGCTGGCCGCCCCGCTGCTGGTGGGTGCGGACTCGCTGAGCGTCACCGCCGCGCCGGGCGGCCCGCTGGAGGAGCCGAGCGCCGCGTTCCCCCTCGGGACCGACCAGTTCGGCCGCAGTCTGCTCGCCCTGCTGGTGTGGGGGACACGGGTCTCGCTGACCGTCGGCCTGCTCGCCGCCTTCCTCTCGGTGGCCATCGGGACCCTGGTGGGCATCACGGCCGGTCACTTCAAGGGCTGGTACGGCAATGTCGTCATGCGGATCACGGACTGGTTCCTGGTGATGCCGACGCTGGTGCTCGCCATCGCGCTGGCCACCGTGCTCTCGCGGTCCCTGTGGACGACCGTCCTCGCCATCGGGGTGACGACCTGGCCGACGACGGCGCGGCTCGTGCGCGCGCAGACGCTGTCGGTGGAGTCACGTCCGTACATCGAGCGCTCCAAGGCGCTCGGCGGCGGGCACCGCCACATCATGTCCCGCCATGTGCTGCCCAATGTGATGCCGCTGGTGCTCGCACAGACCACGCTGGTGATCTCCACCGCCATCCTCACCGAGGCGACCCTCGCCTTCCTCGGACTCGGCGATCCCACGGTCGTCTCCTGGGGCGGGCTGCTCCAGGACGCCCGTGAGGCCGGGGCGGTCAGCTCCGGCAACTGGTGGTACCTCGCTCCGCCCGGTCTCGCCATCGCGGTCGTCGCCCTCGCGTTCACGCTGTGCGGCCGCACCATCGAGACCGTGCTCAACCCCAAGCTGGGGGGTTCCCGTTGACCGCCGTCAAGACCGAGAGCGTTACGGAGCCGGGGACCGGGCAGCCCTTGCTCGACGTCCGGAACCTGCGTGTCACCTATGGTTCGGGGACCTCGGCCGTTCCCGCCGTGCGGGGGGTCGACCTGCGGATCGAGGCGGGCCAGAAGCTCGGTATCGCCGGGGAGTCCGGCTGCGGGAAGTCGACGCTGGCACTCGCGCTCCTGCGCCTGCTGCCCGCCTCCGCGACCCTGAGCGGCGAGATCCTGCTCGACGGCGAGGACGTCCTCACCATGAAGTGGGGGCGGCTGCGCGCCGTGCGCTGGGCCGGTGCGTCGATCGTCTTCCAGGGCGCGATGCATTCGCTGAACGCCGTGCACCGCATCGGGGACCAGATCGCCGAACCGATCCTGCTGCACGGCGGCGCGACACAGGCCGCCGCGCGCCGGCGGGCCGGTGAGCTGCTGGAGCAGGTGGGGCTCCCGGCCGCACGCGCGGATGCCTATCCGCACGAGCTGTCCGGCGGTCAGCGCCAGCGCGTGATGATCGCCATGGCGCTGGCCTGCGATCCTCGGCTGATCATCGCCGACGAGCCCACCACCGCCCTCGACGTGATGATCCAGGCGCAGATCCTGCGGCTGATCGAACAGCTCGTCAGCGACCAGGCCCTCGGTCTGATCATGATCAGCCACGATCTGGCGGTGCTCTCGGACACCTGCGACCGGCTGTCGGTGATGTACGCCGGCCGGGTCGTCGAGGAGGGCCCCGCCAAGCAGGTGTACGAGAAGGCCAGGCACCCCTACGGCAGCGCCCTGTCGGCCGCCTTCCCGCGCATCGGCGACCTCGCGTCGCGGCACGCGCCGCGAGGCCTGCCGGGTGATCCGCCGGATCCGTCGGCGCTGCCCTCCGGCTGTACGTTCCATCCGCGCTGCCCGGTGGCGCTGGACTCCTGCGCCACCGAGGACCAGGAACTGCGCCCGGCCGGTCCGTCCCGGCGGGCGGCCTGTGTGCTGGTGGGGCCGCAGGCCCCCGCGACGCCCGGCCCGCACGGCGGTGCCCAGGAAACAAGGAGCACCTCATGACGACCACTCCCCCGGCTCCCCTGCTCAGCGCCCAGGCGCTGAAGGTCGCCTTCCCCGGCCGGCGCGGGGCGGCGACCGCGCGGGCGGTCGACGGGGTCGACCTCGACATCCGGCCCGGTGAGATCGTCGCCCTGGTCGGTGAGTCGGGCTGCGGGAAGACGACACTGGCCCGGTCCCTGCTGGGCCTGGTGCCGCCCACGTCCGGCCGGGTGACCTTCGGGGGCGAGCCCCTCGACTACGCCGGCCGGGCGCTCAAGGCGTACCGCAAACGGGTGCAGCTGGTGCTCCAGGACCCCAGCGGTTCCCTCAACCCCCGCCACACGGTGTACGACGCGGTGGCGGAGGGCCTGCGCATCCACGGTCACGCGGGCGACGAGCGGGCGGCCGTGTCCGGGGCGCTGGCGCGGGCGGGGCTGCGGCCTCCCGAGCGGTTCTTCCTGCGGTATCCGCACGAACTGTCCGGCGGTCAGCGCCAGCGTGTCGTGATCGCGGGCGCGCTGGTCCTGGAGCCGGAGCTCATCGTCGCGGACGAGCCGGTGGCCTCGCTGGACGCGTCCGTGCGCGGCGAGATCCTGGCGCTGCTGCTGCGGCTGCGTGACGAACTGGGGCTGTCGGCGCTGGTGGTGACACATGATCTGGGGCTGGCGTGGAACATCGCCGACCGGGTGGCGGTGATGTATCTCGGCCGGATCGTGGAGACGGGTGACGTGGAGCAGATCCTCACGGCTCCACGCCACCCGTACACCCAGGCGCTGCTGTCCGTGCTCCCGGAGGCGGACGGCGAGCCGGTGATCCTCACGGGCGAACCGCCCGACCCCTCGAAGGTCCCGTCAGGGTGCCGCTTCCACGCCCGCTGCCAGATCCTCGCCTCGGGGGAGGCGGAGCGCGCGGGCGTCGCGGACGCGTGCCGCACGGAGGATCTGCCGGTCCTGGACGGGGACGGCCGGACCCAGGTCGCCTGTCACTGGGCGGCGGGGGCCGGCCTCCCCTAGGAAGCAGGCCGGCCGGGCCGGACCCGGGATTCCCCGGTGTGGTGGATCGCGCCCGTCAGCTCACCCGGAGGGCGGCGACGGTGGCCAGGGTGAAGGGCGTGCCGGTCCCATGCCGCTCACGCAGTTCGGACAGCGGTTCACGCACGTGCGCATCCTCCCGGCTCGGCCCCCTGCACCCGGCCATGCCCCGGTGCCGTCGTACGCATCACAGGAAGGGGGTCAGGCCCGTTCGTACGCCGCGATCAGCTCGCTGGAGCGCTTCACATCGGCGGCCATCGCCACGAGCAGGTCGTCGATCGACTCGAACTTCAGCATGCCGCGTACGTAGGCGAGGAAGTCCACCGCCACATGCAGTCCGTACAGGTCGAGGCCGACGCGGTCGATCGCGTACGCCTCGACGGTCCGCTCGGTGCCGTCGAACTGCGGGTTCGTGCCCACCGAGATCGCGGCGGGCATCGCCTCGCCGTTCACCGTCAGCCAGCCCGCGTACACGCCGTCGGCGGGGATCGCGGTGTGCGGCAGGGTTTCCACGTTCGCCGTGGGGAAGCCCAGCTCGCGTCCCCGCTGGGCGCCGCGCACCACGACGCCCTCGACGCGGTGCGGGCGGCCGAGGATCTCCGCGGCCCCGGCGACGTCGCCCTCGGCGACCAGACGGCGGGTGAGGGTGGAGGAGAACGGCTCGCCGCCTCCCGCGTCACCGCTCACATGGAGGTCGATGACCTCGACCCCGTAGTCGTACGTCGGGCCGAGCTCGGCGAGGAACGTGACGTCGCCCGCGGCCCGGTGTCCGAAGCGGAAGTTGGGGCCTTCGATGACCAGCTTCGCGTGCAGCTTGTCGACGAGCACCTTCACGATGAAGTCGGCGGGCGAGAGCTGTGAAAAACCGGCGGTGAACGGCAGGATCAGCACCGCGTCCACCCCCAGTCCGGCCATGAGCTCGGCACGGCGGTGGTGCGGTGCGAGCAGCGGGGGATGCGTGCCGGGCCGGACGACCTCGCTGGGGTGCGGGTCGAAGGTGACGACGACGGAGGGCACGCCGAGCTCGCGCGCCCGCTCCACGGCACGGCCGATGATCAGCTGGTGTCCGCGGTGCACCCCGTCGTAGGAGCCGATGGTGACGACGCTGCGTCCCCAGCCCTCAGGGATGTCCTCCAAGCCACGCCAGCAGTGCACTGTGACCGCTCCTCGCCCGAACCTGTGTACGTGTGTGTCCATTACGCAGGTCTAAGACTGCCATGCTCACGTCCCACGGCCTGCATCGGCATGGAGATCGCGGGCCGCGCCCCGCCCAGTTCCTCCACCGTCCGGCGGGCGCCGGGGCCCGCCACCGCGGCCCACTCCTGCGGGGCGTCCGCCGACCACCGGATGACGAGGGCCGCGAACCCCGGGATCTCCCGGGCGAGTTCGGCCAGGGCGCGGTCGAAGCGTGCCGCGCCCTCGGGTGTCCGGGCGAGCAGCGCCCCGGTGCGGTGCACCAGAGCCCGGGTGCGGGCCTCGGGGCGGCGGCCGGAACCCGTTGCGGCCGCCCGCAGCAGGGCGTCGAGAACCTCCGGGTCCTTTCCCGTGTCCT
>NZ_DATMVN010000283.1:0-26582 GCF_035563135.1 Streptomyces sp.
AGTCATCGAGACCGTCCGCCAGGTCACCGGCCACCCCGTCCCCGAGACCGCCGCACCCCGGCGCGGCGGCGACCCGGCCGTCCTCGTCGCCTCCGCCGCCACCGCCAGGGAACGGCTCGGCTGGCAGCCCTCGCGCGCCGACCTGGCCGCCATCGTCGCCGACGCGTGGACGTTCGCCCGCCGAGAGGAGCCCACCGCCCCATGACCGACCACGCCGCACCGGCCGCCCCGCCCACCGGGTCCGCCGCCTCGTCCACCGAGCCGGCCGGTCACTCGTCCACCGAGCTGACCGCCTCCTTCACCGCGCTGTACGGGACCGCCCCCGAGGGGATCTGGGCAGCACCCGGACGAGTGAACCTGATCGGTGAGTACACCGACTTCAACGACGGCTTCGTCATGCCGCTCGCCCTCCCGCACACCGCCCGCGCTGCCGTCGCCCGCCGTACCGACGGACGGCTGCGCCTGCACTCCACCGACGTCCCCGGCGGCGTCGTCTCCCTGCGCGTCGACGAACTGGCCCCCCACTCCGGCCACGGCTGGGCCGCCTACCCGGCCGGAGTCGTCTGGGCGCTCCGCGAAGCCGGCCACCCCGTCACCGGCGCGGACATCCAGCTCACCTCCACCGTCCCCGTCGGCGCCGGCCTCTCCTCCTCGGCCGCCCTGGAAGTCGTCACCGCGCTCGCCCTGAACGACCTCTTCCGGCTCGGCCTGAGCACCCCGGAGATCGCCAGGCTCGGCCAGCGGGCCGAGAACGCGTTCGTCGGCGTGCCCTGCGGCGTCATGGACCAGATGGCCTCGGCGTGCTGCACCGAGGGCCACGCGCTGTACCTGGACACCCGCGACCTCACCCAGCGCCAGGTCCCCTTCGACCTGGCCGCACACGGACTGCGGCTGCTCGTCGTCGACACCCGCGTCAAGCACGCCCTGGGCGACGGCGCGTACGCGGAACGCCGGGCCGGCTGCGAGGCGGGAGCCCGCGCGCTCGGCATCCCCACCCTCCGCGACCTCCCGTACGAGGGTCTGGACGCCGCGCTGGAGAGCCTCGCGGCGGCCGGCGAGGACGAGTCGGTCGTGCGCTACGTCCGCCATGTGGTGAGCGACAACCACCGGGTGGAGCAGGTCATCGCGCTGCTCGACGCGGGCGACGTGCGCGCGGCGGGACCGGTCCTCAACGCGGGCCATGTCTCGCTCCGCGACGATCTGCGGGTCTCGTGCCCGGAACTGGACCTCGTGGTCTCGGCGGCGAACGAGGCCGGCGCGCTCGGGGCCAGGATGACCGGGGGCGGCTTCGGCGGCTCGGCGATCGTGCTGGTGGAGGAGGCGATGGCGGACACCGTCGCCAAGGCCGTCTCGGAGGCCTTCACCTCTGCCGGCCACGCCGCCCCAGGAATCTTCCCCGCCGTGCCCTCGGCGGGGGGTCGGCGGGTCGCTCCAGCTGCTTGACCAGGATGTACTCCGCGACGCCGGGTGGATAGTCCGCGACCTCGCCGACCACCTCGTACCCCTGCTTCCGGTAGAAGTCCGGGGCCTGGAAACCCCAGGTCTCCAGCCGGGAGCGGGTACAGGCCCGGTCGTCGCGGGCGAGGCGTTCCGCCTCGGCGAGCAGTCGCGCACCGAGGCCGAGGCCGCGGTGAGGGGCGTCGACCCAGAGCAGGTCCACGTGGAGCCAGTAGGCCCAGGTCCGCCCGCTCAGCCCGCCGGCCAGCGCTCCCCGGCCGTCCAGGAGCCAGACCTCCAGCGGCACCTCGTGCTCGGCGGGGGTCGAGTGCAGGGCGCGCAGCTCCGGTGATCCGTCCCAATTATCGTTTTTCAGCCGTCGGCCCAGCAGAATACGACGTTCCTTGTCCACTTCGGTCTCAAGACGGAACATGAACAACACCCTAAACACCTTGGGTGCTCAGTTATGCGAATCGCCTTCCGCCGCCCCCCGCCCCCCGTACGCTGATGCTCAGCACCGGTGGGGGCCGGTGTCGTTTCAGGGGACGAGACAGTCGGATGCGACGCCCGGGGCGGGTGGCGGCCGGCACGCGGCGGCGGCCGTGCGCCGACGGTCCACCGGAGTGCTCCGGGCGCCGCATCCGCCGCGGTCCGTCCTCGTCGGGGCCCGTCAGGCACGGGGTGCCCCAGGAGCTCACACAGCATGGGGGTGTCTGTGGCTCGTATCCGGGTTCTGGTGGTCGACGACCACCGCATCTTTGCCGAGTCCCTCGCCGCGGCGCTCGCGGCCGAACCGGACGTCGACGTGTCCGCGGCGGGCAGCGGTCCCGCCGCGCTGCGGTGTCTGGAGCGTGCGACCGCCGAGGGGCGCCGCTACGACGTGATGCTCGTCGACGCCGAGCTGGGCGTGTTCACCGCGGGCGGCGCCCGCACCGTCCCCGTGCCGCGCGCCGCACCGGAGGCCACGGGCGGCGGCAGCGGCCCGGTGGACGGCATCTCCCTGGTGGCCGGGGTGCGCGCGAGCCAGCCGCACATCCGGACGGTGGTGCTCGCCGAGAGGGACGACCCGCGCCGGGCCGCGACGGCGCTGCAGGCCGGAGCCTCGGGCTGGGTCGCCAAGGACTGCTCGCTGCAACGCCTGCTGACGGTCATACGGGGCGTGCTGCGCGACGAGACGCATCTGCCGGCCGCCCTGCTGACCGGAGTCCTGCGGGAGCTGACGGAGGTCCGCAAGCACCGGACCGAGAGCGAGCAGCTCGTCGAGTCGCTGACCCCGCGCGAGCGCGAGGTGCTGCGCTGCATGGTGGCGGGCCTGGGCCGCAAGGCGGTCGCGGAGCGGCTCTTCCTGTCCCCGCACACGGTGCGCACCCACATGCAGAACGTGCTGGGGAAGCTGGGGGTGCACTCGACCCTGGCGGCCGTGGCGCTGGCCCGGAAGGCCGGGGTGGGCCCTGCCGCGCTAACCGGGGATGTTGTCGAACGGGGCGGTCAGCCCGCGTAGCAGCCCGGCCAGCTCGGCCCGCTGCTGGCGGGAGAGCTCACCCAGGATGGCCCGCTCCTGGGCGAGCAGCCCGGCCAGCGACTGGTCGGCCTTGTCGCGGCCCAGGTCGGTCAGCCGGACCAGGACGCCGCGGCGGTCACTCGGGTCGGGCAGCCGCTCCACCAGGTTCTTCTTGGTCAGCCGGTCGATGCGGTTCGTCATCGTGCCGGAGGTGACCAGCGTCTGGGTGAGGAGCTGGCCGGGGGAGAGCTGATACGGAGCGCCGGCGCGGCGCAGAGAGGTCAGGACGTCGAACTCCCAGGGCTCCAGCTGGTGCTCCGCGAAGGCGATCCTGCGGGCCCGGTCCAGATGCCGGGCCAGGCGGGAGACGCGGCTCAGGACCTCGAGTGGTTCCACGTCGAGGTCAGGGCGCTCGCGGCGCCATGCTGCGACCAGCCGGTCGACCTCGTCCTCCATGTCGATCAGTGTAGAGGGTTCCTCGACATGAAGTCTCTTGATTTCGAGTGTCTTGACATCAAGAGAATGTGCCGGTGATCCTGGGCCCCATGACAGCACCCACCTGGGACCCGGGGCAGTACCTCCGCCACGCGGACCACCGCACCCGCCCCTTCCACGACCTCCTGGCCCGGATCGGGACCCTGCCGCACGAACCCGCACCCCGGATCGCCGACCTCGGCTGCGGCGCCGGCAACGTCACCGCCCTCCTCGCGGAACGCTGGCCCGGCGCCCGCGTCACCGGCTACGACAGCTCCCCCCGGATGCTGGAGCGCGCCCGCACCCACGCCGGACCCCTCCTCGACTTCGCCGAAGCCGACGCCGGAACCTGGGCACCCACCGAGACGTACGGCCTCATCGTCTCCAACGCCCTGCTCCAATGGGTCCCCGGCCACACCGCCCGCTTCCCCCACTGGCTGGACGCCCTCGCCCCCGGAGGGACCCTCGCCTTCCAGGTCCCCGGCAACTTCGACGCCCCCAGCCACACCCTCATGCGCGAGCTGGCCGGATCCCCCCGCTGGCACGACCGGCTCGGCGGCCTCCTGCGCCACGGCGACGCCGTGCACACCCCCGCCGGCTACCTGGAACACCTCACCGCGCCCGGCCGCACCGTGGACGTCTGGGAGACCACCTACCTGCACCTGCTCCAGGGCGAGGACCCCGTCCTCGACTGGGTCAAGGGCACCGGCCTGCGCCCCCTCCTCGACGTCCTCGCCGAGGACCCCGACGCCGAAGACGCCTTCCTCGCCGAATACCGCGGCCTGCTGCGCACCGCCTACCCGGCGGGCCCGCACGGCACGGTCTTCCCGTTCCGCCGCGTCTTCGCGGTGGTCCGCACGGCCGGGTGAGCTCGCGTCCGGTGACCGCTTCCGCCCGGACGGCACAGACATCGGGCTCCGGGGCGTTGCGCCGGTCGAGGACCGACGAGTGATCACGCGCCCACCGAGGCGGGATCAGCTCTTCCGGTGGCCTATCAGCCGCGGCTTCGACTCCAGGTTCTCCAGCCCGTGCCACGCCAGATTCACCAGATGGGCCGCGACCTCGGCCTTCTTCGGCTTCCGTACGTCCAGCCACCACTGGCCGGTCAGCGCCACCATCCCGACCAGGGCCTGCGCGTACAGCGGGGCCAGCTTCGGGTCGAAGCCCCGGGCCTTGAACTCCAGGCCCAGGATGTCCTCGACCTGCGTCGCGATGTCACTGATCAGCGACGCGAAGGTGCCCGTGGACTGCGCGACCGGGGAGTCCCGGACCAGGATCCGGAACCCGTCCGTGTACGTCTCGATGTAGTCGAGCAGCGCGAACGCCGCCTGCTCCAGCAGCTCACGGGGATGGCCCGCCGTGAGCGCCCCCGTCACCAGATCCAGCAGCTGGCGCATCTCGCGGTCGACGACGACGGCGTACAGGCCCTCCTTGCCGCCGAAGTGCTCGTAGACCACCGGCTTGGAGACCCCGGCGCGCGCCGCGATCTCCTCCACCGAGGTGCCTTCGAAGCCCTTGTCGGCGAACAGGGCGCGCCCGATGTCCAGGAGCTGCTCGCGGCGCTCCTTGCCCGTCATCCGGACCCGCCGGGCCCGTCGCGTGGGGGCAGGCATGCTCTTCTCGCCGCTTGTGCTTCCGTCGGTCGCCACGTCGTCAATCATGCAGGGTCGGCGGCCGCGGCCTTGCGCCGGGCGGCGATACGCGAGGCGTCCGGCCACCGGACGTCGTGCGCCCAGCCCAGCTGCTCGAACCAGCGGATCAGCCGGGCGCTGGAGTCGATCTGCCCCCTCATCACTCCGTGACGGGCACTCGTCGGGTCCGCGTGGTGCAGGTTGTGCCAGGACTCACCGCACGAGAGCACCGCCAGCCACCACACGTTCCCGGACCTGTCGCGGGACTTGAAGGGCCGCTTGCCGACCGCGTGACAGATCGAGTTGATCGACCACGTCACGTGGTGCAGCAGCGCGACACGGACCAGCGAACCCCAGAAGAAGGCCGTGAACGCGCCCCACCACGACATCGTGACCAGGCCGCCGACCAGCGGCGGGATCGCCAGCGAAAGAATCGTGAAGCTGAGGAAGTGACGCGAGATCGTCCGCATCGCCGGGTCCCTGACCAGGTCCGGGGCGTACTTCTGCTGCGGCGTCTGCTCCTCGTTGAACATCCAGCCGATGTGGGCCCACCACAGGCCCTTCAGCAGCGCCGGGAGATCCTCGCCGAACCGCCACGGTGAATGAGGGTCGCCCTCGGCGTCGGAGAAGCGGTGGTGCTTGCGGTGGTCGGCCACCCAGCGCACCAGCGGGCCCTCCACCGCCATCGAACCCGCGACGGCCAGGGCGATGCGGAGCGGGCGCTTCGCCTTGAACGAGCCGTGCGTGAAGTAGCGGTGGAAGCCGATCGTCACGCCGTGGCAGCCCCAGTAGTACATGACGACCAACAGGCCGAGGTCGAGCCAGCTGACACCGCGCCCCCAGGCCAGCGGCACCGCCGCGACCAGGGCCGCGAACGGCACCACGATGAACAGCAGCAGCGCGATCTGCTCGACCGAACGCTTCTTGTCGCCGCCGAGCGTGGCGGAGGGCGGTGCGGGGTCGCCTGCCCTCGGCAGGCCGTCGTCGATCACATCGGGGCTGGTGGGCATTGGGGAGTCCCCCGTGAGGTGAGGAAATATGACGGTATGAGCGGGCTACGGTTCCGTAACCTACGGCAACGTAAGTATGACAGCGAAACGCAACACGCCACGAGAACACCACCGCGAAAACCCTCGTGCGGAGAGGCCCTCACCCCCCGTCTACCCCGGATCCCGCCCACCCCGCAGGGCAACGAGCACACCGAAGGTCCGGACACCTATCCTGGGTGCGTCGGACAGCGCGGTCCGCACTCTGCATATCCGGGGTGCCCCGTCAGCACCGCGAGCGCCCCGGCCCCCCTGACAGACGTGCTCAACCACTGCAAGGAGCCGCACACTGTGAGCAGTGCCGACCAGACCCCTGCCGCCAACACCGAACTGCGGGCCGACATCCGCCGCCTCGGCGACCTGCTGGGCGAGACCCTCGTACGCCAGGAGGGCCAGGACCTCCTCGACCTCGTCGAGCGCGTCCGCGCCCTGACCCGCACCGACGGCGAGGCAGCAGCCGCACTCCTCGGTGACACGGACCTGGAGACCGCCGCACAGCTCGTGCGCGCCTTCTCCACCTACTTCCACCTCGCCAACGTCACCGAACAGGTCCACCGCGCCCACGAGATGCGCGACCGCCGGGCAGCCGAAGGCGGACTCCTCGCCCGCACCGCCGACCGCCTCAAGGACGCCGACCCCGAGCACCTGCGCGAGACGGTCAAGAACCTCAACGTCCGGCCCGTCTTCACCGCACACCCCACCGAAGCCGCACGCCGCTCCGTACTCAACAAGCTCCGCCGCATCGCCGAACTGCTCGAAACACCCGTCATCGAGGCCGACCGCCGCCGCCAGGACATCCGGCTGGCCGAGAACATCGACCTCATCTGGCAGACCGACGAACTCCGCGTCGTCCGCCCGGAGCCCGCCGACGAGGCCCGCAACGCCATCTACTACCTCGACGAACTCCACGCCAACGCGGTGGGCGACGTCCTGGAGGACCTGGCAGCAGAGCTGGAGCGCGTCGGCGTCGAACTGCCCGCCGGCACCCGCCCCCTCACCTTCGGCACCTGGATCGGCGGCGACCGCGACGGCAACCCCAACGTCACGCCCGCCGTGACCTGGGACGTGCTCATCCTCCAGCACGAGCACGGCATCACCGACGCCCTCGAACTCATCGACCAGCTGCGGGGACTGCTCTCCAACTCCATCCGCTACACCGGAGCCACCGACGAGCTCCTCACCTCCCTCCAGGCCGACCTGGAACGCCTCCCCGAGATCAGCCCCCGCTACAAGCGGCTGAACGCCGAAGAGCCCTACCGGCTCAAGGCCACCTGCATCCGCCAGAAGCTCGTCAACACCCGCGAGCGCCTCGCCAACGGCACCCCCCACCGCCCCGGCTGCGACTACCTCGGCACCGCCGAACTCATCGCCGACCTCGTCCTCATCCAGACCTCCCTGCGCGAACACCGCGGCGGACTCTTCGCCGACGGCCGCATGGACCGCACCATCCGCACGCTCACCGCGTTCGGCCTCCAGCTCGCCACCATGGACGTCCGCGAACACGCCGACGCCCACCACCACACCCTCGGCCAGCTCTTCGACCGCCTCGGCGAGGAATCCTGGCGCTACGCCGACATGCCCCGCGACTACCGGCAGAAGCTCCTCGCCAAGGAACTCCGCTCCCGCCGCCCCCTCGCCCCGACCCCGGCACCGCTGGACGCCGCCGGCGAGAAGACCCTCGGCGTCTTCCACACCATCAGCCAGGCATTCGAGCGCTTCGGCCCCGAGGTCATCGAGTCCTACATCATCTCGATGTGCCAGGGCGCCGACGACGTCTTCGCCGCCGCCGTCCTCGCCCGTGAGGCCGGCCTCATCGACCTCCACGGCGGCTGGGCCAAGATCGGCATCGTCCCGCTCCTGGAGACCACCGACGAACTCAAGGCCGCCGACGTCATCCTCGACGAGATGCTCGCCGACCCCTCCTACCGCCGCCTCGTCTCCCTCCGCGGCGACGTCCAGGAGGTCATGCTCGGCTACTCCGACTCCTCCAAGTTCGGCGGCATCACCACCTCCCAGTGGGAGATCCACCGCGCCCAGCGCCGGCTCCGCGACGTGGCCCACCGCTACGGCGTACGCCTGCGCCTCTTCCACGGCCGCGGCGGCACCGTCGGCCGAGGCGGCGGCCCCTCCCACGACGCGATCCTCGCCCAGCCCTGGGGCACCCTCGAAGGCGAGATCAAGGTCACCGAACAGGGCGAGGTCATCTCCGACAAGTACCTCATCCCCGCACTCGCACGGGAGAACCTGGAACTGACCGTCGCGGCCACCCTCCAGGCCTCCGCACTCCACACCGCGCCCCGCCAGTCCGACGAAGCGCTCGCCCGCTGGGACGCGGCCATGGACACCGTCTCCGACGCCGCCCACGACGCCTACCGCAAGCTCGTCGAGGACCCCGACCTGCCCGCGTACTTCCTCGCCTCCACCCCGGTGGACCAGCTCGCCGACCTGCACCTGGGCTCGCGGCCCTCCCGCCGCCCCGGCTCGGGCGTCTCGCTCGACGGCCTGCGCGCCATCCCCTGGGTCTTCGGCTGGACCCAGTCACGGCAGATCGTCCCCGGCTGGTTCGGCGTCGGCTCCGGCCTCAAGGCACTGCGCGAAGCCGGCCTCGGCACCGTCCTGGAAGAAATGCACGGACAGTGGCACTTCTTCCGCAACTTCATCTCCAACGTCGAGATGACCCTCGCCAAGACCGACCTGCGCATCGCCCAGCACTACGTCGACACCCTCGTCCCCGACGAGCTCAAGCACGTCTTCGACGTCATCCGGGCCGAACACGAACTCACCGTCAGGGAAGTCCTCAAGGTCACCGGCAGCACCGAACTCCTCGGCACCAGCCCGGTGCTCCAGCAGACCTTCGCCATCCGCGACGCCTACCTGGACCCCATCTCCTACCTCCAGGTCTCCCTGCTCGCCCGCCAGCGCCAGGCCGCCGAACGCGGCGAGGAAGCCGACCCGCTCCTCGCCCGCGCCCTGCTGCTCACCGTCAACGGCGTAGCGGCAGGCCTCCGCAACACCGGCTGACCCGCACAGGGGAAGACCGAGCGGGTGCGGACCCGTCAGAGGGCGACGAACGTCGCCGTCAACAGGGCCGCACCCGCGATCCCCGCACCCCACGCCGTCCGCGTCAGCCGCATACCGCCACCGATCACCAGGGCCGCCAGCACCAGCGCACCACCCAACGGCACCCAGGCATGCAGAAAGCCCGCAGCCCCGGTACGCAGAACGTCCCCGGACCCGGGCTTCACCACCACGGGGAAACGATCCCCCTCCTCCACCGCGACGGACCGCTCGATCCTCACCACCGCACGCCCCTGCGCATCGGCGTCCGGCACGAACGACCCCGTACACACATCCTCACCACACGCCGTCACCACCATCGTCCCGTGCTCACGGCCCTTGGCCAGAACCACGTGATGCGCACTGCTCCACGAGGACCACACCCCCGCGACCAGCAGCACCAGGACGACACAGCCCGAGACGAACGTACGGCCATGGGCCAGCAGCCGGTGGGAGGAACTCCGCTTCATGACGGCCGATCCTTGGGCAGAGCCCTGCCCCCGGTCAACCTACGGCCGAAAAACACCCAAGAAGCAACAGGAATGTCAGGAGTTGTACGCGGACTGAGCCCGCTCCAGCCCATCCGCCAGCAACGACTCCACCGCATCCGCCGACCGGTCCACCAGATACGCCAGCTCCTTGCGCTCCACGGACGAAAAATCCTTCAGCACGAAATCCGCGACCTGCATCCGCCCCGGCGGCCGCCCGATCCCGAACCGCACCCGGTGATAATCCGGACCCATCGCCTTCGTCATCGACTTCAACCCGTTGTGCCCGTTGTCACCGCCACCCAGCTTCAGCCGCAACATCCCGAAATCGATGTCCAACTCGTCATGAACAGCCACGACATGGTCCGTGGGCACCTTGTAGAAATCGCGCAGCGCCGTCACCGGACCACCCGAAAGATTCATGTACGACATCGGCTTCGCCAGCACCACCCGACGACTCCCAGGACCGGGCGGACCGATCCGCCCCTCCAGCACCTGCGCCTGCGCCTTCTGCGCCCGCTTGAACTTCCCCCCGATCCGCTCCGCAAGGAGATCGGCCACCATGAACCCGACGTTGTGCCGGTTCGCCGCGTACTCAGGGCCGGGATTTCCGAGACCCACGATCAGCCAGGGGTCGGTGACGTCGGACATCTGCGCTCGGTCTCCTCAAGGACGGACCAGTGATGACAGGGAAACGGGGTGACGGATCCCCGGAAGGGAACCGCCACCCCGTCAGTCAAGCAGGTGGGACGAGGCTCAGGCCTCGGCGCCTTCACCCTCGGCACCCTCGGCCGGCTCCTCGGCCTGCGCGGAGACGACCTGGAGCACCACGGCGTCCTCGTCGCCCGCCAGCACCGAACCCTTGGGCAGCGGAACGTCCTTCGCCAGGATCGAGTCACCGGCGTCCAGGCCCTCGATCGACACCGTCACGGACTCGGGGATGTGCGTGGCCTCGGCCTCGACGAGCAGCGTGTTCTGCACGTACTCGAGCAGGTTGCCGCCCGGCGCCAGGTCACCCTCGACGTGCACCGCGATCTCGACGTTGACCTTCTCGCCGCGCTTCACGGTCAGCAGGTCGACGTGCTCGATGTGACCCTTGAGCGCGTTGCGCTGCACAGCCTTCGGGATCACCAGGGCGTCCTTGCCGTCGATCTGCAGACCGATCAGGACGTTGGCCGTACGCAGAGCCAGAAGCAGATCGTGGCCCGGCAGGTTGATGTGAACCGGCTCAGCACCGTGGCCGTAGACGACCCCGGGAACCAGGTTGGCGCGACGGGTACGACGGGCAGCGCCCTTGCCGAACTCCGTACGGACCGTTGCGTCGAGCTTGATCTCAGCCATGCTGCACTCCTCGTAAGGTGACGAAAAACCGATGGTCACCCGGCCCACGACAGGCCTGCTACGAAGAGCGCGTCGATAACGGACCACCGGCCCCATGCCTGCGCATGAGAACGGCCTCCCTCGCCGAGCAACTTCACAAGTCTACCCGGCAAAGAGGCCGCACCCAAAGTCGATCACCCGCAGGAGATCATCCCGATCACCCGCAGGAGATCACTCCTGCTCCTCGAAGAGGCTCGTCACCGAACCGTCCTCGAACACCTCACGCACCGCACGCGCGATCGTCGGCGCGATCGACAGCACCGTGATCTTGTCGATCTCCAGCTCACCCGGCGTCGGCAGCGTGTCCGTGAACACGAACTCGCTCACCTTCGAATTCTTCAGACGGTCCGCCGCCGGACCCGACAGCACACCGTGCGTGGCCGTCACTATGACGTCCTCGGCACCATGCGCGAACAAGGCGTCCGCAGCGGCACAGATCGTGCCACCAGTGTCGATCATGTCGTCGACCAGCACACACACCCGGCCCTCGACGTTACCGACGACCTCATGGACGCTGACCTGATTCGGCACATCCTTGTCACGCCGCTTGTGCACGATCGCCAGCGGCGCGTCCAGCCGGTCGCACCAGCGGTCGGCCACACGCACCCGGCCGGCATCCGGAGAGACGATCGTCAGCTTCGAACGGTCCACCTTCGCGCCCACGTAGTCCGCCAGGATCGGCAGCGCGAACAGATGGTCCACCGGACCGTCGAAGAAGCCCTGGATCTGGTCCGTGTGCAGATCCACGGTCAGAATGCGGTCCGCACCCGCCGTCTTCATCAGGTCCGCGACCATACGCGCCGAGATCGGCTCACGGCCACGGTGCTTCTTGTCCTGACGGGCGTAACCGTAGAACGGCACGATCACCGTGATCGACCGCGCCGACGCACGCTTCAGCGCGTCCAGCATGATCAACTGCTCCATGATCCACTTGTTGATCGGAGCCGTGTGGCTCTGGATCAAGAAGCAGTCGGCACCACGAGCGGACTCCTGGAACCGCACATAGATCTCACCATTGGCGAAATCGAAGGCCTTCGTCGGCACGAGACCGACACCCAGCTGATGTGCGACCTCCTCGGCCAGCTCGGGGTGGGCGCGGCCGGAGAAGAGCATCAGTTTCTTCTCGCCGGTCGTCTTGATCCCGGTCACAGCACAGTCTCCTCAGACATGTATCTGGCACCGCGCGCATGTGTCCCGATGAGCGACGAGCCAGCCGAAATGGGTGAGCATCTATCACGGTACGCCGAGTCCGGCGCGCCTGTTTCCGGTCAGCTTTCGCCGTCGGACTCCTGAACGGCGGCCTGAGCCGCCTGAGCGGCCGCGCTGCCGGGACGCTTCCGGGCGACCCAGCCCTCGATATTCCGCTGCTGGCCCCGGGCGACGGCCAGCGAACCCGCCGGCACGTCCTTCGTGATGACCGAACCCGCCGCCGTGTAAACACCGTCCCCGACCGTGACAGGCGCCACAAACATATTGTCCGACCCGGTCCGGCAGTGCGACCCGATCGTGGTGTGGTGCTTGGCCACCCCGTCGTAGTTCACGAACACGCTCGCCGCACCGATGTTGGTGTGATCACCGATCGTCGCGTCCCCGACATAACTCAGATGCGGCACCTTCGTGCCCTCACCGATCGTCGCGTTCTTCATCTCGACATACGTACCCGCCTTGGACTTCGCGCCCAGCCGCGTACCCGGCCGCAGATACGCGAACGGCCCCACCGACGCGCCCGGACCCACCTCGGCGCCGTCCGAGACCGTGTTGTCCACCCGCGCACCCGCGTGCACGACGGTGTCCTTCAGCCGGGAATTCGGGCCGACCTCCGCGTCCTCCCCGAGATGCGTCGACCCCAGCAGCTGGGTCCCCGGGTGCACGACCGCGTCACGCTCGTACGTCACCGACGCGTCGATCAGCGTCGACGCGGGATCCACGACCGTCACGCCCGCCAGCATGGCGCGCTCCAGCAGCCGCTCGTTGAGCAGCCGCCTGGCCTCCGCGAGCTGGAGCCGGTTGTTGATGCCCAGGATCTCCCGGTGATCACCCGCCACCGAGGCACCCACACGGTGCCCGGCCTCACGCAGGATCGACAGCACATCGGTGAGGTACTCCTCGCCCTGGCTGTTGTCCGTACGCACCTCCCCGAGCGCCTGGCTCAGGAGCCGCCCGTCGAACGCGAAGACACCGGAGTTGATCTCACGGATCGCACGCTGCGCGTCCGTGGCGTCCTTGTGCTCGACGATCTCGGTGACGGCACCGGTGGCCGCGTCGCGGACGATCCGGCCGTAGCCGGTGGAGTCCGGGACCTCGGCGGTCAGCACGGTGACGGCGTTCGAGTCGGCGGCGTGCGTGGCGGCGAGCGCGGAGAGCGTCCCGCCCGAGAGCAGCGGGGTGTCGCCGCAGACGACGATCACGGTGCCGTCGACGGTGCCGCCGAGCTCCTCCAGCCCCATCCGGACCGCGTGGCCGGTGCCGTTCTGCTCGGCCTGGTAGGCGGTGCGTACGGGGATGTCCCCGGCGGAGAGATGCGCGGTGACCTGATCGCCGGCGTGGCCGACGACCACGACGAGGTGCTGCGGGTCGAGCTCACGGGAGGCGGCGACGACATGTCCGACGAGCGAGCGCCCGGAGATCTCGTGCAGGACCTTGGGGGTCTTCGACTTCATGCGGGTGCCCTCACCCGCTGCGAGGACGACGACGGCTGCCGGGGGGTTGGCGCTCACGGATGTGCCCTTCGGCTTCGGGTGGTGGACACCCGCAGGATACCGGGGGCGTTTACGCCCGAAACGAGCGCGGGCCCCGACCGGTGAGGTCGGGGCCCGCAGCTGGACGCTCCCCTACCAGGACTCGAACCTGGAACAAGTTATCCAAAGTAACTCGTGTTGCCGATTACACCATAGGGGATAGCAAGTGCCGCCAAAACGGACAACGGTCATCCGATAGGCGGCGTGGCATCTACTATGCCGCACCACCAGCCCTCGATGCGACGGTATAGCTCCGCGCTCTTGTTTACGCGAACGACCAGGCATCCGCGGTAACCCTCGCCGGTGTTCTTGCGGTTGGTGGTGGGGTTGTGCCTCTTCAGCGTGGTCTTGCCGAACGACCCGGAGTCATGGCCGACCTGATCCATCCAAAATCGCTCCGCCTCGGACGCGTTGGCTGACTCGTGGATATGTACGTGGAACTTCAGGTGTGCAGGTGGGACGTCCAGGAGGTGGAGCCAGGCGAGGAAGACCTTGATCATTTTCGGATCGCTATTGGTAAACGTGACCCTCTCCTGTGGTCGGTGGGGTTTGGATTTGGAGCCTTCTGCCCAGTAGAGCGCGACCCCGACCGCGAACAGCTCTCGGTCGGTCATGGCGGCGAACTCGGCGGCTGCGTCCCGCTTGGTCTTCTGGCGCTCCGCTTCACGTCGCTGGAGGGTGCCTTCCCAGCCGCGCCGTGCGATGGCGGAGGCCTCCTCCCGGGTCCGCTTGCGTTCCGGCTTCGGCAGGTCCCGGACCCACAGCGAGATCGAACTCTTCGAGCGGCCCAGCTCCACCTGGATCTGGTCGTAGGTCATGCCCTGGAGTCTCAGCTCCCGGGCCTTCTCCCGCAGGTCGTCCTTGGCGTTCGGGCGTTTCGTCCACTCCGGTGCCGGCTCGCCCTCCAGGAGGCGGTTCAGGATGTCGTTGTTGTCGACGTACAGCCGGTCGCGGATCTGGCGTCGGCTGAGGCCCTCTCTGCGCAGCGCGACTGCCTTCTCCCGTAGCCCTTCGAAGTCTGCGTACTTGCCAGTGGCATGTGTCATACGCGCAGCATCGTCCGGAATGCGGACGTCCGGGTCGAAAGCGTGCTCGGTTCACCGGATCGTGGGATCTGCCTGCTTTTGTGGTGCGACCGGTCACTTTCCGTGCTGACGGAGTCCCCGGAAATCGGGATGCGCCCGCCCGTAGGCTGGATGCCATGACCGTAACGGGGGCAGACCGGGAAGCGGCGGGTTTGACCACCCGCGGCTACTGGTGGTGGGGACGGCGGCGCGGTGTCGTCCTGGACGTGGGGCTGGCGCTGGTCTCGGCGCTGGAGTGTGCGCTGGAGGGGGTGGCGTTCGCCGGGGAGACCGGGCTGCCGGTGCCGCTCGGGGTGCTCTTCGGGCTGTTGGCGGGGTCGGTGCTGGTGCTGCGCAGGCGCTGGCCGATCGCCGTGGTGCTGGTGTCGGTCGCGACGACGCCGGCCGAGATGGGTTTCCTGATGGGGATCGTCGGGCTGTACACCCTGGCGGCCTCGGAGGTGCCGCGCCGGATCACGGTGGTGCTGACGGGGATGACGCTCGTCGGCACGTTCATCGTGTCGTACGTGCGGCTGCGGCAGAGCGTGGGCGATTACGGGGGGTCCGTCTGGTACGTCCCCGGGGTGTCCCTCTTCATGTCGCTGGGGCTGACGGCGCCCCCGGTGCTCTTCGGTCTCTACGTCGGGGCCAGGCGCAGGCTGATGGAGAGTCTGCGGGAGCGTGCGGATTCGCTGGAGCGGGAGTTGTCGCTGCTGGCGGACCGGGCGGAGGAGCGGGCCGAGTGGGCGCGTACGGAGGAGCGGACCCGGATCGCGCGGGAGATGCACGACGTGGTGGCGCACCGGGTGAGTCTGATGGTGGTGCATGCGGCGGCGTTGCAGGCGGTGGCGCCGAAGGACGCGGCGAAGGCGGTGCGTAACGCGGCGCTGGTGGGGGACATGGGCCGGCAGGCGTTGACGGAGCTGCGGGAGATGCTCGGGGTGCTGCGGAGCGGGGATGCTGCGGTGGCTGCGGGGGCGGGGCGGGTGCCGCTCGCCTCGGTGGGGCGGGTGGCTGCTGCGGCTGCGGTGGTGGAGGACGGGCCGCGGTTGCGCGAGGTGGAGGCGCTGGTGGCGCAGTCCCGTGAGGCGGGGATGACGGTGGAGCTGTCGGTGGAGGGGGAGTTGCGTCCGTATGCGCCGGAGGTGGAGCAGACGGCGTACCGGGTGGTGCAGGAGGCGTTGACGAACGTGCACAAGCATGCGGCGGGTGCGAGGACGTGGGTGCGGCTGGCGCATCGGGGTGGGGAGGTCGCGATGCAGGTGGAGAACGGTCCGGCGGATGGTGTGACGGCGGATGCGGGGCTGCCGAGCGGTGGTAACGGTCTGGTGGGGATGCGGGAGCGGGTGCTGGGTCTGGGGGGTGTGTTCGTGTCGGGGCCGACGGATGCGGGGGGTTTCCGGGTGTCGGCGGTGCTGCCGGACGGCGGGGCGGCGTGAGGGTGCCGGGTGTGAGGGTGCCGGGTGTGGGGGTTCTCGGCCGGGGGTGAGGCGGGGCGGGCGGGGGGTTCAGCCTGGGGGTTCTCAGCTGGGGGTGAGGCGGGTGGGCTGGGTTCCGGTCATGAGGGTTTCGAGGGCGCGGTCGATGTCGGAGCCGAGGTACCAGTCGCCGGTGTGGTCGATGGAGTAGACGCGTCCTTCGCTGTCGATGGCGAGGACGGCTTGTCCGTCGCCTTCTTCGCCGAGGGGGGCGACTTCGGTGGTGAGTGCGCGTCCGAGGTCGCCGAGGGTGCGTGCGTGGTGGAGTCCGCGGAGCGGGTCGATGTGCGCGGTGGTGGTGGCGATCTGCCGGCCGGGTGCGGAGGGGGTGAGGTGGAGTCCGCCGAATTCGGCCCAGGCTTCGACCGCTGCGGGGAAGACGGCGTGCTGGTGTCCGGCGGGGGAGGCGTGGGAGCGCAGGGCGTCGGCCCATTCCTCGGCCTGGCGGATGTCCCAGCGGCCGGGGTGCCATCCGGCGTCGCGGAGTGCGGCGTCGACGGCGACGGGGAAGCGGGTGGTGGAGGTGCGGCTCTGCTGGCCGGGGACGTCGGTCCGGTCGCGCATGGTGGTGTTCTCAGCCCTTCTCGGCGGTGGTGGCCGCGCCTGTGGTGAGGTCGACGGGGCGTACGCCGAAGTGGGCGAGCATTTCGGTGCAGGAGCGGCAGGGGGGTGCGTAGCTGCCGTGGAGGGGGTCGCCGTCCTCGCGGATGCGGCGGGCGGTGATGCGGGCGTGCTTGAGGGCGCGGCGGGCTTCACCGTTGGTGAGGGGTTTGCGCTGGGCGCGTTTGGAGCGGCTGCCGTCGGCTGCGGTGAGCTGTCGTGACAGGAGTATGGCTTCGGGGCAGCGTCCGGTGAAGCGTTCGCGCTGGTTGCTGGTGAGGGTGTCGAGGAAGTCCTGGACGAGTGGGTGGAGGACGGGTGGCTGGTCGCCTTTGCCTGCGGTGCAGGTGAGTGTCTCTCCGCGTACGGACAGGGCTGCGGCCACCGCGGGCAGGATGCCGTCGCGGCGGTGGTGGAGGCGTGGTGGCTGGTGGGGTTCGGTGGTGCTCCAACTGAGTCGCGGGTCTCCGGGTGTGACTGTTTGTGCTGTGCGCATGGTGCTCGTGTCCCTCCCTGCAATCCCCCGAGTTGCGGGGGACAGCCTGCCAAATATGCAGGGTGGTGGGGAAGCTGGGTCGGTGAAACGTGTCTGCGTGTCGTGGTCGGGCGGTTCGGTTGTCGTGCGTCCGTCACGCCTTGGTGACGGTCGGTGAAGGGGTGTGCGGGGGCGGGGGGCCGTGTTGCGTCACCGCATAGGCTGTGCGGAACACCAGACGCAGCAGGGGGCAACCGCCATGACGACAGGTCGGCTCGGGCAGCAAGCCGCGCCACCGAATGCGGCCTATGCCGGGCAGGTCGTGCATTTCCCGGATCCTGTCCGGGCGTCCCGTCACCCCAGGGGTGTGCGTGTGGACGGGGACGGCTATCCGGTGTTCTCGCCGTATGCGCGTGCGGCCGCGGAGATCGCTGATCCGCCTCCGGGTTTCGGTGTGGATGAGCTGCGGCTGACGGATTACGTGTCGGCGAACGCGGCGCTGGCGGCGAGCGGGCATGAGCTGTGGGACACGATTCCGGCGGTGGCGACTCCGCACGGCTGGACGTGGCACCACGTGGCGGGTGGCCGGCGGATGGAGCTGGTGCCGGTCGAGGTGAAGGCGTTGTTGCGTCATCACGGTGGGCTGGCGACGGCTCCGGTGGATCACAGCCGTCGTGGTACGCGGCCGCTCCAGGAGGTCCGGCCTGCTCATTTCCGGTTGCCGAAGGGTTCTGTGGCGGTCGGTGAGCAGCAGATCCTGGGTGTCGAGGAGGATCTGGGCTATCGGCTTCCGGGTGCGTACCGGTCGTTCCTGAAGGCGGCCGGTGGTTCGGCTCCGGTGGGTGCGGCGTTGGATGCGGAGCTGGGTCTGCTGGTGGATCAGCCGTTCTTCACGGTGCGTGAGGAAGCGGCTGTGAATGATCTGGTGTACGTCAACAAGTGTCTGCGTGATCACTTCACGAAGGATTTTCTGGGCGTGGGTTTCGTCCAGGGCGGCATCCTGGCGGTGAAGGTGCGCGGTGGTGGTGTGGGGTCGGTGTGGTTCTGCGCGTACGACGATGCGCGGGATCAGGACGGCTGGGGTGTGCAGGAGCGGGTGGACCGGCTTCTGGTGCCGTGCGGTGAGGATTTCGATGCTTTCCTTCAGCGTCTCGCGGGTAATCCGCCGGAGCTGGAGACGGTGGCGAACCTGATGGTGGACGGTGGCTTCGCGCGGGCCGTCCCGGTGGAGGGGTGAGTGCGGTGGTGACGTTCGCGCAGGCGCAGGAGCGGGCGGATGAGTGGGTCAACGGTGACGTGCCCGCGTATCAGCAGCGTGAGGTCCGGGTCCGTGAGTTCGAGCTGGGTTTTGTGGTGTGGGCGGAGGACAGGGCGGAGGGTCCTGTTTCCGACGGTGGCCGGCAGCGTCTGGTGATCGCCCGGGACAGTGGTGAGGCCACGTTGTGGCCGGGGTTGCCGGTGGGTGAGGTGATCCGGCGGTACGAGGAGGAGTACGGGGCGTCGGCGGAGGTGCGGGATGTGCCGGAGCCGCCGCAGCGTATTGATCTGAATCAGACGTCGTTCCTGTTGACTCCGCCGGAGTGGCTTCAGGAGGCGGCGGACAAGCTGGGGATTCCGGAGGGGCGTGCGGAGGCGGATGTCTCGCCTGCCGATGCTGTGCCGTCGTCCTCTTCCGGTCCGATGCCCGCGCCGTCGTCCTCGCCGGATCCTGCTCCTGCTTCTGTTTCTGCTTCTTCGTCCTCTCCTTCCGTGCCGGCGCCGGTTGGCGCTGGTTCGGGTGCGGCGTGGCCGGCTGCCGGTGGGCAGCGGGATCATGAGCCGACGGCGAATGACGGGGTTCCGGCCGGGGGTACTCCTTGGACGGGTACGGACACGAACGCGGGTGCGGACGAGGGTGGGGTGCCGCTGCCGGTGACGGTGTTCGCGCCGCCGCTCTCGGGTTCGGACGATGACGGGACTCCGCCGCCGGTGGTTTCGGCGGAGGCGCCCACGGCGTTGATGTCGGGTGGCAGTCAGCTGCCGTCGACCGCGGTCGTGCCGGGGCTGGACCCGCAGGGGCCGTCCGGTGCGAGGGACGTCGCGGACGCGGCGACGAGCAAGGCCGCGGTGCCGCCGCCGGGTGCGCGGGGGACGGGTCCGACGACTCCGCCGCCGCCCGGTGCGCCCGGTGTGCCGGGGGCGACTCCGCCGCCTTCGGGGCCGGGTGCGCCTGGTGCGCCGGCGGGTGGTTACCTGCCGACGCAGCTCGTCTCGCAGCTCGGTCCTCCGGATGCGCCGACTTCAGGTGCGACGCCGCCTCCGGGTGCGCCGCAGCCGCCTGCTCCCCCTGGTCCTCCCGGGCCCCCCGGACCTCCCGGGCCTCCCGGACCTCCCGCGCCTCCCGGCCCCCCTGGTTCCACGCCGCCTCCGGGTGGCGGGGTGCATCACGCCGCGACGATGTTCGCCGACGCGAGCATCGGTGGCCCGAACGCGTCGCGTCCTCCGGGCCCGCCCGGGCCCCCCGCTCCTCCCGGCCCGCCCGGCGCTCCGGGTGCTCCGGGTGCGATGCCTCCGCCGCCGCCCGGCTCCACGCCGCCGCCCGGCTCTCCTGCTCCTCCCGGGCCGCCCGGACCTCCTCCGGGAGCGACGCCGCCCCCGGGCGGCGGGGTGCACCATGCCGCGACGATGCTGGCGGGTCCGGGGCAGGCAGGCCCGGGTGCGCCGCAGCCGCCCGGTCCTCCGGGGCCTCCCGGGATGCCCGGTCGTGGCCCGCACACTCCGCCGCCGCCCCCCGGGGCGTACGGCTATCCGCAGCAGCCCCCGGGGCAGCCGACGGTGGGCCCGGGGTATCAGGCCGTGCTGCGTTTCCGTGCGGCCGACGGCAGTGAGCAGCAGTTGATCCGGCGTTCGGCGCCGGGCACTCCGCATCCGGAGTGGCAGATGCTGCATGAGCTGCGTGCGATGAACGTGCCGCCGCAGCAGGTGATCGAGCTGCACACGGAGCTGGAGTCGTGTGAGCTTCCGGGTGGTTACTGTGCGCGGATGATCCGGGAGACCTGGCCGCAGGTCCGGATCACGAGTGTGGCGCCGTACGGCACGGATCATGCGAGCCGGCAGCAGGGCATGCAGCATCTGCTGACGCATCAGGGTGAGCTGCACCAGGTGGCCGACGGTCCGGCGCGGCCTGCTCCGGTGCGGGCGCCGTTGCCGCAGATGCCGCCGGCGATGGCGGTGCCTCCGGAGGCGTTGGCGGAGGAGCTGCACGGGGCGTTCGGTCCTGGGGTGATGCGCTTCGACCAGCGGGCGGTGTCGCGTCAGGGTGTGCCGGAGGTGGTGGCGCGGACGCTGGTGTGGGCGGGGCTGCCCGCTGATTTCGGGCCGTTCTTCTGGGCGCAGCCGGGGCATCCGGTGGTGCCGACGCTGGCGGAGCTCGCGGTGCAGCGGCAGGTGCAGCCGGCGTCGGACGCGGGTTCGTATCTGGTGATGGGGTCGGACTTCGGCCGGGCGATCTGTGTGCAGTACGGGACGGCGAACATCGTGGCCGTGCCGGTGGAGGGGGGGCCGGGTGGCCGGCCGGTGCCGCCGCAGTTCGTGAATACGGGGCTGCCGGAGTTCGTGCGGTCGATGGCGTTGCTGGGCCGGATGTGGCGGCTGCGGTTCGGGTTGAATCCGGAGCAGGCGGGCCGTTGGACGGTGGATTTCCAGGCGCAGCTGGTGGCGATCGATCCGGCGGCGCTGGCGTCGCCGGAGGGCTGGTGGTCGGTTCTGCTGGAGCAGATGTGGGACGGGCTGTTGTGAGCGGGTCCGGCCGGGTCTGATGTGTGGTGTGCGAGAGGCGTTCGTCCCCTGGTGGGGGCGGGCGCCTTTTGTGCGGGGTGCTGTGATGCGGGTCGCTTCCGTCCTGAATACAACTGATCGATTCCGACTTCCGGGCCAATTACCGCATCCTTGACGTATTGATCGGTGGCCGGGCGTCGGAGTGTGGGAAAGAGGGCTTCAGGGATGAGTGGTGGACCGGTGTCCGCGTACGGGTTCGTCGGTGTGCGGGGGCGTGGTTACCGTCCTGAGCAGGTGGATCGCGTGGTGGCCGCGCTGTCGGCGGAGCGGGACGGGGCCGAGGAGCGGCTTTCCCGGCTGACGGCGCGGGCGCAGGAGCTGGCGGCGGAGGCGGTGCGGCTGGGTGAGGTGGTGGCTTCGCTGGCGCCGCAGACGTATCAGTCGCTGGGGGAGCGGGCGCAGCAGATTCTGGCTCTGGCGGAGGAGGAGGCGCAGGCGGCGCGGGAGGCGGCGCTGGAGGAGGCGCAGGCGCTGCGGGATGCGGCGGATGCTGCGGGCCGGGAGGTCCGTGAGGCGGCGCGTGTGCGGGCGGGGGAGGTGCGGGCTGCGGCGGATGCCCGTGCGGAGGAGGTGCTGGCCGCGGCGCGGGAGGCTGCTGGGGCGCTGGTGGAGGAGGCGCGTCAGGAGGCTGCTGAGGTGCGGGGGGTGGCCGAGGCGGAGATGGAGGAGACGCGTCGGCGTACGGCGGGTGTGCTGGCGCATCAGGAGCAGGAGCATGCCGAGCGGGGCAAGGCGGCGGATGCGGAGATCGCTGCGGCGGAGGCTGCGGCGGTGGAGCGTGAGGCCGGGCTGGCGGCTCGTGGGGAGGCGTTGCTCGCGCGGGCGCGGCGGGAGCTCGCGGAGGCGGAGGAGGCGGCCCGGCACGGTCAGGAGGACGCGGAGGCGCGTGCGGCGGAGCTGCTGGCGGGGGCCGGGGTGGCGGAGGAGCGTGTGGTGCGGGAGACGGAGCGGATCCTGCGGGAGCACGAGGAGGGCCGCGAGGAGGTGCAGGCGCACATGGCGCACGTACGGCATTCGCTGGCGGCTCTGACGGGGCGTGCGGCTGCGGGCGCGGGGGAGTAGTGCCGGGCGGGGTGTCCGGTGGGGTGTCCGTGCCGGGTCGTACGGTCAGTCGCCGGCGGCCTGGTCGCGGGTGTCCAGGCCCGGTTCGTGCGGGAAAACCTGGTCGAGTCCGGTGATGCGCAGGATGCGGAGGACGGCGGCGGGCACGGCGACGAGGGCTATGTCGGCCTGGGCGGCGGTCGCGTGGTTGCGGGCGACGATGAAGGTGGTGATGCCGCTGGAGTCGCAGAAGTCGAGGCGTCCGAGGTCGAGCACGAGTCGCTGGCCGGGCGTGAGGGTGAGGCCGGTCACCACCTGGCGGAGCTCGTCGGCGGTGTTGTAGTCGAGTTCTCCCGTGACGGTGAGCACCGGGCCGGCCTCGGTGTCTCGGACGGTTGTCGTCAGTGGGCTCATGTCAGGGAATCGCTTGCTGTGTCGGGCCGGTCGGCGGGTACGCCGATGGCCAGGAGGGCGGTGTCGTCGTCCAGGCCGTCGCCGAAGCTGTTGAGCAGGCCGGTGAGGGCTGTGACGACCTGCTGGGGGCCGGTGTGGGGGAGGCCGGCCGTGAAGGCGCGCAGGGCTTCGTCCCCGAACAGTTCGCGTTTCTCGCCGATCCGGGCCTCGGTGAGGCCGTCGGTGTAGAGCAGGAGGGTGTCTCCTGCGGCGAGGGTGGTCCTGGCGGGGGTGAAGCGGGCGGTGGGCAGGATGCCGACGAGGAGCCCCCCGGGGGTGGGGAGGTAGTCGGCCCGGCCGTCCTGGCGCAGGACGAGTGCCGGGGGGTGGCCGCCGGAGGCGAGGTCGACCGTGACGGTGTCGCCGTCGGGTTCGAGGATGCCGAAGACGGCGGTGCAGTAGCGCGGGTCACCCGAGGTGTACCGCTCGTGGAGGACGGTGTTGAGGGTGGTGAGCGCCGCCACGGGGTCGGGGTCGTGGAGGGCGGCGGCCCGCAGGGTGTAGCGGGTCAGGGAGGTCACGGCGGCGGCTTGGGGGCCTTTTCCGCAGACGTCGCCGAGGAAGAAGGCCCAGCGTTCGCCGTCCAGGGGGAAGAGGTCGTAGAAGTCTCCGCCGAGCCGGTCCGGTGAGGCGGTGTGGTAGTGGGAGGCGGCTTCCATGCCCGGTACCGGGGGGAGGGCGGCGGGGAGCAGGCTGCTCTGCAGTACCGCGAGTGCTTCCTGGAGCCGTTCGCGGTCCTCCTCGGCCTGTTTGCGGGCCTTTTCGGCCACCTGGCGCTCGCGGAGCAGTTCCTGTTCGTAGGCGCGCCGGTCGCTGGCGTCGAACACCGTCGTACGGATCAGCATGGGCCGGCCGTCGCTGTCGGTCTTCGTGAGGGAGCTGACGAGTACGGGGAGCCGGCCGCCCCCGGCCTTCTTGATGTCGAGGGCGATGCCGTTGATGCTGCCCTGCATGCTCAGGAGGGGTGCGAAGTGGGTGTCGTGGTAGATCTTGCCGCCGACGGTCAGCAGGTCGGTGAAGCGCATGCGGCCCACGACCTCTTCGCGGGTCCGGCCGAGCCAGGTCAGCAGCGTGGTGTTGATCTTCGCGATGGTTCCGTCCATGAGGGTGGACAGATAGCCGCAGGGGGCGGAGTCGTAGAGCTCCTCGGCGCTGTCCTCCAGCAGCGCGGAGAACGCCGCGTCGGTGGAGGCGGTGTCCTCGCCCTCCGGCCGGTCGGGGCTGTGCCCGGTGCGGCACATCACGGCTGGGTTCCCACGAAGTCGGCGATGGCGGCCACCGTCGCTTCTGGGGCGCTCAGCTGGGGGCAGTGGCCGGTCGCGTCCAGGGTGACGAGGCGGCTGCCCGGGATGTTCGCGTGGACGTAGGCGCCCACTTCCCGGGGTGCGATGACGTCCTGCGTGCACTCCAGGACCAGGGTGGGGACGCTCACCTTCTTCAGGTCCTCGCGGCTGTCGGTGAGGAACGTGGTCCGGGCGAAGACGCGGGCGATGGCGGGGTCGGTGGCGCAGAAGCTGTTGGTCAGTTCCTCGCCGAGTTCGGGGCGGTCGGGGTTGCCCATGATGACCGGCGCCATGGCCGCCGACCAGCCGAGGTAGTTGGACTCCAGGGATTCCAGGAGTTCGTCGATGTCCTCGGCGCTGAATCCGCCCCGGTAGCCGGGGGTGTCGACGTAGCGCGGGGAGGGGCCGATCATGATCAGTGAGGTGATCCGGTCCGGGGCGGCGGCTGCCGCGAGTACGCCGACCATGGCGCTGACCGAGTGCCCGACGAAGCGGACCTCGCGCAGGTCGAGGGCTTCGCAGATCTCCACCACGTCCTGGGCGTAGCCGTCCAGGGCGCCGTAACGTGCCTCGCTCCATGCCGAGAGGTCCGAGCGGCCCGACCCCACGTAGTCGAACTGGACCACGCGGAAGTTCTCGGCCAGTGCGGGGGCGACCAGCCGCCACATGTTCTGGTCACAGCCGAATCCGTGTGCCAGGAGGAGGACCGGCGCGTCCTCGGGGCCCGCCATCGTGATGTTGTTCCTGCTGACTATGTCCATACAGGCATCCTCGCACTTCGGGGGCGGTGCCGGTTCCGGCCCTCCCGGTGCCGCCCCTCAGCGGAACGGCACCGTCCGCCGGGAGGCCCGCCCGGGGGTCTGCCGCTGCTTTCAGGCTGCGAGGCCCACCACTGCTTCGCAGAGGGCACCCACCTGCTCCGGAGTCATGTCGAAGTCGTAGGCGATGTCCTCGACGGTCTCGTCGGCCTCCCCGCGAGGGCCCAGGGGTGCGGGTGAACTGCCCCAGGTGGCGCGTAAGTTGTCTAGCCCTTGGGTGTCCGGGGAGCGCTTTCGTGCTCGTCGAGGACCGGGAAGCGGCGCGGGGCCAGGAGGACGAGCACCAGCAGGGCGAGCGCGGCGGCGACCGCGGCGCCGGCGAACACGTGGTCGACGGCTGTGTCGACGGCCCGCCGCAGGTGGTCCGTCGCGGCGGCGGAGAGGGCGGCCGGCTCCTCCAGGGCGCGCGAGACGGCGTCCAGGTCGCCGGTCGGTCCCGGGGCGGGTGAGCCGGCCAGGCGGGAGGTGAGCACGCTGTTGGCGACGGCGCCGAAGAGCGCGGCGCCCAGGCTCTGGCCGACCTGGCGGCAGAAGAGTACGGACGCCGTGGTCGTGCCCCGCTCGGTCCAGCCGACCGTCGACTGGACCCCGACGATCAGCGGGAGCTGGAAGAGGCCGAGCGCCGCGCCGAGCAGCAGCATGAGCAGGGCGGGCTGCCAGGCCGCACCGGGGTAGGGCAGCAGCGGGAAGCAGAGCAGGACCAGCAGGGCCCCGGACATGCCGGTGATCGCGGTGCGGCGGAAGCCGATGCGGTTGTAGACCCGGTCGGAGAGGGCGGCGGCGACGGGCCAGCTCAGGGTCATCACGGACAGGACGAACCCGGCGGCGATCGGGCCCAGTCCGAGGACGGACTGGGCGTAGGTCGGCAGGAAGACGGTCGGCGCGACCATGAGCAGCCCCATCGCGCCGAGGGCGAGATTGACCGAGGCGATGGTGCGGCGCCGCCACACCCAGCCGGGGATGACGGGTTCTGCGGCGCGGCGCTCGATGACGACGGTCAGGGCGGCCAGTGCGGCGCTCGCTCCCAGCAGCCCGAGGGAGGGTGCGGAGAGCCAGGGCCAGGCGACGCCGCCCTGGACGAGCGCGGTCAGCAGGAGCGCGCCGGTGGCGAAGACGGCGAGGGCGCCCGCCCAGTCGGTGCGGGGGCGGGTGGCGTGGCGGGGCCGGGCGGGTTCGTGGAGGTGACGGACCACCAGCCAGAGGGCGACGGCGCCGACCGGCAGGTTGATGAGGAAGATCCAGCGCCAGTCGGCGTACGCGGTGAGGAGCCCGCCGGCCGCGGGTCCGGCGATGGCCGAGGTGGCCCAGACGGTGGAGAGTTTCGCCTGGATCCTGGGGCGTTCCTTGAGCGGGTACAGGTCGGCGGCGATGGTCTGCACCGTGCCCTGGAGGGCGCCGCCGCCGAGGCCTTGGACGACGCGGAAGGCGATGAGGGCCGCCATGTTCCAGGCGGCCGCGCAGAGCAGGGAGCCGGCCAGGAAGAGGATGATGCCGGCGATCAGGACGGGCTTGCGGCCGAAGGTGTCGGAGAGTTTTCCGTACACCGGCAGGGTGACGGTCACGGCGAGCAGGTAGCCGGAGAAGAGCCAGGAGAAGACGGAGAAGCCGCCGAGGTCTCCGACGATCTGGGGCACGGCGGTCGCGACGATGGTGCCGTCGATGGCGGCGAGGCCCATGCCGAGCATCAGGGCCGCGGCGACCGGCCGCCGGCCGCGGTCGGTGTGCGGTGCTGTGTCCGGAGGGGCCGCCCCGCGCGCCGCCTGTGGGCTGTCCGTGCCGCCGGTGCCGTCCGTGCCGCCCAC
>NZ_DATMVN010000284.1:0-5212 GCF_035563135.1 Streptomyces sp.
GGACTTCTGGAGGGTGCCTGGCCACGCTGGAAAGACAGGAACCGGACCAGGAGGAACGTCATGCCCGAGTACGAGAAGGCCCTGCGCCCCGAGGACATCACCCGCCTGTTCGTCGAGCGGTCCAACGCCGGCGACGCGGCCGGGGTCGCCGCCCTCTACGAGGAGGAGGCGGTGCTGGCCTACCCGCCCGGCGAGGTGACGGTGGGGCGGGAGGCGATCCGCGCGCTGTGGGAGAAGGTGCTCGCCGGCCGGCCCCGCTTCGAGCAGGAGCAGCCGCTGCCGACTCTGACCAGCGGCGGCATCGCCCTGACGTCGACCCCGCCGAAGGACGGGGCCGGAGCCCGCGCCCAGGTCGTCCGGCGCCAGCCCGACGGAAGCTGGCTGCGGGTGCTCGACCAGCCGGAGTTCGCCCCGCCCGGACGCTGAACCGGGCCCGGCGGGACGCTGAACCGCGCCCGGCGGGGCCGGATCAGTCCAGTACGCCGTCGAGGAGGGCCGCCCACTGCGTCACGACCCTGCGCCGACGGGCGGTGTCGTCGGTCAGCAGGTTGGCGAGGCCCAGTCCCCGGGCCATGTCCAGGAGGCCCTGCACCGTCTCGCGCACCCCGGGCCGGGTCTCGTCGGCGCCGAGGAGTCCGACGGCGATGCGGTGGGTCTCGCGGCCCACGCGCGCTTCGAGTTCGGTGACGCGGGGCCGGAGCTGGGCCTCGTTCGACGCGGCCACCCAGAGCTGGAGGGCGGCGCGGAAGAGCGGCCCGGTGTAGAGGTCGACGAGCGCGGCGACGACCTCCGTGCGGCCCTGGACGGGCAGGGCGCGCAGGGCGGCGGAGCGTTCCTCGGCGACGTACTCGACGGCGCCGGTGAACAGGTCCTCCCGGGTCGGGAAGTGGTGCTGGGCGGCGCCCCGCGAGACCCCGGCGTGTTCGGCGACGACGGAGACGGTGGAGCCCGCCCAGCCGTGTTCGGCGAGGCAGGCGACCGCCGATGCCAGGAGCCGCTGCCGGGTGGCGCGGCTCCTGTCCTGCTTCGGGGGCGTCACAGCACCCATGCGGGATCCCGTCGTTCCAGGAAGGCCGTCATCCCCTCCCGTGCCGCGTCGGAGGAGAAGAGCGCTGCGGAGCGGGCGATGAGGTCTTCGGCGTGACTGTCGAAACTCCGCAGCACAGTAGCTGTGACCAGCTCCTTCGACGCGGCCAGCCCCTGGGGTGACGCTCTGCGCAGTCCGTCCAGTACCGGTTCGAGCGCCTTGTCCGCATCCTCGGCGGCGACGCTCACCAGTCCGATCCGCGCGGCCTCCGCCGCGTCGAAGCGTTCCCCGGTGAGGTAGTAGCGGGCGGCGGCGCGCGGGTCGAGACGGGGCAGCAGGGGCAGGGAGATGACGGCGGGGGCGAGGCCCAGGCGGGACTCGGTGAGGGCGAAGGTGGACCCGGGGCCCGCGACGGAGATGTCGCACGCCCCGAGCAGCCCGAGGCCGCCGGCCCGGACGTGCCCGGTGACGCGGGCGACGACGGGCTTGGGCAGGGCGACGACGCGCCGCATGAGGGCGACGAGCTCGTGCGGGTCGGGTGGCGCGGTGAGGTCGGCGCCCGCGCAGAACGTGTTGCCGGTGTGGGTGAGGACCACGGCCCGCACGGTGTCGTCGGCCGCGCAGGCGCCGAGCGCCTCGGCGAGTTCACCGACGAGCCGTGCGCTCAGCGCGTTGCGGTTGGCCGGGGAGTCGAGGGTGAGGGTGGTGATGCCCCGTTCGTGGGACGGGGGTGCCAGGGTCATCGCGGCTTCTCCCGGTCGCGCAGTTCGCGCCGCAGGATCTTGCCGGACACCGCGCGCGGTACGGCCTCGATGAACTCCGCCCGTCTGACCTTCTTGTACGGGGAGACGCGGTCGGCGACGTACGCGATGACGTCCTCCTCCGTGAGGCCCTCCGCGCCGGGCCCGCGGACCAGGTAGGCCTTGGGGACCTCGTTGCCGTCGGCGTCGTGGACCCCGATGACGGCCGCGTCGGCGATCGAGGGGTGGGTGAGGAGGAGGGCCTCCAGGTCTGCGGGGGCGACCTGGTAGCCCTTGTACTTGATGAGTTCCTTGACCCGGTCGACGACGTACAGCCAGCCGTCCCCGTCGGTCCGGCCGACGTCCCCGGTGTGCAGCCAGCCGTCCTCGTCGATCATGGCTGCGGTGGCGTCGGGCCGGCCGAGGTAGCCCTTCATCACCTGGGGGCCGCGGATGAGGATCTCGCCGTCGGTGCCGGGGGCGACGTCGATGCCGGGGTCGGTGAGCGAGACGATCCGCATCTCGGTGCCGGGCAGCAGCTTTCCGACCGTCCCGGGCGGCGGGTCCTCCACGTCGAGGGGCACGACGTGGGTGCCGGGGGAGAGTTCCGTCATCCCGTACGCCTGCCGTACGGCGGGCACGCCGAGACGGGTGGAGCAGGCGGCGGCGAGTCCGGCGTCCAGGGGCGCGGCGGCGCTGACGACGTACTCCAGCGACGAGAGGTCGTAGTCGCCCACCAGCGGGTGCTTCGCGAGGGCCAGCACGATGGGCGGGGCGACGTACAGACCGGTGATGCGGTGGGTCTGGATCGTTTCGAGGAACTGGGCCAGGTCGAAGCGGGGCAGGACGACGACCGTGGCGCCGTAGCGCAGCGGGCCGTTCATGAGCGCGGTCAGTCCGTAGATGTGGAAGAAGGGCAGCACGGCCAGGATGCGGTCGCGTTCGCCGAGGGGGACGAAGGGCCGCAGCTGCTCCAGGTTGGTGGCGATGGAGCGGTGCGTGAGCATGACGCCCTTGGGGGTGCCGGTGGTCCCCGAGGAGTACGGGAGTACGGCGATGTCCTGGGCCGGGTCGAAGGTGACGTCGGGTTCGGGGGCGGTGGAGCCCAGCATGTCCAGTACCGAGGTGTGGCCCTCGGCCTGGTCGCAGACGTAGATCTCCTCGATACCGCCCGCGAGTCCGGCGGCCCGGCGGGCGACGTCGAGGAGCGGGGAGACGGTCACGATCCAGCGGGCGTCGGAGTCCTTGAGCTGTTTGGCGAACTCCTCGGCGGTGGCGAGCGGGTGGATGGTGGTGACGGTGGCGCCGGCCCGGGTCGCCCCGTAGAAGACGGGCGGGTAGGCGATCGTGTTGGGGCTGTGCAGGGCCAGGACGTCACCCTTGCGCAGGCCCGCCGCGGCGAGGTGTGCGGCGATGCGCCGGTGGAAGGTGTCGAGCTGGCTGTAGGTGACGGTCATCCCGTTGGTCCCGTCGATCAGGGCCGGGGTGTCACCGAAGTCCGCGGCGCTGCCGAGGACCGCTTCGTGGATGGGTGTTTCGAGGGGCGGGACGTCTGCGTACTCGCTGTGGAACACCATGGCGGTCCCCTTCGACGCGGGTGGAGAGCCGGAATCGCCCCTGCCGGGGCGGGTGGGGAGACCCGGGACGCGGCCGGGGGGATCAGTACGACTTCGGCAGGCCCAGGGTCTGGTGGGAGACGTAGTTCAGGATCATTTCGCGGCTGACGGGGGCGATACGGGAGACACGCGCGGCCGTGATCAGGGAGGCGAGCCCGTACTCGCGGGTGAGCCCGTTGCCGCCGAGGGTGTGGACGGCCTGGTCGACGGCCCTGATACAGGCTTCCGCGGCGGCGTACTTCGCCATGTTGGCGGCCTCGCCCGCGCCGGTGTCGTCACCGTCGTCGTAGAGCTTCGCGGCCTTCTGCATCATCAGCCGGGCCAGTTCCAGTTCGATGTGTGCCTGGGCGAGCGGATGGGCGATGGCCTGGTGGGCCCCGATGGGCGCGCCCTTCCAGACGGTGCGGGTCTTCGCGTAGTCCACGGCCCGTTCGAGGGCGTAGCGGCCCATGCCGATGGAGAACGCGGCGCCCATGATGCGTTCCGGGTTGAGCCCGGCGAAGAGCTGGAGCAGGCCCGCGTCCTCCTCACCGACGAGCGCATCCGCAGGCAGCCGTACGTCGTCGAGGACCAGCTCGAACTGTTTCTCCGCCGCCTGGATTTCCATGTCGATCCGGGTGCGGGAGAACCCCGGGGTGTCGCGGGGGACGATGAAGAGGCAGGGCTTGAGGGTGCCGGACTTCGCGTCCTCGGTGCGGCCGACGATCAGGGTCGCGTCGGAGATGTCGACGCCGGAGATGAAGACCTTCCGGCCGCTGAGGATCCAGCCTCCCGCACCGTCGCGGCGGGCCGTGGTGGTGATGCGGTGCGAGTTGGATCCGGCGTCGGGCTCGGTGATGCCGAACGACATGGTCAGGGAGCCGTCACAGAGACCGGGGAGCCAGGCCCGTTTCTGCTCCTCGGTGCCGAAGCGGGCGATGACGGTGCCGCAGATCGCCGGGGAGACGACCAGCATGAGGAGAGGGCTTCCGGCGGCGCCCAGCTCCTCCAGGACGATGGAGAGCTCGGCCATGCCGGCGCCCCCGCCGCCGTACTCCGCGGGCAGGTTGACGCCGAGGTAGCCGAGCTTGCCCGCCTCGTCCCACAGCTCGCGCGGGTGCTCGCCCTTCCGGGCGAGTCCGGTGCTGTACTCACGGCCGAAGCGCTTGCCGAGGGCGGCGACGGCGGCACGGAGGGCCTGGAGCTCTTCGGTTTCGAGGACGGTGCTCATGGGGTGGTCTCCTCCTGGTGAGCGGGGGCTTCCGCGGATGCGTCCTGTACGACGGCGAGCAGGGCGCCGACCTCGACCTGGAGGCCGGGGGCGGCGTGGAGCGCGGTGAGGGTGCCGGAGGCGGGGGCGAGGATGCGGTGTTCCATCTTCATCGCCTCCAGCCAGATCAGCGGCTGCCCCGCCTCGACGGCGGCACCGGGCGCGAGGCCGTCGGCGAGGCGGACGACGGTGCCGGGCATGGGGGCGAGCAGGGAGCCGGGTCCGGTGCGTTCGGCGGGGTCGGTGAAGCGGGGCGGAGCGGTGAAGGTGTACGCGCCGGCGGCTGTGTCGACATGGGCCCGGTCGCCGTGGGGGGTGACCGTGAAACGCCGGGTCACACCACCGGTTTCGAGGGTGACCGCGCCGGGCCCGGCGGCGAGGACCCGCTCGCCCGACACGGGTGCGGGGACGCCGTCCCGGCCCGTGCGGTAGGCGATCTCGTACACGGTGCCGTCGGGCTCGCTGCGGTAGCGCCTGGTCTGCGGCTGCGAGGTGAGATTGCGCCAGGCGCCGAAGCGGGCGGGGCCGGGGCCGGGGCCGGTCGATCCCGGCGCCGGGCCCGATGCCGCTCCCACGGCCG
>NZ_DATMVN010000285.1:0-3338 GCF_035563135.1 Streptomyces sp.
GGTGAAGCACGCCCTGGCGAAACCGGCCACCGCCAAGATCGATGACCTCGACAAACTCGAGGCGATTATTGCCGACACCGTGACCCGTCACCTCGACCGCGCCTACCGCCGGGCCCCCTTGGTCACCGTCGTCGTCATCGACGCCTGACCCCTGTACCGGCACCCCTGGGTGCGCCAATGCTCCAGCGTCTTGGTCACCACCTGGAGATCGGCCGGATCGGCCGGCCGCGGGTGATGATTGAGGTGGTGGGTGAGGTGGGCCATGGCCTGACTGCTCGACGGATCCACGGCAAATCTCCGAAATCACCAAACAGCAGTAGACTGGGCTTTGAGAGGGAGTCGGTGAGACTGAGGCGCTTTCTTCGCTGACGGGTCCGGCAGCGGCCATCGTGTCAGCCCGACCACCTCTGCCGAACGGCTGAACCCATGTCCCCTGAATCCTTCCCCGGGGAGCTGACCACCGTCTTCGCCCGCCTGCACGGGATGCTGTTGAGCCAGCACGACGCCACCACCGCGGTGGGCAGCCTGGCGCGCACCGCCCACCGGCTGATCCCCACCGCGACCGGGGCCGGGGTCTCGTTGCTGGACGCGGACGGTACCCGGGTCACCACCGCGGCCACCGACCCGGCCGTGGAGGCCGCCGACGCGCTGCAGTACGCCCTCGGGGTGGGTCCGTGCCTGAGCGCCTGGGCCACCGGGGAGCCCCAGCGCATCACCGACACCACCACCGAGACCCGCTGGAGGGACTGGTCCGCCGCAGCCGCCGAGACCGGGATCCGCTCGGTGTACAGCACCCCCCTGGTCCACCAGGGCCGGGCGCTGGGGGCGCTGAAGGTCTACGCCACCACCCCGGGCGCCTTCGGGGAGGCCGAGGAGGAGTTGCTGGGGCAGCTGGCCGCCGCGGCGGCCACCCTGCTCGGGGCCGCCCAACCCACCGAGGCCCCGACCCGCCTGAGCGCGGCACTCAAGCACGCGCTGGCCACCCGGGAGGCCATCGGAGTGGCCGCAGGTGTGCTGATGGCCCGGGACCGCCTCAGCGCCGAGGGCGCCCGGACCGCGCTGCTCGAGCAGGCCCGCACCCAGGGGCGGCGGGTGGCCGAGGTCGCCGCCGCAGTGCTGGAGACGGCCTAGGACCACCCCCAGAACCGCCCGAGGACCACAGGAGGATCTCCGATGGGAACGCCGCGGGGTGCCGACGACGAGGCGACCGTCCACGAGCAGGCGCGGTGCCTGCGGGTCACCATGGTCGCCGCCGACATCGACCGGGCCCAGCTGTGGTTGTACTACTTCGGCATCGGCGGGGACGTGTCCGAGCTGGAGCTGGACGCCTATCTGCACCACGCCCTGACCCTGCCGCGGTTGCAGCGGGATTTGCTGGCCCAGGCCGCCAACGAGATCCTCGCCGACCTCGCCCCGCCCAAAGCCCCTTACGCCGCGGACCTGCTCCAGGGCCACCCCGACCCGGTCCACGACGGTGCTGCCGACGACGATCGGGCCCCGGCCCAGGACGGCGAGGGGCGCGACGACACCGATCCCGGAACACCCGGGAAATAAGGGCCCCACCCCACCCACCCCGGGGCGGGTGCCTTGCGCCAGAGCACCGGGGTGCTCCTGGAACCGAGCAAAGGACCGATCATGTCAGATCACCCACCGGGCGGGGGTCCCGTGGCGGAGCTGCACGAGCTGCTGCTCGCCAGCGAGGACATCACCGGCTTCCTCGACGCCTTCACGGCTTCCATCGCTGAAGCCTTGGCCACGGACGGGGAGCAGGTGTGGTGCGCGGTGACCCTGCTGCGCCCCAAGCGCTCCGCCACCGTGGCCGCCTCCAGCCCCCAAGCCGAGGCGCTGGACGAGATCCAGTACCACTACGGCGACGGGCCCTGCCTCACCGCCGCCCGCGAGCACCGGGTGGTCTACGTGGCCGACACCCGCACCGACCCCCGCTGGCCGGCCTACGGCAAGGCGGCGGCTGGAGCGGGGATCCTCTCGGCCCTGGGGGTGCCCTTCGACCTGGGCGGGGAGGCCGAGGCCGGGCTGGACGTCTACGCCGACACCGCCGACACCTACGACGCGGCGACCATCAAGGTGATCCAGGCCCAGGTGGCCCAGGCCTCCACGGTGCTGTGCCTGGCGGTGCGTCTGGCCCGCCACCGCGACACCGCAGCCGATCTCAAAGCCGCCATGGAATCGCGCACGACCATTGACCTGGCGGTGGGCATCGTCATGGGCCAGAACCGCTGCACCCAGGACAGGGCCTTCGAGATCCTGCGGGCGGCCTCCAGCCACCGCAACATCAAGCTGCGGGATCTGGCCGCCGACCTCGTCGCCCAGGTGGGCAAGGGCCCGACCAGCACCCACTTCAAGGCCTGACCAGGACCCCGCAGCACCCGGGGGGCCGGGTGTTCCCGGTGCTCCCCGGGCAAGAATCAAGACCGCGCGGCAGCGCCCTGCCCCGACTCCCTCACGGGAACCTCTGAGGCGGACGCGCCCGTAGCACCGGTCGTGAGCGTCGACAGCGACGCGTCGGAGGATCCGGCCCTGCGGGCTCAGGACGAGGCCGGCCCGGAGACCGAGGACGCCTGAGGCGAGCCCACCGGAGGAGGTGAGACCAGTGTCGCCCCCGCCGAGGCGCTCAGCGCCGGACACAGCCCGGCGATGCACAGGACCGCGACTACGGCATCGGCCCGGTGGAGCGGCGGGGATCCGCGCACGAGGCCGAACAAGGGGATGCAGAGGAAGCCCGGAAGAATCCCAGAGGCCCTTCTCGCCCCGATCGCCGTCCGAGGAGCTCAAGTACACACCTTGACGCCCGCCGTTGCGTGCACTCTACTGTGGACAGGCCTATTGTCAGGACAAAGTTGCCACCCCGGAGGAGTCGCACCATGACCAAGCTCTCGATGAACGTCACTACGACCTTCTACGGCAACGTCGTGAACGACATCGCCGTGGCGAAGGCGGCAGGGTACGGCGGGATCGAGCTGCAGAGCCCGAAGCTCTACCGCTACCTCGACGCAGGCTACTCCGCCGAGTCGCTGCTGCCGCTGCTGGAGGATCTCGAGGTCACTGGGCTCGGTGCGGTGCTGGACCTCGAGCGGCAGGGTGATGCGCGCGCCCAGTTCCTCGCCGAGGTCACGCGTATGTGCGACATCGCCGTGGTGGTCGGGGCACCGATCGTGCAGCTGTGCACGGGTCCGGTCGACTGGAACGTCGTCAGGGATTTCAAGGCCGGCAGGCTCACCGCCGAGGACCTGCGCTACCGCGGGACACTGGGACGGACCGAGGACGAGGCCCTGGCGGCGGCCGCGTCCAACGTGCGGGAGGCCGCCGACATCGCGGCC
>NZ_DATMVN010000286.1:0-5771 GCF_035563135.1 Streptomyces sp.
GGTCGGGGACGTGGTGGGGCGCGGCGGTGAGGGCGGCCAGTGCGGTTGCCGCCCCGTGTTCCACTGCGATACGGCGGTGGTCCCACAGTGCCTGGCGGGCCCGGAGGATTTCGCTGTCCGGCACGAGTACGGAGTGGACGCGGTCCCGCTGGGCTGTGTGCAGAGCCATGGCGGAGGTGCGGCGTGCGCCGAGGGAGTCGGCGGCGACCGAGTCCACGGTGACGTCGACGAGGTGGCCGACATCGAGGGCGGCGTTCAGGGCGCGGCAGTTGTCCGGCTCGACGGCGATGGTACGGATGTTGTGGTGCTGGGCGGCGGTGGCGATGCCGGCGAACAGGCCGCCGCCGCCGACGGCGACCACCACGGTGTCCAGGCCCGGTATCTGGGTGCGGATTTCCTCCAGCAGGGTGCCGGCCCCGGCGGCGATCAGGGGGTGGTCGTAGGCGTGGGAGGGGAGCGCACCGGTTGCGGCTGTGAAGTTCTCGCAGGCGGCGAGTGCTTCGGCGTACTCCGAGCCCACCAGGCGCACATCCGCCTCGTAGCCGCGGAGCTTGGCTACCTTGACCTCCGGGGCGGTGGCCGGAAGGAACACCGTGGCTCGCACGCCCTGCTGCTGGGCCGCCCACGCGCACGCGAGTCCGGCGTTGCCGCCCGAGGCGATGGTCACCCCCGCATCCGGGAGGGTGCCTGCCTCGCGGTGGGCCTGGATGAAGTTCTGGGCGCCGCGGGCTTTGAAGGAGCCGGTGTGCTGCATGTACTCCAGCGCCAGCCACACCTCACAGGGCTCGGGCTCACGGTCGTCCAGGGGGTCGCGGTGGGCGGTGCGGATCGCCCCGGGATCGACCGGGGCGATGGTGACGGGGCGGACACGCCCGGAGATCCGGTCGGCGGCCTGCTTGATGTCACCGTAGGTGAGGTGGTGCACGGGGTTTACTCCCTTGGCTGTGCGGCGGTCAGGACCAGGCGATGAGCTGCCCGGTGGTGATGAGGGCGAGGAAGAACGCAAACGCGATCCGGCGTCGGCCCGGGTTCGGCTCCACCGTGGGGAAGTTGAGGGGGGTTGAACAGCAGCGCGTCACCGAGCTCGGGCCGCAGACCGACCTGCTGGAAATCCTCGACGGTCTCGGGCCGGTAGCCCTACGCCTCGCGGAGCATCTCGTCGGCCGGCTCCCAGCGGCGGCGCCACACCGTCGCCGCCCTGCCGCTTCCGGGCACGGCCACCCACACGTTGAACGCGAGCTGCGCGACGCCTTCCTGGTCGAGGAGCCCGAGCGGGAACTCCCGGGTGATGGAGTCGTAGTGGACCAGTGCGCCCGCTTTGATCTCGCGCAGGGTACCGCCGAAGACTGGATGCCCGCCGATGGCGGCGGGAGCGACCGCTGCACCCCAGGCGGAGCCGAGCCGGGCCAGGGAGACGGCGATCGGATCGGGGCGCATCCCCGCCCGGTGCCAGGCGGCCCGGGCGGTGCCGACGTCATGCCAGTACCCTCTCGCGTCCAGTGCGCCGTCCGGAGCGCGGTAGTCGTGGAGGGCCGGGCCGGGCCGGGCCGAACCGGACGATCGGGGGCGGTACCCTGACCGGATCGTAGTCGGCGGTGGGCACCCGTTCCAGCCCTGACAGCACGTTCGTACACACCGGGCTGTCGAGGAAGCGGGGAACGCGGACGGCGGCGAGGGTGCCGGACGCGAGATGGGCCAGGTGCCGGTCGGTGAAGCCGGTCGAGGCGTCCGTGGCGGTGAACAAGGGATCGAGCGCCGTGCGGGGCATGTCGCCTCCGAGTGAGGAGCCTTGAGCCTACCGTGACGATACGCTGTACCGTACGCTGGCTCGCATGCCAAGGCGATCCGCTTCCCTGGACCTCGCGACCCCCGAACGCATCGCCGGGACCGCCCTGTTGATTGTGGACCAGGAAGGCTCGGCTGCACTCAGCTTCCGGACCCTGGCCGCCCGGCTCGGTATCTCCCACGCGACCCTCCAGCGCCGCTGCACCGACCTGGCCGGCCTGCTCGACCTATGTGCTGACCACCTCGCCGCCGACCTGCCGGACTACGAGCCCGCAACGGACTGGGCCATCGCCACAGAGATCCGTTTCCGCAGGCTCTACGAACTGCTGACAGACCATCCGGGCCTGGTGGCCCTGCGCGGCGGCCGCCCCTGGCTCGGCACCCAGCTACTCCGACGCCTGGTGGAGCCACAGCTCGCCGACAGCCTCGCCGCCGGCATGACACCCCGGGAAGCGATCACCGTCTACCGGCGCCTCTACCTGCTCACCCTCGGCAGCGCGAGCTTCGTCGACCACCGCGACCCGAAAACCGCGCAAGCCGCCACCCGGACCGCGCTGGCCGCGCTCGACCCCGAGCAATTCCCAGCGCTGACCGGGAACCTCGACACCATCCTGCCCGCCGTCATCGACCACGAGGTCTACTACGGGGCACTGCGCCAGCTCATCCACGCCGCCGACCCCGCCCGGACCGACAAGGACCACGACTCCACGGGCCTCGAACCGACCCGCGAAGCGAAGTAGCCGACGATGGGCGGCAGCCCCAGCCCCATCGGCCGAAGAGGGAGACCCCCTCGTACACACACCAGCTCCGCCGCCCCGGCTCCGGACGCCTACCGCCACCAGTCCCCGGCCTACAACATTCCTTCCCCTGCCCTGCCGGCCCGGGCGAACCGTGGCTTCGCCCGCTTTCTCGCCCGGCGGACCCAGGGACAGGGCGAGCGGGCCGATGATCGTAAGGACACACCACAGTGACCGCCGGTCGCCCTCGCGGCGACGCCCCAGCAGCAGGACCGGCCGCACCCCCCCCAGCACGCACACGGCCCTGTACGACCCCGACGGACTGCTCGGGACGGAGCTCCCGCTGGACCGCGCACCGTATGAGTGCCTCGTCAAAGCCGTGCTCGCGTGGACCGGCGAGGACACGCTCACCACCCGCGACTTGGAGCAGACTGCCCTCCCGCTCACCGGCCACGTCCGCGCCGTCGCCGCTGACCTCCGCCTCACGTCGGCCAGCTGCCGAAGAACAGCGCACCCAAGGCACTCGCGGACGTCGTCCTACGCGAGGCGGAAGAACGGCTGCCCGTGACGATCGAGGGCACCGTGCGCTGTGCCCAGAACCCCGCCCCGTCTCGTCCGCGCCCTCTATGAACGCCTGGACTGCCTGGAGACGGCCGCCACCCATGGTCCTCTGAGCTGACGAGGGTGCCGACTCGCCGACCGACAGGGGCGGAGCCTGTCGGTGCCGCTTTTTATACAGGTCAGGGCAGCCTTTCAGCCCCTCAACAGAACTCACCACCAGGCGATGCCGGCGATCGGCAGAGGCTGGTCCATAGAGGCTGGTCCATAGAGGCTGATCCATTTCCTGTGCCCGGAAGGGGGAGGTGGCGCTGCCGGCAGGAAGGCCGGCCGGGTCCTCCGGATCGACGTAGCGACTCGTGGTGAGGGACCAGCCGTAGTCGGCGCGGATCCAGGAGTCACAGTCCGCGGTTTCCATGGCTGGTCATTGGAACCGTCGGGCGCCTGCAGGGTGGTCAACAGGGCGTCGTACACCACTTGCACGTCGACCGGGCGCTCAAGGTCCAGACACCGGCGTACCGACCGGGTCGTCGTCAGCAGTTCCTCGCCGCTCAGCTGCCCGTCGCCGAGGCGGCCGCGCCTCGCTCTCGCGCCGCGTTCTTCTCGTCCTGCACGTATTCCTTCTTTCTTCGGCTGGACCGGACCGTTCGCAGTGGTCCGCCGATGCACGGCCGTGCCAGGCGCGCTTCGCCCTGGAGCGGGTCACAGTCCATGGTCCTTGCGAGTCCAGCGGATGGAGAAAGGCATGTGGTGCGAGAGTGAGCTTGATTCGGCCGTCGCGTCCGGAGCTCTGACAGCAGCTCAGGCCAACCGAAGCACGTGAGGCTCCAGGCAGACATGGATGAGCTTGGTCGACGCTCCGCCACCAGGAGCTTCGTCACGGCACAGCACTGACCAACTCGCGGTCAGTGCTGGCCGCCATCTTGTTCGTAGCCGCCTGTGGCTGTACCTGGCGGCACACGCCCGATTCGCTCCAGTCGGGGGCCACGCGCCGCAGACCCGCCAAACTCCACGCGGACAAGCAATATGACCACGGCCGCCTGCGACAATGGATCCGCACCCGTGACAGCACGCCCTGTACCGCCCGCCGCGGAGTCGAAACCTCTACCTGCCTTGGACGGCACCGGTGAGCTGTCGAACGGACCGTGAGCTGGCTGGGCGGCTTCCGCCGCCTGCACCGCCGCTGCGAGCGCAAGGCTGAGCACTTCCTGGCCTTCGTCGGCATCGCTGCTGCCCTTATCTGCTACCGGCGACTCACGACGTGAAGCCATGACCGGCCGTCCGGATCAGCGCCACTGCAGCGGAATGTCCTCCCTCTGCGTCAGTAGATCCCAGCCCTGGCGCTTGCGCTCCTCCGACGGGCTGAGCCACGGGGCGCCGTGCCCGACCGAGTATCCGCGGTAGTTGCGAAGGCTCATGACGCTGGCGTCTCCGACATCGGGCTCATTGCCGCAGCAGGGACAGATAGCAGCCTCATTCGGCCAGCCACCCTCCCAGAACGCCTCACCGTCGAAACCACAGACCCGGCAGACAGTCTCCGTTTCATCCTCTGTGTTCGCCACGTCCGCAGTGTAATGATCATCGCCCACTACAACGACTTCTCAGACCTGTGAGCGGCCCCAGAAGCGGAGGGGAACAGACGACTGGGTCCCTTCTCACTGTGATGTCCCCCAAGGCGGAACCTGAGCGGTATTTCTCGGCACAGGGTCCAGTGACCATGCCCGGCGCACCCGGGTCATCGATGCTCATGCCGGCCCTGGCTGAGCGCTGCACTGCCGCGACTGCCTGCCATTGGCCCGAAGCCGCCCGCTCCCGGGAGCCTGCCCCCTACGATGGACGCCTCCGTTCCCGCCGGGAGGCCGCTGTGTCGCCACACCGCCCCGACTATCCGCCGACGACTCCACCACCACCCAAGAGGCCCGTAGCACCACCCCGCCCTGAGCAGCAGGCCCCTGCGCCATACGTTCCGCTCACTATCCGCGGCCGCAGCGTACGCAACTGGGCCTTCGCTCCGAGCCCGGCCGCCGCTGCCCGCGCGGGGCGCCAGGTCGCGGAGACACTGCGCCGGTGGGGCTACCGGCCGAAGGACGACAGCCCCCAGCAGGTGGTTGAGCTCTTGTTCCGCTCGGCGGCGCAGGACGGCGGCCGGCGCATCTCACTGCACCTGGCCGACGACGAGGCACGCAACCAGGTGATGGTCCTGGCGCTCAGCCACCGGCAGGACATGCCGCCCGGCGATGACGGCCAAGTGCTCCGGGACGCCGAGTACATGCGAAACCTCGTCGCTCTCGGCCCTCGTGATGTCGGTGTCGAGACCACACCGGACGGGCGCCGCTGGTGGGCAGGGCTCGACCTGCCGCGCCCGCGCCACGTTCCCGGGCTGGAACAGCGCCGGCCACGTGCGCTCGCCGACGGCCCCGGAAAGCTGGAAGGGCCGCCACTTCCCGCATAACACAAGACGACACAATCCCGGCCGCAATCGCAATCGCAACCGCTTCTAGTGCTGTGACTGAAGTTTCCCCGTGATCCTGGACACTCGATCTTTATGCTGCGAAGTCGTGTTGGTGCCGCTGTCGGGTCTCGGCCGGGGTGAGGTAGCCGAAGACCTTGTGCTTGCGCAGGCGGCGGCGGTTGTAGAACGTCTCGATGAAGTCGAAGACCTCGGCGCGAGCGGTGGCCCGGTCGGGCCAG
>NZ_DATMVN010000287.1:0-2521 GCF_035563135.1 Streptomyces sp.
CCCCTGACCCCCCACGATCGACGTTGCCGTGCGCGGCCACCCCGTCGCGCACGGCACGGTTCCGCTCCAGAACGCCACACCCTCTCTTCCCGCGGCCCATGCGGCTGCACTTCTGACGACCGCCCCGGCGCGAAGCCCGGCCCCGCCGATGCCGCTTCCCGCCCCGCCCGGCGTCTCCCACCGCTCGGAGCGTCACCGCCGTTCGCGCTGACCCGACTCCGATGCCGTCGGAATCATCGAAATCCAGTCGTGCCGGGTGGAAAGCCGCCCTGGCGCGACAGTCGAAGGGATGATCGAAGTTGACGAACACCGAGCACGACGACCTGCTGACCGCGCTGCCGACGGAGCGCGACGTCCGTTGCCCGTTCGACTCGCCCGCCGCGCAGCGGACGGGCCGCCCGCTGCGCCGGATGGTGTACCCGGACGGGCACGTCGGCTGGCTGGCGACCGGGTACGCGGTGGTGCGCGCCGTGCTTTCCGACCCGAGGTTCAGCTCCCGGCACGAGCTGATCCACAACCCCATCTCCGGCATGGCCGGCCCCGGCGGCAACGACGCGGCGCCGACCGGCGACATGACCGGCATCGACCCGCCGGAGCACACCCGGTTCCGGCAACTGCTCGTCGGCAAGTTCACCGCGCGCCGGATGCGGCTGCTGACCAAGCGGGTCGAGCAGATCACCCGAGACCAGCTGGACGTGCTGGCCGCGCACAGCGGTCCCGTCGACCTGTGGACGCTGTTCGCGCAGCCGGTCCCGGCGCTGGTGCTCTGCGAGCTGCTCGGCGTGCCGTTCGAGGACTACGACACCTTCCAGCGGCACACCCAGATGGCGCTCACCCAGGACGGCAGGCCCGAGGAGGTGGGCATGGCGTTCCAGGCGCTCTACCGGTACATGCGCGAGCTGGTGCTGGCCAAGCGCACCAAGTCCACCGATGACCTGCTGTCCGATCTGACCGAGACCGACCTCACCGACGGCGAACTCGCCGGGCTCAGCGTGCTGCTGCTGGTCGCCGGGCTGGACACGACGGCGAGCATGCTCGGGCTCGGCACGTTCGCCCTGCTGCGCAACCCGGAGCAGCTGGCCGCCCTGAGCGCCGACCCGAGCCGGTGGGACGCCGCGGTGGAGGAGTTGCTGCGCTACCTGTCCGTCGCGCCCAGGGCGGTGCGCTCGGCGCTGGAGGACGTCGAGCTGGACGGCCGGCTGATCAAGGCGGGCGAGTCGGTGACGGTGTCGATCGAGGCCGCCAACCGCGACGACGAGCGGTTCGCCGATCCGGACGCGCTCGACGTGCTCCGGCAGGCGGGCGGGCATCTGGCGTTCGGGCACGGCATCCACCAGTGCCTCGGCCAGCAACTGGCCAGGGTCGAGCTGGGGGTCGCGTTCCCGGCGCTGTTCGCCCGGTTCCCGAACCTGCGACTCGCTGTCCCGGCCGATGAGGTTCCTCTGCGCGCCAATATGAGCGTGTTCGGCGTGCGCGAGCTCCCGGTGGTCTGGGACGAGGGCTGAACCGGGCCCTGGGGTGTCGACCGGGCGCGGTCTGGGGTGTGAATACGGGGCGGGTCTGGGATATAAATCGTGGACGCGTCTGAAACGCGGAATCAACGAAATCGACACGGCGGCTGCATTGCGACTGCGACCGTGTTCGCCTTCGAACAATGAAAGGTCGCCATGACTCAGGGCATGTCAACTGGTGAAATCGAAGCCTACCGCAACGAGATGAACCACATGCATGTCACGCGGTTGGCCGCAGGCGGCTGGTTCTCCCGCGCGCTCGCCGTCGCGGCCAGGCTCGGCATCGCGGACCTGACAGCAGACCAGGCGCTGTCCGACGAGGAGATCGCCGACAAGACCGACTCGGACCTCAAGGTGCTGCGCAGGCTCATGCAGATGCTCACCTTCTGGGGGGTGTTCGAAAGGGACGAGGAGGGCCGCTACCTCCTCACGGAGAAGTTCGCCCCACTGCGCGCGGACCACCCCTGGTCGATGCGCAACTACAGCATCCTGATGGCCGAGACCTACGACGATGCCTTCGGCGCCATGTTCGAGACGGTGCAGACGGGCAAGTCGGGCTTCCGCGCCGCCTTCGGCATGTCGCTGTACGAGTACCTCGAGCTCGAGGAGAACGCCGACACGGCAGGCATCTTCGACCGTGCGATGGCAGAGCTGTCCCGCCCGGCCGCGGCCGTCCTCGCCCGCCACCGCGACTTCTCCGACGTCAAGACCGTCGTGGACGTCGGCGGCGGCGGCGCGGGCATGGTCTCGGGCCTGGTCGCCGCACACCCCCACCTCAACGGCATCTGCGCCGACCGCGCCAGTGTGTGCGAACGCGGCGCACGGGAACTGGCGGAGTCCAGGGGCCCCGAGGTCAGCTCCCGTGTGAGCTTCCAGCCCAGCGACATCTTCGAATCCGTCCCCGACGGCGGCGACCTCTACCTCCTCAAGAACGTCCTCCACGACTGGACCTTCGACAGCTGCCTGCGCATCCTCACCTCGGTCCGCGAGGCGATGTCCCGCACTGCCGA
>NZ_DATMVN010000288.1:0-8042 GCF_035563135.1 Streptomyces sp.
TGTGAAGATTCGCCGCATGCTTGCCACCGCTGTTGCCGCCGCAGTGACCACGCCTGTCCTCCTGCTGTCGGCCGCACCCGCCTTCGCCGACGCCAAGCCGGCAGCGCAGACGCAGGAAAAGCCGACCATCGCGGAGCTGGAGAAGGCCGCTGCCGCAGCGAAGAAGGCGTACGAAGTCGCCGTGGCGGCCGAGGAAGTCGCCTACGCGGCCGTGGAAGCCGTCATGCAGGACACCACCCCGCTGGCCATGGCCGCCAAGGAAGCCGCGACCGCGGCGGCCGACGCGGCTGCCGCGAAGACCGCCGCCGACCAGGCGGTCGCCGACGCCCAGGCGGCGCTCGACGGCCTCCCGGACACGGCCACCGATGACGAGAAGGCCCTCGCCGAAGCGGCTCTCACCGAGGCGAAGACCGCGGCTGCGGCCGCCGACGCGGCCAAGGCCACCGCCGACGCCGAGCTCGATGCGGCCTACGACGCGCGTGACGACGAGCGGGTCGCCGCGGCCCGGGCGCTGCACCTGGCGAAGCAGGACACCAAGAAGGCCCTCGCCGCCATGAACGCCGCCGACGAGGCGCTGGCCAAGGCGAAGGAGGAGGCCGCCGAGGAGGGCGAGGACGGCGAGGAGGACGAGGACTGCGTACCCGAGCCCGAGCTCACCACGGTCATCACGGGCCTGCCGTCCACCGTGGTCGCCGGCACGAAGGTCAACTTCAACCTCCGGGTGACCAACGGCACCAACAGGACGATGGACGAGGTGCTTCCGTTCGCCTACATCCACGCGACCGACAAGAGCGGGCTCAACGACATCGACGACCTGGTGCACCTGCAGTGGTCGTCCGGCTCGTCCAAGACGTGGAAGACCGTCGACAACGAGCACTACATGGACGCCATCAGCCCGCTGAAGGCCCACACCCACGCCGACGTCAAGATGCGCCTCACGATCGACGCCTCGGCCCCCGCGGGCAACGGCATGACCTTCGTCGCCGGTCGCTACTTCAACGAGAACGGCGCCTGCGGCGGAAGCCCGGATGTCGAAGGCTACGAGTTCCTGATCGCCGCCGCGGGCAGCGACCTCGGCAAGGTCGACGACGCCAAGCCCAGCGCCACCAAGCCGAACACCTCGGACCTCAAGCCGCAGAGCGGCACGTCGGCCACTCCCGTCAGCGGTGCCCTCGCCGCCACGGGCTCGTCCGCGACGTCGCAGCTCGCCCTCGCGAGCGGCGCGGCCCTGGCGATCGGCGCCGGCGCGGTGTTCGTCGTACGCCGCCGCAAGGCCGGCTCCCAGGCCTGACCCATGAGGCGGGCTCCCGGGCCTGACCCATGAGGCGGGGTGCCGGCCGGGCTCCCCGCCCACGCGATGACCCACAGCGGGCCCGACACCGAGCGGTGTCGGGCCCGCTGTGGTGACGGGGCGCCCTGCCGGGACGCCGGCGTCAGTCCCTCGGCTGCTGAGGCGGGTTGAGCTTGCGGAAGTACGTCCAGCTGGTCTCGTTCGGCTCGCTCCACTCCTCCGGGGCCCGGGCGAACTCGGGGTGGCGGCCGGCGATGTAGGCACGGGTGCGCTCGGGGACCTCGGCGTACGAGCCGAGCTTGCGGCCCCGGCAGTGGAAGGTGAGGCCGCCGGGCTGTTGGCCGCGGGCCATCCACGGGAGCCACGGGGACATCCGGGACCAGGACAGGGTGGCAGGGACGCCGGCCGCCGGGCCGGCCAGGTCGGCTCGGTCGGCGAAGAACTGGAAGAGCTCCAGGGCCTTGTACGTGTCGCCGGCCGAGTGGACGGGGTACTGGGCCACCGGCAGCGGCGAGGGATAGGCCAGCGGGATCTCCAGGCTGAAGCAGACCTGCCCGCCGAGTTCGGTCGTCGGGACCGGGAAGGCACCCCACGTCTGGTTCGCCGGGTCGTTCCAGACGTGCACCACCGGCAGGTCCTGCCAGGTCTCCAGGATCTCGCGGGTGACGGGGTCCAGATAGAAGGCCGCTTCGCGGGAGAGCAGCCGGTAGGCGTCCGGTCCGGCCTCGGGGCCCTGGACCAGGCGGGCGACGTTGACCCCCTCGAAACCGAAGACGCGCCGGTAAGGCTCCTCGGGGGCCCAGGAGTACACGTCTCCGGACCACCAGTACGTGACCTCCGCGCCGTCGAGCGAGGCGCGGGTGCGGGCGAAGGCGCGGAGCAGCTCTGCGGATGTCGTCATGGGGTCCACTCTGCGCGACCACAGCGCCGTGCGGGCGGTACACGCACAGTCGACCGGCCCCGCCTCTACTTCGGTGCTGAAGAAGTGCCGGAAGCGAGATAATCACCTGTTTGTTGCCGCATTTTTCTATGGGTGCCGTGTTTTGCCTGTGATGCGGGAGGATTTGTCCACCGTTCTTCGGGAACGAATTACTCGGAGGCCGGCCCCTTCCGCCATGAGTGCATGGATATGCGTTACAGGAAGTGGCTGATCGTTTTCGTGATAGAGTCTTATTGATTCACAGGACGCCACGATCAAAAGGGGAATGGCGTGAATACCGAGAAGGTCACGGCTCGACGTCTCGCGGCCGAGGATATTGCAGAGTTGGGGCTCCAGGACGGCATCTTCGTCTCGGCGGGGACGGAAGGTCTTCCTCTCGACTGCTACGCCCCGGCTTTCCTCACGAAGCCGGGTAAGGAATTCGAGGGAGGGGCCTTCACCGCGAGGACGGTCTTCGGTGAGGAAATCCACGTCCTCCCGGACAACGCCGAAGAGAGCGGAATCTGGGTTGCCGACAAGGCGGGGGAGGAAATCGAGGTCCTCCGGAGCGCCGGCGTCCTCCTGAACCTCGCCCTCTTCGTGCCCGACGGGAACAGGGAGTCGCTGGACTCGCTCTATTCCGCCGCGCGGGAAGCGTTCGGAGCGGGGGTCGTCCAGCGCTGGAGCGAGGAGGTCGTCGCGGTGCCGGACGTCAAGGTCGACCTGTACGAGGAGCCGGCCCGGGCGCGGAAGAACACGAACAGCCAGAACCGCGACCGCCGCGCCCTGGACATCTACCCGACCCGCGTGCGGTTCCTGGAGCCCAGCGAGGGCTGGAAGTTCGTTGTCGAACCGCACAAGGAGATCGTCGACGACACACCGACGATCTGACCTGACGGCGGCCTGGAGGGCACGCAGACGGCATGAGCCCTCCTCCCTGTGGCGCATTCAGGGGCGGAGCAGCCTGCGGGTCGCACGGCTGTTGCCGGCAGTTCAGCGGGACGCCCGGCTGGAATCTCCAGCCGGGCGTCCCGCGTGGTCATGCCGTCGTTGCCGGGCGCCAGGAGCGCGACCGGCTTCGGCCGGCGAAGGGTGCGACGGAACAGCGTGCCCCCTTCACGCGCCTGCGGGGGAGGGGTGGTCCAGGGCCGCTGGGAGCCGTCCCGAAGAGCCCGGACGGGGCACGTCGGCGACGCTCTCACGCCTCGGCGTTCCAGCCGAGGAGCACCTCGCCCTGTCCGGAATCCTGGCGTGCCCTCGTATGCCGCAACTCCCGTAGAGCACCGCGTGGTTGAGAGACACTGGGACGATGTTCGAACACTTTGCATCCAAGCGGATCCCGGTCGAAGGAGCATCGATCTTCACCCGCTGGGGCGGCCAGGGGCCCCCGGTGCTGTTGCTGCACGGCCATCCCAGAACCTCCGCGACCTGGCACAGGGTCGCACCTCAGCTGGTCGAGCGGGGATTCACCGTTGTCTGCCCCGACCTGCGGGGGTACGGCCGCTCCCGGGGCCCGGCACCCACAGCGGACCATGCGGGCCACTCCAAACGCGTGGTCGCCGGCGACATGGTGGCAGTCATGCGGTCGCTCGGCCACTCCCGCTTCCTGCTCGCCGGGCACGACCGAGGCGGAGCAGTGGCACTGCGACTGGTCCTCGACCACCCCGACGTGGTCTCACGGGTGGCGCTGATCGATTGCCTGCCCGTCAGCGAGCATCTGTCCCGCATCACCGCGAAGTTCGCCACGCAGTGGTGGCACTGGTTCTTCTTCGCCCAGCCGGACATCCCCGAGCGTGTCATCAACGCCGACCCGGACAGCTGGTACCGCGGCGACCCGCAGCGCATGGGGCAGGAGAACCACGACGAATGGCGCGAGGCCACCAGGAACCCTGAGGTGGTGCGGGCGATGCTGGAGGACTACCGGGCCGGGCTGACCATCGACAGGCACCATGAGGAGACCGACCGGGCCGCCGGTGTGCGGATTCAGTGCCCCGCCCTCGCACTGTGGTCGATCCAGGACGACCTCGAAGACCTCTACGGCGACCCGCTGGAGATCTGGCGGAAGTGGGCACCGGACGTACGGGGCCACGGAATCGATTCGGGGCACCACGTGGCCGAAGAGGCTCCGGATGCGCTCGTCCGCTCCCTGGGCGACTTCTTCGCCGGCTGATCCATGTCGGGAGCGGCCGTCCCGGTGCCGGACGACATCGGAGAGACGAAGGGAACGCGGACATGCGCGTCATCACAGTGGGAGCAGGACGATGGCGGCGGCGGCGCTCATCAGTCCGGTCATCCGCACGCGGGCGACTTTCTCGTTCAGCAGCGTGAGGCCGAGGACGGTGAGGACGGCCGGGTACAGGGAGGCCAGGACGGCGGTGGCAAGCCGGCCGGCCGCCACGGGCCACAGCAGATCCACGGACCGTACCGCCTCCGCGGACATCACCACCGCAGCGGGTTCGGGTTCGGGTTCGGGTTCGTCAGACGATGACGGGGACGGCCTCGGCGCGGTTGGTGGCCCAGTTGGTGACGATGGGCTTGTCGACGTTGGCGGTGTCGGGGAGTTTGAGCTCGGCGGGGTGGGGATCGTCGTCGGTGAGGGCGATGATGACGGTCTCGAACTCCTTGCCGGCATCGCTGTCGGTGGTCTTGGGGCTGATACCGGTGTACGCGACGGTGGAGCCGGTGAGCTCGATGGGGTCTTCGCCACCCTGTCCGACAGGGGAGGCGACGCCGTCGGTGCCGGAGCCGAAGGACACGCTGGGGGTGTTGGTGTCCAGGTAGCAGGTGATACCGGACTTGGCCTTGGCGGTGACGAGGTAGTAACCGCCGGCCTGGGACTCCGAGGTGACCGTGAAGTCCAGGTCGTTGGTGCCGCAGGACTGCCCGTAGCCGCTCTTCTCGCCGTCGCCGGAGTCGGCGGTCCTGACAGGGGAGTCGCTGGAGTCGGAGGAGCCGCTGGAACCGGAGGCACTGGAACCGGATCCGCTGGTGGAAGGGCTGCCGCTCCCGCCGCTGCCGACGGAGGGAGCCGAGGCGCTGCTGGCGTCGTCGGCGTCGCAGGCGGTGGAGGTGGCAGCGATGGCCGTCACGGCTGCGATGGCGAGGAAGAGACGGGTGGAACGGGCGGCGAGGCGCGAACGCATCATGATCTCCATCGGCTTTCGGTTGCGGTGCTTCCTGCGTGCACCGATGACACTAGGCCCGAGTCGATCCTGAAACGGTCCTGCACACGTCCGGGTTCTGTCTCAGCGAATCGGTTCCACGGAACGGGGCTGAATCGCCCCACCCCCAGCTCAAGGAGCAGTCCGGCTCGGCCCTCGGGCGCACGGGGCGGCGCACGTCGCGTTGCGCTCACAGCGCCCCGAGCCTGATCACCGTCCCCATCGAGGGCATCGCCCCGGCCCGAGTCGTCTCGGCAAACCGCGCGGCCGATGCCAATCCTCTGATCAGCGATTTCATCGAAATCCGGCCACCCGGCACACCCGCCGGCAGGGTGCGCGAACGGCATGCGCCATAAAAAATGGTCCAGCCGGCAAACAAGGCCCTGTCCTGCGGCCAGGTCCTTGGTCGAAGAGCGGACGAGAGAAGCGGACTCGCGCTCCGAGCTCGGGAAACAACGGTGCTTGGACTGCCGAAATGGCCTCGGCCCGCATGTTCCGCCCGGACCGGGTGGGGCCGGCAGGGTCTCCGGGAGCCGCGCTCGCCCGCTGCGGCCCGCTCCGAAGAGCACGGATGGGACACGGTACTGACGGGTGGGCAGCCCGCGATGCCTGCCGCGGAGATGGCTCAGGCCGGATGTACCGGGGGCGTGGCCACCAAGAGGTTTTGCCCGGACGCTGTCAGTACCGGGTGGCAGGATGCCATGGCATGACCGCATCGATCAGTGAGTCGTGGACGCGCATCGAGGACTGGCTGTCCGAGCACGCACCGACGACCCACGCTGCGCTGGCTCCACCCGCGGATCCGGCGGACATCGCCGCGACCGAACGCGTCATCGGCCGGCCGCTCCTCAAGCCCTTGGTGACGTCACTGCTGCAACACGACGGCCTCCTCGACCAGTGGAGTTCTCTGCTGCCCGGTTCCTACAGCTTTCTGAGCACACGTCAGACAGCAGCTCAGTGGGAACTTTTCACCAGCTTCCACGACAAGCGCACGGCAGATGAGGAAGGCGACGAGGTGGACTATGACTTCATGAAGACCGGGGCCAGCAGCGTCCTGTACGGGCATCCGCAGTTGATTCCCCTCGCGCGGGAACTCGGCGGGGGTTACCTCGTACTGGACCACCGTCCCGAAAGCGACCGGGGGCGCGTCCATGAGGCCGAGGCCACGGAAGGCGTCATGCGTGGATCACACGAGATGTGGACGTCCCTGCCGGTGCTCATGGACACGATCGCCACGTCTCTTGAGACCGGCCATCCCCTGAACGGCTGCACCCCCGCAGTGGATGAGAAGAAGAGACTGCGCTGGGACTTCATACCGCTGCGCGATCGGACCTCGCATCGGCCATGACGCCGCAGCGGATGGTGAGTTACATGTGGCCGGCTCTGTCCACGAGTTTCCGGGAGCAGCAGCCGCCCTCCAGCCGAAGAGGTGCCCCTGCCCTGCGCTTTCCCCTGGGGTGGAGTGATCGGCTGTGGTCTCCGGGACCCGTACATGACCGCTGCTCTCCGCTCTGAAGGGCGCGGATGGGGCACGGGAGTCGCTACGGAGACCGTGTCCCAGCGTCTGAAGCTGTCACGGCTGAGGCTCGTACAACCAACCGGCCCTCTTGTCTGTCTTGTTCGGCGACGTCTGACCGACATCGGCCGCCGAACAGGACTGAAGGACTTGATGAACCCAGCCAGACGCACGACCGCCACCGCCTTGGCCCTGGCCACGGCAGGCGGAGTGCTCTACGCCACCGCCGTACCTGCTTCCGCGGCGGCGAACTGTACTCCCCCCGTCTTCACACGGCAGTTCTTCGCGAACACGACGTTCTCGGGTACGCCGAAGAAGACGGACTGCGATTCCACGATCGACCAGAACTGGGGCAGCGGAGCCCCCGTCTCCGGCGTGCCGTCCAACAACTTCGGCGTGCGCTGGTCGGTGACGCGCGACTTCGGCTCCGGTGGCCCCTTCACGTTCACGGCCTCCGCCCTGGACGGAATGCGCGTCTATGTCGATGGCGTCCGCAAGATCGACGTATGGAAGAACGTCTCCGCCACCGTCACGAAGACGGTCAACGTGACGATCCCGGCGGGCAAGCACACGATCCGCTTCGACTTCGTCAACTGGACGGGTTCCGCGAACGTCAGGTTCGCCTATACGCCACGAACCTCCGCCGCCTACGACAAGGTCAAGCCCCTCATCCCGACGGGTGCGGCCGTCTCGTACAACTCCGCCACCGGCGCCGCCAAGCTCACCTGGTCCAGGAGCAAGGAGATGGACCTGGCGAACTACCGGGTCCACCGGCGGCTGAAGGGCGCGCCGTACGGCAAGCAGCTCGCGACGACCACCGCGACGTCGTACACCGACAGCGCGCTGCCCAAGACCGGAGCGGCCTACTACTACGAGGTGCGGGCCGTCGACAAGGCGGGCAATGTCTCCGGCGGCAGCCCCGACAAGCTCGTCACCACCGTCGACAGGACGCCGCCCGCCGCGCCCTTCGTCGAATGGGATGCCTGCCCGGCCGACCAGCCCTACGCGGCACCGGAGCTGGTCACCACCGCACAGAATGCCGCCGACATCGCCCGGTACGAGATGCAGCGGCTCGACGCCACCACGAAGAGCTGGAGCACCGTCTACTCCGGCACCAAGGGTGCCGTCTGCGACACCGGCTACCGGGCCGACGGC
>NZ_DATMVN010000289.1:0-9300 GCF_035563135.1 Streptomyces sp.
CGGCCACCTTCCGGCTGGGCCGGAACAAGAAACCCCCGCCGCCCTCCGCAGCCAACTCGGCCAGCACACTGCCCCACCGGGCGTGACAGGCCACCAGACGTCCCAGCAGGTCCTCGTCCAGCACCGCGACACCACTGGAGGTGATGCGGATGTGACTGCCGCGGACTGGTACGACCTCGCCTGGGGCCAGGCCGCATCCCGCCCCCAGGGCCATCAACGCGAGCCCGTCCAGCCGGGCTCGGCCCGGAAGGTGCCCTGCCCAGGCCCGCAGCCTCGCCAACTCGCCGCGCTCATAGGGAGGTTGCGGACCGCGGGGCGAAGACAGCCGCGCGGGCGGGGCCTCACCGCGCTGGGCCCACACCAGGGCCTCCCTCGTGCGGCGCAGCCAGGACCGGTAGGTCTGCACCGTCGAACCGTCCATGCCCGCACAGCCCGACAGCACGAACGCGTCGATCGTCTCCGTGCGCAGCCACACCCCCGGATCCCGCGGCAACCCGCCGCCATCGGCCCAGACAGCCAGGCGCCCCACTACATGCAGCAGGTGTCCCGCCTCGTAACAAGTCGCCGGGGCGGCTGCCGTCACGGTCGCGCGCACCTGGTCGGCGACCCGCGCCCACCGTGCTTGCGACAAGCGCGGGCAGTACTCACGGATGCGGCGGGAGACCTCCGGGCTCAACGTCACAGACCAACGAAACCGGCTGGATAAGCAGCCGGTGAAGGGGTCGAAGCCGATCTTCACGGAAAGGAGTGCATCGACGTGGTGGGAGGTTTGGCCCGAAAAAGGCCGCCGCGAGAGCTTGCCGACGACCCGGAATCCTGGCCCCATGCGGGGATCGACGATGCCGCCGCCGATGTCGTTCAGGGCATCGCCCGCGCCCTCGAAGCTGTGCTCAAGACGCAGCGGCGGAGCCTGCGGCAGGCCGCTGCCGGCTCGGGGGTCAACCGGCAGGCCATCGCCGACCTGCTGGCCGGCCGCTGCTGGCCTGACGTCGCCACCGTCGCCCGCCTGGAGAACTTCCTTGCCGTGCCGCTGTACCCCTCCAGTGGAGGAATGCCGCATACGCATGGGAAAAGGCCCTTCCGTCCCCGGGCCTCACCGGCGCAGGGGACGACAAAATAGGCCACGCGCCCCCGGGGCGAGCACAGTTGCTCTAGCCTCGGGAGCAGCGTGAGCCACTGACAAGGGGTCCACGTCGAAGGTTCCGAAGAGCGTCCAACTCAACGGAACCCGTCCCCTCCTCCCCGCAACGGGAGGAGGGGACACTCGTGAAGGGGCAGTCGCTAGGCGGCCCCCTTCACATGCCCGCCGACAGCAGAGGCGATCGCGAAGACCCCGGGCTCAGGTTCGATGGCCTTGCCCTGTGCGACATGCCGCTTGCAGGTCTTGCGAGTCGTCTCGATCGCGGCCGCCCCCTGCTTCCCGGAAACGGGCCTCCCGATGGCCTCCGTGATCTCCTTCACCCGCAACGGCCGCCCCGCCGTGGCCAGCACCTGCAGCACCTGCTGACCCAGATGCAGGTTCCGCGGCGTCGTGGCGGCCTGCTGTGGAGAATCTGCAGGACCCGTCGCACCGTTCTCATCTGAGGCCGGTCCCTGTGCTTCGGCGTCCTCCTTATCGGGCCGGTAGCCAGGGGCGTCAGAGCCGACATCCGCTCCGGCGGTGATCTCTTCCAGGGCGGCTGCCAGATGGTCATGAGAGGCAGAGGTGCTGGCTAAGTCGGCATCCACCTGGGCCAGTTCCTTCTCAAGATCCACCCGCCGCTGCCGCAGGCGCGCGGCCTTGTCGGCATAGAAGTCCACAGCCGTGCGCAGCCCCTCGACCGCAGCCGCCTCACCGGACACCATCAGCCCTCCCCGAACCGCCAGCATGTCGGTGCAACGCCAGACATCGTAGGGAACGCCAGCCGTGCCAGAAAGCCAAATGGGCAACCCTGTCTGGCAGTTGAGGGAAAGCCGCCCTTCCGCGCAGTCCTGTCGACCTGGCCTCCGCCACCGGCATGCCAGCCTCGCCGACACGGTGACTCCGATCCTCAGATTGATGCGGGACCCCGCAACCGGCATCCGCCTGTGGATCCTGAACTCCTTCTGTTTTTCGGCGTGCCCCCCAAGGGGAGGTTGGCGATGCGCTCACCCTCCTATGCCGGGCTGGCCGCCAGCACGGTGAACACGGCGCCCGAGACGCCGCGCGAGCCCGCCCTGTCTGTAAAGCGAGCTTGACAACGACTGAAGGGTGACAAGTAAGCTTTACATGTGCGAAACAGCGTCAGGAAACTGCGGTCGTCACGAGGGCTCTCCCAGGGCCAGCTAGGCACAGCCCTGGGGGTCTCACGTCAAACAATCAACGCCATCGAGACCGAGCGGTACACGCCCTCCCTGCCGCTCGCCATGTCCATGGCCAAGTTCTTTGAAGTCAGCGTTGAGGAGATGTTTCATGCCGAAGAAAGCCCAGCAGATGACCAGTAGCGCAGCCAGGCGGTCCGTCCCCGGCTTCTTCCTCGCCGTCGGAGGCGCCTGCCTCGTGGCCGCGACTTTCGGCGGCCGCCTCGCTCTCGGCCTGGTGACGTTCGGGGTCCTGGCGGTCTGCAGTCTCGCTTTAGTGCTGCTGGGGCGCCGGAGCGAGACCTATCAGGGCCTCACCGAAAAGGCTCCCGACGAGCGCTTCGCCCGAATCTCAGGGCGAGCCTGGGCCGGCACGGGCGTGGTGCTTACCGCAGGGAATCTGTACGCCTACATCGGTGACCTGGCATCCGGACGAAGCGGCGATCCGTACTTCTGGTTCGTGGCCACCGCCGCCATCTCCTACATCGCGTTCGTCGCCTTCTGGTCTCGGCATGCCTGAGAAGCCGTCACCTCGAACGGCTCGCCGCCCTACGTCCGGCCAGGCAACGCGATCAACCTAGTCACCGGAGGTCGGTGACGCCCGAGGCTGAGCGGGCGCGGGCAATGGCGGGCATGTCAATTCCCGGCTTTCTTGCGCGGCTTCGCGCACATCTACCGCGGCTTCGACGACTGATGCCTCCACGGTGGCTACCGCAGCCCAACGGGGAACGATCACCCGTCTCACGGGAAAAGCTCTTCAAGCTGGCGAGTTGTGCCTGATCAGACCCACTCGTGAACACCCCAACCAGTGCGGCAGCGGCAGCCGCAGAGTGCCGTCGTCGCCTTCGAGTCGTTCACGGAAGTCCGGGCCCGCGGCGCAGGCCAAGAGCGCGGTCACGGCTGACCAGCCTGCCGGCGCGGCAACATCCTCATCGGTCAGCGCGTCGATGAGGTAGGCCAGGCGCAGCGGGTGGCCACCGAGGATGTCGCCGTCGAATACGCAGAAGGGGCAGAGGACGAGCCGGTCGTGCTCTGTGGCCGGCAGCAGGTGCGCGGCCGGGTACCTGTCGCCGCACAGGGAACATGTCGCGTCATTGACCAGTGCGTCGACCTTAGTCGCGCGGGCACGCCCGAGCTCCTCCCATACCGTGTGCACGATCTCCGTGAGCGGTGTGGTGCCGGGCAGGGTGAGCACCATCGCTTCCCCGGAGTTGATGGGGATCTTGGGTGTGATGAGGGTCAGCTCGGGGACGGTGGTGAGGTCGTAATGGTCCGGGTCGTCGGGGTCTGCCTCGGTGTCCGTTCCACCCGGGCGGGAGAGCATGGACCAGACCGGCCCAAGCCAGCCGGTCCAGATGCCGCCTTCGGGGAAGCCGTCGGTCTCTACAGGCCAGCCCTCGACTTGGAACGCGTTGATCAGGCGGTCCTGGACTTCCGCCGTCAGGATCTCCTTGGGGGCGGGGGTGTGAAGTCGGGCGGCGCGGGCGTGGCTGCCGCCCTCGGCCTCGGCTCGGATGGCCAACTTCTTCTTGCGGTTGCGCGTCATGCGTGCTCGTCATCCCGTGCAGTCCCACGTCCCGCACTTCGGCATTTCAAGCACAGGTGATCGGTGAGTGAGATTCGACAGAACCTTGTCCGCCGGAGCTGCTGGTCACGTGGGGACGCACAGCATCGGAGTCAGGCGGTCACTAACGCCGCGTTGACGGTAGCGCGGCGGCCCCTCCGCGGGCAATCGGCCCGACTGTGCCAGGATCGCGCGCTCATGGGCAGAAGCCGATGAGGCCGTGACGGACGGCGCTCGGCGGCACAGGCAGAGGTGTCTGCCCGTTCATCCTGCGGCTTGCGAGCCGGTATGCTGCCCGGCAGGCGGCCACGACCGCCGACCGCTGAAGGGGCCCTCCGCCCACGCTGGAGACCTCGTTGGTAGGCCAAGCCGTCCTTCGACGCATCGTGCACCTGACCATGCCTGTCTTCAGAGCGGCGTGTGCGTGGGGCACGCTGCTGCATGGAGTCAGACATGCCTACCAATCCGCCCCGGAAGTCGCGGAAGCGTACCCGGGAACTGCGAGAGCTGAGCCGAGCTGCCGGCCTGCGGTTCACCGAGGCGATGCGGGCGAACGATCGGACCCGAGCTGGCGCCCGGCCACTGCCACTGCGCTCCTCCCCCACCCGCACCATGCTGTTGCCGCTTGTGCCGGACGCCCTGCGCGGAATGTACGAACTGGATGGACTGCTCCTGAGGCTCCGTATGGACATGGTCCTGAATCATGAGGGGGAGCTTGTGGGCTACCGGGACAACGGAGGAGTGCCAATCCCCGGCGCGCCGATTGAGGACGTCACCGAGGCGTACTGGCAAGTGCGCAATGCACTACCCGAGGGGACGGAGGAGCTGGTGGACGGGACCGAGGAGTACCCGCCCAACATGCTGCTGCTGGTGGGGCCCGACGGCGGGAACGTGACGCACCTGGCGTCGATCGAGGTAGCCGAGGCGGATCTCGCCCTGCTCACCACGTTCGCCGACGCCCTCGACCGCGCGGCCCGTCCGCGTCCCGGCTCGGAGTTCCAGCCCCTGAGAGAGGCGCTGGGTGAGCTTGGCCGAATGCCCTACTACGCGTGGATGCCCAAGGGGGACGAGGCCGTCGTCGCCGACTGGGTGCGGCAAGCCCTGTCACCGGTCCTGGTCTCGCCTTTCGACGGCCCTCAGGGTCCCGACGACTACGAGACGCTGTCCGGTGTGCTGCGGTACGCCGAGGGCCTAGGCTGGGAGAGCGTCCAGGTGAACCAGGATGAAGAGGAGGCGGCTGAGCGGGCGTCGTTCAGCATGATGCGCGCGGCAGGGTGGACCTGACAGCCCGTCCCGGGGCCTGGGCCATCCGTGATGGCCAGAATGCCGTGCAGCACCGACAGGAAGGGCCTACCACGGGCCTGGTGACGGTGGGCGTCTTCAGGCGGAGCGGTTCCGTACGATCCTGCGTCTACTACCTTCAGACCCATGACGATTCCGCCCCAGCCCTCCTCCGCCAGCCCCGCCCCCACTGCTTCGGAGATCTCCGCTGCGCTGTCGGCGCTCGGTGTGTACGCCAGCGTCCCCTCAGAGGCCGAGCTCGCGCAGCAGGCCGCCGCGGTCGGCGGTGAGCAGGTCCTGGCCGCGATCCTCGCGAACGCCCTGTACGGGGCGTCGATCGGCACCGGGATGGTCACCGAGGGCCGAATGCTCGAAAGTGGTGCCGGCGGCCGTGAGCTCGGCCTGGCCCGCGAGCAGGTCCTCAAGGCGTCCGGCGCGGACGACGTGGGCGTCATGGGCGTCCTGCACTGGCAGGCGGGCCAGGTACGTCAGCCGCTGAAGAGGATGAATGAGGGCGGCGCCGGACCCATCGTGGAGGCCGCCGCGCACGCATCCAACGCGCTGCTGGACCTCCTGGCCTGCACGACCGTGACCGCCGTCGACGACGTGCGTGCCGCCGAGATCCCCGAGCAGCTCGTCCGTGCCCGCCAGGCGCTCGAGGCCGGCATCTCGGCGATCGATGCGCTGCCCGACGCCGTCGCCGAGATGTTCCTCGGGCCCGTCACCGACTGACGCAGCGGGCATCGATTGGGCGCCTTGACATGGCGAAGTCCGAGGATTCGAAGGGACTGCAGCGAGGCCACGTCTCCGGATCCCAGGCTGCTAGCCGGTCCAGTGACAGGGCACCGATCGAGCGCCCACGGATATTGCACAGTCGTCTGTCAGTACCGGATGGGAGGATCGCCAGTGGCCGGGCGTCCGGCCAGTACCCCGGGGAACGGACATGAGCAGCGAGAGCACGTACGAGTGGCCGCGTGGGGCGACACCATCGGACATGATCCAGCTGGAGGCGTGGCTCGCCCAGCACGGATGGGAAGTCGACCCCACGGTCTACATGGCCGGTGCGGGCGGCGCGGCTGTCCAAGTGCGACGTACTGGTGCGGCCTGGCAAGACGGGGAGGCTGGACTGCTCATCCTGCCTGCAGAGACGGTGCTCTGGGACGGCACCCGGATGCAGATCGCGCCCCCGGTCGCTGTACCGGCCCGTTGTGCAACCTCGTAGGGTCAAGGTCGAAGATCACGAGGGGTAGGGGTTCGGGTGGACATCAACGAGCAGATCGAGGCTTCGCGGACGTGGGAGCACGGTGACCCGGGGCCGCGCCCGTACGACCCGAACTCCGCCGGGCTGGTGCGCACGGCCGCGTTCCTGGAGCGGATCGCCGAGTTGATCAAGGAGGACCCGGAAGCCTCGGCCCTGGTGCACGCCAGCAACGACCCGGCCGTACTGCTCCCGTTGACGGAAACGGCACCGGGCCGGGAGCGGCTGCGCCTCGCGTTCGACGAGGACCCCGGGATGCTGCTGTGGCTGGAGTCCAGCGCCGCCGGCCAAGACGTCCTCGCCCGAGTCCAGATGTCCGTGGACGCCCCGGACCCGGAGGTGGCCGCGGAAGCGATACGCACCGCCGCGTCACCGCGGGTCGCCGAGCAGCGGCGCCGCCGGCACGAGGAGAGGGTGCGGGACCACGAGGAGCACCTGCGCTACCTGGCAAGCCCTGAGCACGCGGCCCGCAAGCAGCAGACGTACGAGGTGATGATGTCGGCCTTCGAGGCGCAGCGCGGCGCGGAGTAGAGGCATCGCACGGCTGCGGCGCCCCTACATGCTTCCGGCCCCCCTTCGACATGAAGTCGAAGGGGGGCCGGTGCGTTGGTAGCGGGGACAGGATTTGAACCTGCGACCTCTGGGTTATGAGCCCAGCGAGCTACCGAGCTGCTCCACCCCGCGTCGGTAGGACCACCCTACGCCACTGGCCGTCGGCCCCGGACCGGATTTCCCCTGGCGGTGCCACTTCTGCCCCATCAGCCTCAATTTCGGTACCTAGCGCACTCTTCTGTCACCGCGGGCCTTTGCGGGGAGGGCCACGCCAGCCCCGGGGACGAAGGAGGACGCGGTGAAGGAAGCGACCAAGGGCACAGTGATCGCGGTGGGCCGGGCGCAGCGGCCGGGCACGGAGCTCCCGTGCGCAGACGGGGTCGACGTGCAGCGGCGCGGAGAGATGGTGTGCGCGGCCGTGGTGGACGGGGCCGGGCACCACCCGGACACCGTGCGGTACGCCGCGCTCACCCCGCCGGTGATCACGCACATCGGGATGGAGCTGGGCGGGCTGCCGGGACTGATGACGGCCGGGCAGATGGCCGCGGCCTACAACCGGCCGCCGCACGCGTCCGCAGTGTTCGCCTGCGCGCAGCCGGGGCAGCCGACGTCCGTCCATTGGATCGGGGACTGTCGTGCGTACGGCTGGCGGGAGGACACCGGCCTCACCCTCTGGTCCGACGACCAGACCATGGGGAACTGGTTGCGGTGGAACGGTGGTGCGGCCGTACAGCTGGAGGCCGCGAAGCACGACAACTGGGCACGCCTGGGGCTCGCGCAGTCCAGCGCGGCGACGTGCCGGCAGGTGCAGATCCCCGAGGAGGAGGCCCGCCTCGTGCTGGTGATGTCCGACGGAGTATCCGACCAGGTCAGTACGGAGACGATCACCCGGCTGTGCAGCGAGCACTCGGACGGGCCGCAGGCCCTCGCCGACGCCCTGGTGGCGGCGGCGGAAGCCGAGGAGAGTGGCTACCGGGACGACGCCACCGTGGTGGTACTGCGGCTGCGTTGAGGGGCGTTTCGCAGGTCCTCCGCCAGCGCCCCGCACTCTCGGGGCGTCGGCGCCAAGGCCGCCGGGCCTCGTTGAAGTCCGGGTGCCTGCTGTCGGTCACGGCCATGGCCCGGGCCACCCCGTACGCGGGACAGCCATAGGGCAGCGCGTCCGGTGGCGGCGGCGTCCTCCGCCCGGCGCGCGATGGCGAACTCGAGAGGGGCATTCTCATCTCCCTCGATCAAGGGCAGTCTTGCACCGGAGGCTCATCTTGCTGGGCGTTCACCCGGACGGGTGGCACGTACTTGGCCACGTGAAGGGCTCGGGGCTATGTTCGGCTGCGGCCCCGTGCGGCCGAAGGCTCCCGTCCCGTCCCATGACCGCGACGAACATCAGGCCAAAGGTGCTCCGCATCAGCACGTGTTTCGTCCTGTCCGTGCTGTCCGGCCGGCGGGTCATGGGCCGCAGGCTGTGAAGGACGTACCGATGACGAAGAACCACGCTCGCAAGTCCGCGGCCCGCACCCGTACCGCCATGACCGGCCAGCCCTACACGTCCGCTGGCCTCCGGCGCGAGCCCGAACTCGTCGTGCTGCGGCAGTACGGGAACGGCGGCCCCGGCTGCCTCACCCTGGTCGTCGCGAACTGGACGGCTCCGGGGAACCGGTCCCTGGCTGGCATCGCGCCCGGCGTGGTGCACCAGTGGCCGAGCTCCGCCCAGCCCGGCAAGCCGCGTGTCGACCCGTACCGGCACATGATCGAGCACGGCTGGTCCGACGGTGCGGATCCCTCCATCGGGGTGTCTCAGTGGGGCGTCGTGTTCGCCACTCCGGGCGGCGTCCTGAACGGCATCGCCTGGGACGACTGCCTTCTCTACGACCAGGCCGTGCAGCTCACGCCGACCAACCACGCCGCGCTGACCTGCGCCCCAGACGGTCTGCTCCGCGTCGTGGTCACCAAGACGGCACAGCCCGCCGACCGCAGCACCACCCAGGCGTGGGTCCTGAGGCTGCTGTCCACGCCCCGGCTGGCGGTGAAGGCCCTGTTCCAGATCCACGAGTCGCCCTGCCTGCCGGGCGCGTTTGTGGAGCACGTCAACAGCCGGCTGCCCGACGGTGTCGCCCTGGTCTCCCCAGGATCGGGATTCCTGCCGCCGTGGTTGACCGGCCCGGCGTAGCCCTGCCGTTCTACGGCTCAGCGGGCGTGCGGACTGGAAGGGACGCGGGCCTCGTTGGGCTGATCAGGCGGCCAGGCCGAGGAAGCGGGTCGGGTTCTCCCTCCAGGGGACCTTCTTGCGGCGGTAGGCGTCGAAGGCACTGCTGCGCAGCGAGTGCCG
>NZ_DATMVN010000290.1:0-7494 GCF_035563135.1 Streptomyces sp.
GTCGGCGGGCGGCGAGAGCCACGGCATCAGCCCGCGGTAGATACCGCCGAGCACCACCGCGTCCGGATCGAACAGATTCACCGCTCCGGACAGCACCTGCCCCAGCATCCGGCCGGCACCGGCCACGGCGGCCAGCGTCACGGGGTCACCCGCCTGCGCCCGCCGCTCCAGCTCCATCACCCCCGCGGCCCCGCCGGCGGCCTCGCCGATGCCGGCCGCGCGCAGCAGGGCCGACTGGCCGGCGTACTGCTCCAGGCAGCCACGTGAACCGCATCTGCATCCGGGTCCTGCCGGGTCCACCACCACGTGCCCGATCTCCCCGGCGAAACCGTGCGCACCGCGCAGCAGTTCACCGTCGAGGACCAGAGCGCCGCCGACACCGATCTCGCCCGTCAGATAGAGGAAGCTGCGGACCGTGCCGAGCCCCCCGAACCACAGCTCGGCCAGCGCCGCGAGATTCGCCTCGTTCTCCGAGCGCACGGGCAGCGGTGCCGCGCCGGGACGCAGCGCGGCCAGCGACTTCGCGAACAGCTCCTCGGCGGTGACCTGGTTCCAGCCCAGGTTCGGGGCCTGGCGCACCGAGCCGCCCGAGACGAGCCCCGGCAGGGCGAGCGTCGTACCGACCGGGTACAGGTCCTGCTCCCGCGCGGAGTCCAGGGTGCGGGCGGCGATCCCCGCCGCCCGGGCCAGGACCTCTTCGGGCGGGGCCCCGCGGTTGTCCAGGTGTTCGGTCTGCCGTACCCGGCCGGTGCCCGCCAGATCCACGACACACACCGACACGTAGTCGATGTTGACCTCCACGCCGAGCCCGGCGGGCCCGGTGCGCGCCACCTTCAGGGCCGTGCCGGGGCGCCCGGCCTGCCCGCTGAACGTCTTGCCCGACTCGGTGACGAAACCGCTGTCCAGCAACTGCTCCACCAGCGAGGACACCGCGGCCCGGGTGAGTCCGACCCGGGCCGACACCCCGGCCCGGGTCGCCTCGCCGGTCTCGCCCTCGTCCCGTACGGCGCGCAGCACGAGGCTCAGGTTGTGGCGTCGTACGGTGTCCTTGTCGGCCTTGGACCCCAGGGGCGTGAGGTAGCTCTTCATATGGTTGACGAGCCTATGCGATGCCCCTGGGGGGACGGTCCCCACGGGCCCTGCTACAGGTCCGCCGCCTCCGTCACCGCCCGCAGGTCGACGAACTTGAAGCCGGTCGCCTCCCGGTCCTCCTCGCCGCCCGCAGCGGAGGTCTCGTGCCCGTCCTGGACCACGAGCAGCCCGTGCGGATAGCGGGAGCCCAGCGGCTCGTTGAGCACGGCGGCACCGTCGCACTCCTCGCTGCCGTCGAGGTCTGCGGACACGGCGGTGACGCGGAAGCCGCCTTCGTACTCGTTGCCCTCGACGATCTCGCGGTCGTACAGGGCGAAGCTGTTGTCACCCTGGCCGGACGCCATGAGGTAGCCGTCGCCACCGGACTCGCGGAAGAGGGTCAGGCCCTCCACGTCGGCCGCCAGCCGCTTGCCGCCGAAGCCGGGGTCGGAGCCGGGCGCGCACTCCTCGGTCTGCGGGTCGTACGTCCCCGGGACGCCGTACTCCTTGACCTTGTCCACCAGGACCGGGCGCCCGGTCAGTCCGGCGGGCAGCCGCCAGATGCCGACGTCCTCCTGGCCCGCGTAGAGCGTGCCGTTCTCCGGGTCGACGACCATGCCCTCGACCTGGGGCAGCTCACCGGGCTCGCCGCACGGTGTCCACGGGGTGCCGTCCGGGAGCCGGAAGGAGGAGGGGAGCGAGAGGGTGCGCACCAGGCGGTAGCCCACCGTGCCCGCCGCCGTCGGCCGCAGCTCCAGCAGGGCGAGGTCCGTGGTGTTGCGCCGGCTGACGAGCGCGTACGAACGCCCGGTGGAGCGGTCCTGCCAGGTGGCGAGGCCGTAGGCGGTCCGCTGCTCGTTGATCTCGGCCTGGCCGGAGGAGAAGACCGGGGCGGCACCGGGATCCGTGACGTCCTTCAGGGGGCCGCCGGGCTGCGAGGGGTCGACGCGGTAGATACGGAGGCGGTCGTTGCCCCGGTCACTCACCACGGCCACATCGGCACGGCCGGAGGGGGTCCGCAGTCCGGTCACCAGATCGACGTTGTTGAACCTGCCGGGAGCGTCGTCCTCCGTCGCGGGTACCGGTGCGGGGATCGACTGGACCAGGGACGCGTCCAGACCGTAGACCCGCAGCCCGCCCTCCTTGGCGGTGGCGACGACGAGACTGCGGCCGGGGTCCGCGTCGTTGCGCCAGATCGCCGGGTCGTCGGCGTCGGCGTTGCCGCCCGCCTCGTCGTCGTACAGCGCGGCGGTCTCGGCCGTCGCGCCGACCGACGGCAGCGACCGGGCGTGCGCGGGTGAGAGCGGGACCAGGGTGATCAGTGCCGTGCCGAGGAGGGCGGTGGCCGCCAGGCGAGGGGAGCGGTGCATGCGCACGAAGGCTTCCTGTCGTAAGAGGGGCATGTCCGTGACTCGTCAGGAAGTGTCGGGCGGCGGTGCGCTGCCCGGGTGTCGCGCCCATGAGGAGGACACGGGCGCCAGGTGAATTCGCGGTGCCGCGAAGACGGGCAGGCCCGGCGGCACGCGCCACCGGACCTGCCCCCGCACCGGACGCTCCCGAAGGGCTCAGGGCCGCGCGCCCCGGGCCTCCAGCATGTCGGTCATGAGCGAGATCTCCGACTCCTGGGCCCGGGCCGTGCCCGCCGCCAGACTCCTGATCTCGTCCGTGCCCGCCGCCCCGGCCGCCGCCCGGGCCATGTCCGCCCCGGCGCGGTGGTGCACGGTCATCAGCCGCAGGAACAGCACCTCGGCGTCCCTGCCCTCTGCCGCGCGCAGTCCGTCCAGCTCGGTGTCCGTCGCCATGCCCGGCATGAGCGAGCCGTCGGACGGGGCGGCCGGGTGGCCCATCCACTCCATCGGCGGCCGGTCCGAACTCTTGGGCCTGCCCCAGGACTCCAGCCAGCCCAGCATCATGCCCCGCTGGTTGGCCTGGGTGTTGATGATGTCGTACGCGAGCCGGCGCACGTCCTCGTCCTCGGTGCGGTCCCGGACGATGAACGCCATCTCCACCGCCTGCTGGTGGTGGACCGACATGTCCCGGGCGAAGCCCACATCGGCCGAGCTCTCCGCAGGAACGGGACCGGGCGCCCCGGAGCCGGACGAGGAGGCCGCCGAGGGCCGTACGACCATGAGCAGGACCAGCCCCGCGGCCACGAGGAACACCACCGCCCCCGCCCACACCAGCGAACGGGGAGCGCGCGCGGACGGGGTCACCGGGCGACCCCGCCGGAGCAGGCGGCACCCGGCTCCGGGGTCTGCGCGCCCTGGACGTACTTGGTGAAGAACTGCGCGACGCGGGCGTCGGTGGCGCTCTTCACGGTGAGCTGCTTGCCCCAGGCGCTGAGCATCAGCGGGTCCTTCTGGTCGGCCACGGGGCTCATCAGGGAGTAGGGCGTCTTCGAGACGCGTTCGGAGAGCGCCTTGACGTCCGCTTCCTTCGCCTTGTCGTTGTAGGTGACCCAGACGGCGCCGTGCTCCAGGGAGTGAACGGCGTTCTCGTTCGGTATCGCCTCGGTGTAGACGTCGGCGTCGCAGTTCATCCAGACCGGGTTGTGGTCACCGCCGACAGGGGGGTTCATCGGGTAGTCGACGGGCGTTTGGACGTGGTCCTGGGCCAGGTCGTCCCAGGACTTCTCGCCGGCGACGGGCGAGGTCCTGGCCTTCTCCTCGGCCTTGTCCTGCTCGTCGGCGGCCGACATCAGGTAGCCGCCCCCGGCGACCAGGCCGGCGAGCACCACGACGGCCGCGGTGATGGTGATGATGCGGCCGCGGCGCTCCCGGGCCCGCTCCTTGCGGCGGGCCTCCTCGAGTTTGGCGCGGCGCGCGGCGGCAGGGCTGTTCTGGTTCTTGGCGGAAGCCATGTCAGGTCCTCGGGTTCAGCGGATCGCGGGCGCGGAAGGCGGCCACGCGGGGACGAAGGCGCACGGACGGACGGCCCCCGGCGCGTCGACGGCGCGGAGGGCGGACCGGGGCGGGCCTAGATCCGCTGGACCTGCAGACGTAGTCGGTCGACAGCGTCCACCGAGTCGTTCGTGGGACCCCGGACGGTCGCGGCGCCGGTGAGCGGGGCGGCCCGCAGCGTCACCGAGGAGCAGGGCAGGGCCACGGGAGCGGGGTGGCCGGAAAGCACGGCGGCCGTCGCGTGGTCCGTCGTTCCGTGGCACGAGCTGCCGATCCCGCGTTCGCCCGGGGCGTCGGCCACGACGACCACCGCGGTCGTCGCGGGGGCCGGGGTGAAGGCCCTGGCGGCTGTCGTGGAAGGGGGGCCGGCGGGGAGGGAGGCTGTGCCGGCCGGGGAGCAGCAGAGGAAAGCCGCCACGAGCATCAGTGCCCAGACCGGTGCGGCGGGCAGGCCGAGGCCACCTCGTCGCCGATCCGTCCACGCGCTCATTCCGGTCATCGTCGCCATCGTAGATGGTGTGTGAATGTTCAATGAGTATGGGGCGCGGTTCGGCGGGACGGTGCGCCCCGGGTGACAACACAATCGAACCTACCTGCGGGCTGGCATCCGGGCCCTCACGGGGTGCCCCAGCTGCTGCGGTACCGGGACGGCTCCCGCTGGACCGGGCACACCCACCCTGCTCAGGGGCGGGCACCTGCTCAGGCCCAGGCGCCCGCGGCCGCTCAGCAGCAGACAGCCGCTCAGCAGTTCGCCCCTCAGCAGGCCGTTCCGCGGCAAGGCGCGCCCGGCGCCGGTTCACTGTTCAGCCAGCAGGTCCTGGTGGTGAACCAGAAGGCCGAGCTGATCGAGCTCACGAACGAGTACAGCGTCTTCGACCAGCAGGGGAACACCGCCGGTCCGGTCGCCCAGGTCGGCCAGAGCGGTCTGCGCAAGGTACTCAGGTTCGTCTCCGGCATCGACCAGTACCTCACGCACCGACTGGAGATCCGCGACGCCCACGGGCAGCCGCAACTGCTCCTGACCCGCCCGGCGAAGTTCGTCAAGTCCCGGGTGCTCGTGCAGCGCCCGGACGGGCAGCCCGTGGGGGAGATCGTCCAGCAGAACGCCATCGGAAAGATCAACTTTGCCATCATGGCCGAAGGCCGGCAGGCCGGAGCGGTCAAGGCCGAGAACTGGCGCGCGTGGAACTTCGCCGTCGTCGACCACACCGGCACCGAGATCGCCAGGATCACCAAGACCTGGGAAGGCCTGGCGAAGACCATGTTCACCACGGCGGACAACTACGTGCTGCAGATCCACCACCAGCTGCCCGAGCCGCTGCTGAGCCTCGTCGTGGCGACGGCACTGACCGTGGACACCGCACTCGAGCAGGACGCCCGCGGCTTCGGCTGAGCCGCCGCGCGGATGCGGGACGGTGCCCGGCCGGGCACCGTCCCGCATCCGCGGCTACTCCACGCCCTCCCGCTCCGTCTCCGCCATCTCCGCCAGCACCCGCTCGGCCACCGCGAACGCCGAATTCGCCGCCGGGACCCCGCAGTAGACCCCCGTCTGCAGGAGGGCGGCGCCGATCTCGCGGGGGCTGAGGCCGTTGCGTACCGCCGCACGGACGTGCATGGCCAGTTCGCCGTGGTGGCCGTGTGCGACCAGGGCGGTCAGAGTGATCAGGCTCCGCTCGCGCCGGGACAGCGTCGGGTCGGTCCAGATCTCGCCCCAGGCGTAGCGGGAGATGAAGTCCTGGAAGGGCGCGGTGAACTCCGTGGTCGCAGCCTGCGCCCGGTCCACATGCGCATCGCCCAGGACCTCTCGGCGTACCACCGGCCCGCTCCCGCGCTCCCGGGGAGCGAAGTGGGCCCGCAGGGCCTCCCTCACGGCTTGCGGACGCTCGGCGGGAGCCAGGTGGGAGGCGCGTGGCAGCTCGGTCAGCGCCGCGCCCGGGATTCCGTCGGCGATCTCCCGGGCGTGGGCGGGCGGCGTCGCCGGGTCCTCACGCCCCGCGATGACCAGCGTCGGAGCCCGTACGCCGGACAGTCCGGGCCGCAGATCGCAGTCGGCGAGCGCGTCGCAGCACGCGGCGTACGCCGAAGGGTCCGTGGCCAGGAGGTCGTCGAGCAGCCGGGGTTCGGTGAATCCGGGCGTGAACCAGCGGCCCGCCGCACTTTCGGCGACCTCGGCGAGGCCTTCGGCGCGCACGAGGGCGGCCCGCTCCCGCCAGGGCCCCGGACCGCCGAAGTGGGCGGACGAACAGACGACGGCCAGCCGGTCGACGCGCTCCGGGTGGTGGACGGCGAGCCAGAGACCCACCGCGCCGCCCAGCGAGACCCCGGCGTACGAGAACCGGTCCAGGGACAGCGAGTCGGCGAGTGCCAGGACCAGGGCACCCAGATCGGCGATGCCCGCTCCCGGGCCGATCAGGCCCGCGGGCGAGCCGCCGTGCCCCGGCAGGTCCCACCGTACGACCCGGTGGGCGGCGGAGAGCTCGGGGGCGACCCCGTCCCAGAGCGCGGTGGAGGTGCCGAGCGACGGGCCGAGCAGGAGCGGGGGAGCGCTCGCCGGCCCTTCGGCGCGGTGGTGGAGGAGGGCGTCTGTCGTGTTCATCGGCGCTCCAGAGCGCGGTCGGTGAGGAGCCCGGCGCTGCCGGTGTACCGGGCGGGGTCGGTCAGTTCCGTGAGATCCATGCCGTCGAAGGCGGGCTCGCCCGCGAGGATTTCGGCGAGGGGCCTGCCCTCGTCGCGGGCCCGGCCGGCCGCTTCGGTGAGGATCTCCTTCGCGCGGGTCCGGCCCACCCGCCCGGCGGCGACGGCGGCCAGCCGCTCGGAGACGATCAGCCCGCCGGTCAGTCCCAGGTGGCCGCGCATGGCCGACGGGAAGACCTTGAGCCCTTCGGCGAGTTCCACCGCGTCCCGCGCCGCCCCGCCGACCGTGCGCAGCAGGTCGCGCAGCGGCTCCCATTCGGCGTGCCAGGCCCCGGCCGGCCGTTCGTCCTCGGCGGCGAGCGAGCCGTACAGCGTGGCCGCCGCTCCGGGTGCCCGGCGGGCCGCGGCGGCGATCAGGGTCGCGCGGACCGGATTGGCCTTGTGCGGCATCGCGGAGGAACCACCGCCGGAGCCTTCCGAGAGCTCGGCGATCTCCGTACGGGACAGGGTGAGCACGTCGGCCGCCGTCTTGCCGAGTGCGCCCGCCGTGAAGGCGAGCGCACCGGCCAGGTCGGCGACCGGGGTCCGCAGGGTGTGCCAGGGCAACAGCGGTTCGGCCAGGTCCAGTTCGCGGGCGTAGGAGGCGACGAGACCGGGCCCCGCCGCCTCTTCCGTGTCCACGGTGAAGGCGGCCAGCGTGCCCGCCGCGCCGCCGAGCTGGACGGGGAGGGCGTCGCGCACCGCCCGCAGCCGGTCCCGCGCGTCGAGCACCAGCGACCGCCAGCCGGCGGCCTTGAGGCCGAAGGCGGTCGGCACGGCGTGCTGGGTCAAGGTCCGTCCGGGCATCGGTGTGTCGCGGTGCCCGGCCGCCAGCCGCTCCAGCGCGTCG
>NZ_DATMVN010000291.1:0-5803 GCF_035563135.1 Streptomyces sp.
GTCGCGGCCGGCTCTGCGCCCTGCGGGTGCGCCGCGGCCGGAATGTGGGCCGTCGGCGCGTCCGCGGGGACGGCAGGCGGGACGTCCGGCGCGGAGTGACCCCCCTGCGGGGTGCTCTCAGGAGCGGCAGCCGGCACGGGAGGTGCGGACGGAACGGACGGTACGGACGGAACCGTGTTGCCCTCGTTGCCCTCGTTCTCGGTGCTCACAGCTCTTTACTCCTCGGTTCCACTCGGCATTCGGCAAGAGATCCGCTGTGCACGTGTCTGCAGTCAGCTTTTCCCACAGCACGTCAGGCCACTGTAAGCAGGACCTGTGCATCCGCACGCCAATCTTTACATCAGACAAAAAGGCCCTACGCAAACAAGGTGTCCGCACCCGACGCGTCGCGGTGACACGATGTCGCGGTGACCCACGCACGCCTGCCCTCACGGCATCCTCCCATCCAGGTCGTCGCCCACCGCGGGGCCTCGGACGACGCTCCCGAGCACACCCTGGCCGCGTACCGGAAGGCCATCGAGGACGGGGCGGACGCCCTGGAGTGCGATGTGCGCCTCACCGCCGACGGACAGCTCGTCTGCGTGCACGACCGCAGGGTGAACCGTACGTCGAACGGCCGGGGTGCTGTCTCCGCCCTGGAGCTGGCCGATCTCGCCGCCCTCGACTTCGGGTCCTGGAAGGACCACGAGGAGTCCCCGGACTGGGACCCGGTGCCGGGTGAGCTCACGTCCGTACTCACCCTGGAGCGGCTCCTCGAACTCACCCACGAGGTCCGGGCGGCCGGCCGGCCCCTCCAGCTGGCCATCGAGACCAAGCACCCTACGCGCTGGGCCGGCCAGGTCGAGGAGCGCCTGCTCCACCTGCTCAAGCGGTTCGGGCTGGACGCCCCGCCGGCGGACGGCCCGTCCCCGGTACGCGTCATGAGTTTCTCGGCCCGGTCCCTGTACCGCATCCGAGCCGCCGCCCCCACCCTGCCCACCGTCTTCCTGATGCAGTTCGTCTCCCCGCGGCTGCGCGACGGACGGCTCCCCGCCGGGGCCCGGATCGCCGGTCCGGGGATGCGGATCGTACGCAGTCACCCCGGTTACATCGAGCGCTTGCACCGGGCGGGGCACCGGGTGCACGTCTGGACCGTGAACGACCCGGAGGACGTCGAGCTCTGCGCACGCCTCGGAGTGGAAGCAATCATCACGAACCGCCCGAAACAGGTTCTGTCACAACTTGGCCGGTCTTAACATCAGTTACGAGGGGTGCACCGGCGCATTCACTCCGCAATCGATCGTTACGAGTGCATCACTGACAGGGCTTTGGCCGGTTTCCGGCGTAGTCCAGAAGGGCATCCAATCCGTGGCGTGGGGCGAAGGAGGTCTCGGGGGTGGCGTTTGTGGTGGCACAGGAAGTGCCCGCGTCGTCGAGCATGGCTGTACCCCATGGCCCTGCGGGCGTGGGGCAGGCGCGGCACCGTATGCGCGAGCAACTGCGCAGCAACGGGGTCTCGGACACCGTGGTCGACGACGCTGTACTGATCCTTTCCGAACTGCTCAGCAATGCCTGCCGGCACGGCAGGCCGCTGGGGAAGCACTCAGAGGTGGGGGACGGCGACGTCCGTGCCGCGTGGCGCGTGGACACGAGGGGTGACCTGACCGTCGAGGTCACGGACGGCGGCGGGCCTACCAGGCCGGCCCCGGCCACACCGTCGGTCACCGCACGCGGCGGGCGCGGGCTCAACATCATCAGCGCCCTCGCCCAGGAATGGGGCGTACGGGACGACGCCGTCGGTGAGGTCACCGTCTGGGCCCTGGTCTCCGCGGGCCGGGGGAACGAGGGCTTCGCCGCAGCGGCCCCGGGCAGCACGAGGCCCGCACGCCGCGAGCGGTCCGGGCTGGACGCCCTGGACGGATTGAACAGTTTCAACGGGATCAGCGGGTTCGGCTCACTCGACGGGCTGGACCTCGCCGACGCTCTCGAAGCCTTCGACGACGCAGGCTGAGCGCGCACGACGAGCCGGACCGGGAGCGGCACGACGGAGTGGACCGGGAGTGCCACGGAGGGCGGCGCGACGAGCCGGACCGGGAGCGCCACGGAGGGCGGCACGACGAGCCGGACCGGGAGCGCCACGGAGGGCGGCACGACGAGCCGGACCGGGAGGGCCGCGGAGGGCGGCACGACGGAGTGGGCCGCGAGGGTGCCACGGCAGGTGCGCCCCGGCCGTGCGGGGGACGGCTAGGCTCGCGCCCGAGACCGCACTGTCGCAATCGGGAGAACGCCCACCATGGCCAAGAAGCGCCCTCAGTCCAAGGCCGGGAAGCCGCAGCTCAAGGACGGTGAAATCCCGGTCGTAGGGGCACGTGAACCCTGCCCGTGCGGTTCGGGCCGCCGCTACAAGGCGTGTCACGGACGCGCCGCCGCCCACGCCGTGACCGAGCTGGTCCAGCGCCCCTTCGAAGGAATCTCCGGAGAGTGCGACTGGATCGCCCTGCGTGAGCTGGTCCCCGCCGCCACCGTCGAACTGACGCTGAAGGGCGGACTGCCCGAGGGCGTGCCCTCCGTGGTGCTCGCGACCGTACTGCCGATGGCATGGCCGGCGCTGCGGCGCGACGACGGGTCCGTCCTGCTCGCCCTGCAGAACGACACCTCCTCCGGCGACCTCAGCCGCGATCTCGCCGACACCCTGCAGCGAGCGCTGGAGGCCGAGCCCGGTTCACCGGTCACCGCCCGCCGGGTGCCCGCCGACGGCCCACGGCTGCAGGACGCCCTCGACCCGGACGCCCCGTTCGAGCCGGTCGTGCATTCCGGCTTCGAATTCTGGGTCCCGGACGCGGAGAACGCCACGGCCGAGGTGTCCGCCTCCCTGGAGCGGGCCAACGCCGCCGCCATCCCCACCGTCCGGCTCTCCGGCGTGGACGCGGCCTACTGGTGCGAGACGCCGGAGAAGAACCACCTGCGCTGGGTCATGCCGCACCCCGAGGAGCAGCTCCTCGACGCCCTCGCACGGCTGCACGCGGCGGGCACCTCCTCGCTCGGCGAAGGGACCCGCCTGGTGGGCTCGTTCCGGGCCCACGGGCTGATGGTCCCGGTCTGGGACCTGCCGAGCGCGATGGGGGCCGGCGAGTGCGAGAAGCCCGCGGCGCAGTTCGCGGAGCGGCTCGCCGAGGCCCTCGCCTCGGACGCTCCGCTGACGGGCGAGGAACGCCGGGCACGCGGCGGGCTCACCAACCGCCAGGTCACGCTCAGCTGACAGTGACGGCGGTCCGGGACGGGGGTGACTCCGGTCACGATTTCCGTACTCGCCGGTAAATCACTGTCCGAATAGGCGAGATCGAATTTGCTCACGGCAGATCTCTTGTTACGGTTCTGGAAGTCCGGTCGCTGGTGCATCCCCCGTCGCCAGCGGCCGGACGTCCTCGTTTCCGGCCCGGACACCCGGAGTTCCCTCCGGGACACCCAGCGTATCGGCGGCCTGCGGCGAAAGCCCGGCCCGCGTCCGTCTCCCGCCCTGGCGCATCCGTCCCGCCACGGACCCGCCCTCCGGCAGCCTCCTGTACGGGACCGGTCCCGCTCCGGCGCGGAGCGGGGCCGGACGCCGGCCTTCGGGCGTTCGCTTTCGGACAGAAATCCGGCGTCCTCGCCGGGGCGGGCGGCCTCGCACCCCTGGATGAGTGAGCCGCCCGCGCTCCACGCGCCGGCGCACCGCCGAACGCTCAGTACGCGAGCCGGCTGCCGCCGTCCGGAGCGCTGTTGCTCGCCTCGACGAGCGCGTCCAGGACCGACTCCACATCCGGGAGCCACGGCGCGGTGTTCCCCGCCTCCGGCGCACGTTCCCAGCGCACCTGCCCCGCACCCACCTCGGAGGGAGGCAGGAGGAGATAGCCGCCCTCCCCGTGGAACCGCAGGGAGCTGGGCACCCGGTCCTGGGCGTGCAGCAGCTCACCGAGCCGCTCCAAGGTGTACGGGGCCACCAGCAGCGACCACCTGGTGGGTGTCGCCACCACGGGGCCGAGCCGCAGCCCCATGCCGTCGAGTGCGGCCAGCGCCCTGGCGCCGGCGACGGCGGGCAGGCTCAGCGCGCAGGGCGCCCGGCCACCGGTGGCCAGGACGACCGGTGCGTCAGGGCGGTTGGTCCACCACCAGCGCACCATGCGTGCGTCGGTGGTCGCCGCGAGGAGACCGGGGTCGAAGGGGTGTGCGCCGGGTACGGCGCACTCGGGATCGGGGCAGGCGCAGCCGCGGCCGCGTGCGCCGCGCACGGCTCCTGTCGCCAGCCCTGCTCCGGGGAGCACGGGCCACTTCCGGACGGTGGCACAGATCAGCGCCGCATCGAGCTGGGCGGAACTTCCCTTGCGCCGTGGCCGGTGCCTGCGTCGCCTTCCGAGGATCTCGCGCATGAGCGCTCGTTCCTTTCCGTTGAACGCCGAGGTCCACATCGCACCACGTGCTCGTTACACCACGTGTGCGTCTCTTCGCCGTGCGTGCTCGCTCATCGGGACTGCGGCACGGCCGAACAGCCGGTGCCGAGCGTGAGCCGAGCCGAGCAGAGTGGAACCGAACAGAATGGAGCTGAGCCGAGTCGAACCGGGTTGAACCGAGCCGAGTCCGGTCGAATACATCGCGCGACCGGCGTGCACATCGCGCGTGCCGCCCCTTGTGCGACCCCGCTGCTCGGGGTCGGCGGGCGGCCGTCACCAGTGAGGACGCCCGGGCTCGCTGTCGGGTTCCGGGGCGGTCACACTGCCCCTGGCCATCCACGATTACGTACCCAGCATGCTCTGGATGACGCTCCCTCCGGCATTTCACCCCGAGGGCGCCCCTGTCGAGCGCCCCCAGTCGATCGCAAAAAGCGGCCCGGGGGTGCTTTTTTCAGCCAAAACAACTGTCCCACGGACACCGTAAAAACCGAGAGGACAATGCTGGACATTGCCTTACTTGTACGTGTACATCTGGGTGCGTATACATGTGGTTGCACCGATAGCGGCGCAGAACGACATGGGGGTTTGCGATGCTATCCGACATAACGCACCCGTCGGGAAGCCGACCGTCATGAGCGTCCCCCACCTTCCGAAAGTGGCTGGAATCGACTCCATGGTTCCCGTTTCAACGCACACTGCCGCGCCCACGGGAGGGATGACCTCCACCCCTCCCGCCCCGGGAACCTTCATCCAGGACCGGCTGGCCGGATGGGTCTCCGATCTCACCACCCTGCACGAACTCACCGAACGGCTGACCGCGACCAGCACCCTGGACAGCGCCCTTCCCGAGCTGCTGGCCGCCGGGGCGGCCCTGGTGGGAGCCGGCCGGGGGCTCCTCATCCTCGAACCCGCCGACGGCGGCGGACCGGCCCGCACGGTCGGGCTCGGCCTGGAGCACGCCGAACTGGGCCACATCGAGACGGTGCCCCGCAGCGCCACCGCGTACGGCCGCTTCCTCGACGGCCTTCCGGACAGCGACGCCCCCCTGGCGAGCCCCGACATCCTCGGCGACGCCGGCCTCGACCCCCGCTGCCGCGAGGTGGCCGCCCGGCTCGGATACGCCGCCAGCTACGCGCAGCCCCTCGCCACCGAAGCCACCGGCAGGCTCGGTGCGGCCGTCTGGCTGTACGACGAACCGGCCGAACCACTGGAACGCCAGTGCCATCTCGTCGAGGTGTACGCCCGCTTCGCCGCCGAGTACCTGGCCCGCCTGCTCGAACTGGAACGCGCCAGGGCACACGCCGCCGTCCTCGCCGAGGAACTCCTCCCCAGCAGACTGCCCCGGATCCCCGGAGTGCGGCTCGCCGCCCGCCACCGGGCCGCGCCCGGGGGCGGCG
>NZ_DATMVN010000292.1:0-2798 GCF_035563135.1 Streptomyces sp.
GGCCGCCGGCCGCCGGCCGCCGGGCAGGATCGTGCACACACCCGGGGACGGCCGGCGAGGCGGCCGGGCCGTGTCGCCGGCCGGGGACCCACACCCGCCGTACAACACACGTGGGGCGTGTTCCCCGTGTCTCCTGCGCCGTCATCGCACTTGAGAAACCTGTGAGGTCTCTGCGTAGTGTCGGGGTATGACACTCGATCTCGACGCCTACTTCGCCCGCATCGGCTGGTCCGGGGAGCGCCGCCCCACCGTGGAGGTGCTGCGGTCCGTGCACCGCGCCCACATGCTGGGCATCCCGTTCGAGAATCTGGAGCCGGTCCTCGGCAGCGCCCCGTCCCTCGCGCTCGCGGACCTGGAGAAGAAGCTCGTCCGCAGTGAGCGCGGCGGGTACTGCTACGAGCACAACACCCTCCTCGCCGCCGCCCTGACCCAGCTCGGATTCCACGTCACGCTGCTGACCGCGCGGGTGGTCCTGGGCGCCGCGCCCGGTGACGTCCGGCCACGCACGCACATGCTGATGCAGGTGGACGTCGAGGACGAGGAGAAGGGCGGCTCGACCCGCTGGCTGGCGGACGTCGGCTTCGGCTCGCACGGCGCACTGCTGGAGCCGATCCCGCTGGTGGCGGACGCCGAACTGCTGGACACCCCGCGCCGCCACCGCCTCGTGCACGCCCCGCACGACGGCCCGCTGGAGATGTGGGAGCTGCAGACGGACAAGGGCGGCTACTGGGAGCCGCAGTACGAATTCACCCTGGAACCGTTCGAGGCCCCGGACTACGAGGTCATCAACTGGCACATCGCGACGAACCCGCGCTCGCCGTTCCAGCAGGCGGTGTACGCCCAGCGCACCCTGCCGGGCCTGCACCGGGCCCTGTCCGGACGGACGCTGGTGGAGACCGCCGACGACGGCACGGTCGAGGAGCGGGAGCTGAGCGACTCCGCCGAGGTGCTGCGCGTGCTGGCCGAGGACTTCGGCGTACGCCTTCCCGAGGGGACCGTTCTGCCGGGCTGACCAGGGCGCACCCCCGCCGTCGCCCCCGCGCGGGCGGGAGCGGGACCGGGTCCCCACCGGGGCGCGCACGGCCGGTTGTGCGCCCCCGCGTGGCGCATCTCACCCGGTTGTGCGCCTCATGCCCGCATTCCAAGCCGAGGCGCCGCCCCGACCGGCCGTTCCCACGGTTCGCGGCCGGGGCGGCATGGCGATGGAAGACCGGGCGCGGTGTCGCGCGCCCCCGGAGGGAGGAACCGGCGCGTGAACCGGGCGCAGCGCGCGAAACGCGGTCGTAAGCTCGCAGACATGCAGGTCATCCAGTCCACGAAGCTCTCCGGCGTCTGTTACGAAATCCGCGGCCCCGTGCTCGAAGAGGCCATGCGGCTCGAAGCGGCAGGTCACCGCATCCTCAAACTCAACACGGGCAACCCCGCGGCCTTCGGCTTCGAGTGCCCGCCGGAGATCCTCGAGGACATCCTGCGCAACCTCTCGGGCGCGCACGGCTACGGCGACGCGAAGGGCCTGCTGTCGGCGCGCCGTGCAGTGATGCAGCACTACCAGACCAAGGGGATCGACCTCGACGTCGAGGACGTCTACCTGGGCAACGGTGTCTCCGAGCTGATCCAGATGTCGATGCAGGCGCTGCTCGACGACGGCGACGAGGTGCTCGTCCCCGCTCCGGACTACCCGCTGTGGACGGCCTCGGTCTCGCTGGCCGGCGGTACGGCCGTGCACTACCGGTGCGACGAGCAGGCCGACTGGATGCCCGACCTCGCCGACATCGAGCGGAAGATCACCGACCGCACCAAGGCGCTCGTGATCATCAATCCGAACAATCCGACCGGCGCGGTCTACGACGACGAGATGCTGCGCGGACTGACGGAGATCGCCCGGCGCCACAACCTGGTCGTCTGCTCCGACGAGATCTACGACCGGATCCTCTACGACGGCGCGACGCACACCCCGACCGCCGCCGTCGCCCCGGACCTGATGGTGCTCACCTTCAACGGGCTCTCCAAGAACTACCGGATCGCGGGGTACCGCTCCGGCTGGATGGCGGTCTGCGGTCCGAAGGCGCACGCCTCCTCGTACATCGAGGGCCTGACGGTCCTGGCCAACATGCGTCTGTGCGCCAACATGCCCGCGCAGCACGCGGTGGCCACCGCGCTCGGCGGGCGGCAGTCGATCAACGAGCTGGTGCTGCCGGGCGGGCGGATCCTGGAGCAGCGCGACGTGGCGTACGACCTGCTGACGCAGATCCCCGGGGTGACCTGTGTGAAGCCGAAGGGGGCGCTGTATCTCTTCCCGAGGCTCGATCCCAAGGTCTTCAAGATCAAGGACGACCGGCAGCTGGTCCTGGACCTGCTGCGCGCCGAGAAGATCATGGTGGTGCAGGGCACGGGCTTCAACTGGCCGGAACCCGATCACTTCCGGGTGGTCACCCTGCCGCCCGCCAAGGACCTCACCGACGCGGTGACGCGTATCGCGAGGTTCCTGGACGGTTACAGCCAGCCCTGAGCGGCGAACCCTTCCAGACTCCACACAACTTTAGAATCAATCCAAGGTAGGATGGCCTTACTGCATCACCAGGAGGCCATCCATGTACGAGCCGATCCGCACCAAGTCGGTCCACACATCGGCCGACGACGCCGATTTCCCGCACCGCAGCCGCGAGGAGGAGCTGGACATCCAGCTCGCCGGACACCTCGCGGCCCTGCTCGCCGTCACCGACGAGCTGGGGCTCTCCGCGGCGGGCGACCGCATCGCCGAGCAGGTGGCCCGGCTCCGCACCGCGCCGCCCGCCCGG
>NZ_DATMVN010000293.1:0-13619 GCF_035563135.1 Streptomyces sp.
TGCTCCGGGTCCTGAGCGGCTTGTGCGCTGTCGTCCGCCCCCTCCGCGCTCCCCGGGCCGCCCTCGTCGGGCGTGCCGGGCGTGTCGGCGGCCCGGGGGCCGGCGACCGCGCCGGCCTCGTGGTCCTCGGCCGCGGGGTCCGGGGATTCTCCCCGGGGATGCGCAGTCACAGCGTGCTCCAGTCCTGGTCGGGATAGCGGTGCACGGGCGCCGACACATCGTCGAGCGCCTGGCAGATCTCGTCAGGAAGACTAAGCGCCTCCACTGACAACGCCTCGGTCAGCTGCTGCGCGCTGCGCGCCCCGACCACCGGGGCCGCCACCCCCGGCCGGTCCCGCACCCAGGCGAGAGCGACCTGGAGCGGCGTCGTGGCGAGACCGTCGGCGGCCGTGACCACCGCGTCCACGATCCTGCTCGCCGCGTCGTCGAGGTACGGCTCGACGAACGGAGCCAGCTGCTCGGAGGCGCCACGGGAGCCGGAGGGCGTGCCCGTGCGGTACTTGCCGGTCAGGACCCCGCGTCCCAGCGGGGACGACGGCAGCAGGCCCACCCCGAGGTCCAGCGCGGCCGGCAGCACCTCCCGCTCGACACCCCGCTGCAACAGCGAGTACTCCATCTGCGTACACGCCAGCCGGGTGCGCGTCCCGGGCGCGGCGAGCTGCCAGGTCGCCGCCTTGGCCAGCTGCCAGCCACTGAAGTTGGACACCCCGGCGTACCGGACGCGCCCCGACGACACAGCGAGGTCCAGTGCCTGCAAGGTCTCGTCCAGCGGCGTCCCGGGATCGAAGGCGTGGACCTGCCACAGATCGACGTGATCCGTCCCGAGCCGCCGCAGGGACGCGTCGAGGGCGGCGAGCAGATGCCCGCGCGACCCGTCGAAGCGGCGGTAGGGATCGGGCACGGAACCGGCCTTGGTCGAGATGACCAGATCCTGCCGTGGCACCAGGTTGTCCAGGAGGCGCCCCAGCAGGCGTTCGGCCTCCCCCGCGGCATACACGTCGGCCGTGTCGACGAGGGTGCCGCCCGCGTCCCAGAAGGCTTTGAGCTGGTCGGCGGCACCGTGTTCGTCGGTGTCGCGGCCCCAGGTGAGGGTGCCCAGCCCGATCCGGGACACGCGAAGGCCGGTACGGCCGAGATGCCTCTGCTCCATGGGCGCTGAGATTACTGGCCAAGGCCCTGAGGGGTGGAAGCCTGTGGACAACCGCCGCCCCCGGGCGAGCCTGCCGCATTCCGGCGCCCCGCGCTAGAGTCCCGGACACAGGAACGTTACTGATCAGTAGAGGGAGCGTGGGTATGCGGCTCGGCATCAATCTCGGTTACTGGGGTGCGGGGATGGACGACGACAACCTCGCCGTCGCCCAGGAGGCCGACCGGCTCGGCTACGACGTCTGCTGGGCGGCCGAGGCGTACGGCTCCGACGTGCCGACGGTGCTGGCCTGGGTCGCGGCCCGGACCGAGTCCATCGACGTGGGCTCCGCCATCATGCAGATCCCGGCCCGCCAGCCCGCCATGACGGCCATGACCGCGGCCACCCTCGACTCGCTCTCCGGTGGCCGCTTCCGCCTCGGCCTCGGGGTCTCGGGACCGCAGGTCTCCGAGGGCTGGTACGGCGTCAAGTTCGACAAGCCGCTGGCCCGCACCCGTGAGTACGTCGAGATCGTGCGCCGCGCGATGTCCCGGGAGCGGCTGTCCTACGAGGGCGAGCACTGGACCCTGCCCCTGCCCGACGGCCCCGGCAAGCCCATCAAGCTGACCGTCCACCCGCAGCGCGAGCACATCCCGCTGTACATCGCCGCGATCGGCCCGAAGAACCTCGAACAGACCGGCGAGATCGCCGACGGAGCCCTGCTGATCTTCCCGTCCGCCGACCACCTCCAGGAGACCGCGGTGCGGCACCTGCGGGCAGGGCGGGAGAAGGCGGGCAGGACCATGGAGGGTTTCGACGTCTGCCCGACCCTGCCGCTGGCGGTCGGCGACGACATCAACGGCCTCGCCGACATGTTCCGCCCGTACACCGCGCTCTACGTCGGCGGCATGGGCAGCCGCAAGCAGAACTTCTACAACCAGCTCGCCCAGCGTATGGGCTACGAGAAGGAAGCGGCCGAGATCCAGGACAAGTACCTGGCCGGCGACAAGGCCGGCGCGGCGGCCGCCGTCCCGCACCAGCTCATCGACCAGACCACGCTGCTCGGCTCGGTGGACCGGATCGCGGACCGGATGCAGGCGTACGCGGCCGCGGGCGTCACGACGCTGACCCTGGCCCCGGCGGGCTTCACGCTCGACGAGCGGATCGCGGCCCTGCGCGCCGGCACCGAGGCGCTGGAGCGCTCCGGCCTCGCCGCATAGGCGCGGGCGCGGCACTACGGCCGTGGTGGGGGCTCGGGGGACCTCCCCGCCACGGCCGTCGTAGGGGTCAACGCGCCGCACGGCTCCCGGGTTACGCCCTCCTGCTCCTGCGGGGACGTCCCGGCAGGTCCGGGCGCCGTACGGCGCCCGTTCGGCCCTGCCCGGCTCTGCTCGTGTTGCCTACCGGGGCGTACCGGATTTGACTGTGCCTCTGCGTGCACCGGTGCGAAAGGTGGCAGTGATGCTCTCGGCGAAGAGTCTTTTCCAGGAGATCCTCGACAACGACGAGTCGTTCCGGCTGTTCTGCTCGATCGCCGCCGGCGGGGAGTCGCAGGGCGGCTGGGAGAACGGGCGCATCGCCGCACTCATGCCCCCGGGGCTGTCCGGCCTGGCACCCAAGGCGGCCCGGCACGGCGCCGACGAGGACAAGCACGGCCGGATCTTCAACGCCCTGCTGAAGCAGCGTGGACTCCAGCCCGTCGCGGTCCCGTACGAGACTGACTACACCCTCCTGCTGGAGCGCCACGGCATCGGCCTCGCCCATGACCGGCTCAGCCGGGAGGAACCGCTCACCGAGCGGGACGTCATCGTCTACCTCGCCCACAGCAGGGTCACCGAACAGCGGGCCTCCGAACAGATGCGGCTCCTGCTCAAGCACTTCGCCGGGCACCCCGTCCTCGGCCGCGCCGTGAAGATGATCTCGCGGGACGAGGACAGCCATCTCGCGTACTGCCACGAGGAGCTCCTCCGCCTGGCCCGGGCCGGCCACGGGCGGACGATCCGGTCCGTCCTGCGGGAGTGCGCCAGGGCCGAGATCCGGGTGTACCGCGACGTCAGCCTCGCCGTGATGGGCCACATGGGAGGCGTACTGCGCTGGTCCCGCGCCAAGGCCGCCGTGCTGGCCGCGGGCATCCACGCCCTGTACGCCTACGAGCGGACGGTGGGCTGGCGGCGCATGGTCAGCCTCGAACAGCCCGCCCCGGCCCTGCGTGACGCGCTGGGCGGACCGGCCGTGCCGGAGACCGAGTACGCCTGAGAGGGCCCGCCGCGCTACATCCAGCCGCGGCGCTTGAACAGGCGGTACAGCCCGGCGACGGCGACACCCATCAGCACGATCACCGCCGGATAGGTCCACACCCAGTCGAGCTCGGGCATGTGCTCGAAGTTCATGCCGTAGATCCCGGCCACCATGGTGGGCACGGCGGCCATGGCGGCCCACGCCGAGATCTTCCGCATGTCGTCGTTCTGCCGCACGCCCACCTGTGCCAGATGTGCCGACAGAATGTCCGAGAGCAGCCGGTCCAGCCCCTCCACATGCTCGACGGCGCGCGTCAGATGGTCGTTCACGTCCCGGAAGAACGGCTGGGACTCGGTGTCGACGAACGGCACGCCCGCGCTCGACAGCCGTGCCATCGGCGCGCTCAGCGGATTGGTCGCCCGGCGGAATTCGAGCACCTGCCGTTTGAAGGTGTAGATGCTCGCGGCGGTGTTCGTGGTGTCCCTGGAGCCGGTCGGGGCGAAGACCTGGGCCTCCAGCTCCTCCAGGTCGACCTGGAGCTCCGCCGCGACCTCGATGTAGTGGTCCACCACCGCGTCGCTGACCGCGTAGAGCACCGACGTGGGCCCGTGCCTGAGGACCTCGGGCTCGGCCTCCAGCCGCCGCCGCACCGCGGCGAGGGGCGCGCCCTCGCCGTGCCGCACCGTCACCACGAAGGAGTCGCCTATGAAGAGCATCAGCTCACCGGCGCTCACCGTGTCGCTCTCCGGCTCGTAGACCACCGGCTTGATGACGACGAACAAGGAGTCGTCGTAGATCTCCAGCTTGGGACGCTGATGGGCGCGCAGGGCGTCCTCCACCGCCAGCGGGTGCAGCGAGAACTCGCTGGTGACCAGGTCGAACTCCTTCTCCGTCGGCTCGTGCAGCCCGATCCAGACGAAGGCGTCCCCGGAGGCCCGGGCCTCGTCGAGGGCATCGGAGAAGTCGGCGGGACCTTCGGTCCGGCGCCCGTCCCGGTAAATTCCGCAGTCGACGATCACCCCGCGCATTCTTCCCTGCCGCGAAGGTTTCACGCACCTCTACGCTGGCAGGTATGCCCACGCTCATCCTCGTACGCCACGGACGCTCGACCGCCAACACCTCCGGAGTGCTCGCGGGCCGGACCCCCGGCGTCTTTCTCGACGAACGCGGAGCCGGACAGGCCGCCGCCCTGCCCGGCCGGCTGTCCGCCCTCACCCTGGCCGCGGCGGTCAGCAGCCCGCTGGAGCGCTGCCGCCAGACGCTCCGGCCGCTGCTCGACGCCCGCCCGGACCTCCCGCTGCACATCGAGGAGCGGATCAGTGAATGCGACTACGGGGACTGGTCGGGGCGCAAACTCGCCGAGCTCTCCGACGAACCGCTGATGAAGGTGGTCCAGCAGCACCCCTCGGCCGCCGCCTTCCCGGGCGGTGAGTCCATGCGGGCCATGCAGGCGCGGGCCGTCGACGCGGTGCGGGACTGGAACGCCCGGATCGAGGCGGACCACGGCGAGGACGCCACCTATGTGATGTGCTCCCACGGCGACATCATCAAGGCCCTCGTCGCCGACGCGCTCGGGATGCACCTCGACCTCTTCCAGCGCATCCACGCCGATCCGTGTTCCGTCACCGCGATCCGCTACACCCGGCTCCGCCCCTTCCTCCTCCGTCTCGGCGACACGGGCGACTTCGCGTCCCTCGCCCCGCGTGAACAGGCCGTCGGCGCCGACGCGGCGGGGGACACGGCGGCCGATGCGGCCGTCGGGGGCGGCGCTGGGGCGCCGTGATCGCTCCGCGCAGTAGGGTGGACGCGCCGTAGAGGCCTTGCGGGACAATCCCGCGGGGCCCCGGGCCGCCCCCCATCCGCCTTCACACTCTCAAGGGAGACAGGACGTGTCCCGTCAGGTGTTCCTCTACGACCCGCCGGACCGTTTCGTGGCCGGTACGGTCGGGCTGCCTGGCCGCCGTACGTTTTTCCTGCAGGCATCCTCGCGGGGACGGGTCACGAGCGTGGCCCTGGAGAAGGCCCAGGTCTCCGCGCTGGCCGAACGGATCGACGAGCTCCTCGACGAGGTCGTCCGGCGGACCGGCGGCAATTCACCGGTGCCGGCCGTGGCCCCCATGGACGTCACCGACACCGCGCCGCTCGACGCCCCCGTGGAGGAGGAGTTCAGGGTCGGCACGATGGCCCTCGCCTGGGACGGTGAGGAACAGCGCATGATCGTCGAGGCGCAGGCCCTCGTCGAACTGGACGCCGACTCCGAGGACGACCTCGCGGAGGCCGAGGAGAGGCTTCTGCAGGACGAGGAGAACGGCCCTCCCATGCTGCGTGTCCGGCTGAGCGGAGCTCAGGCGCGGGCGTTCGCCAAACGCGCGCTGGACGTCGTGAACGCGGGCCGCCCGCCCTGCCCGCTGTGCAGCCTCCCTCTCGATCCGGAAGGACACGTATGCCCGCGCCAGAACGGATACCGTCGCGGGGCCTGACGGAGGCCGGGCTGCGCACCCTGCTCGCGGAGGGGGAGCTCACCGTCCTCGGCCGGGTCCCGGGCGCGTCGAACGCCGTGCTCCACTGCACGGTCGCGTACGAGGGCGAGGAACGCCTCTGCGTCTACAAGCCGGTCGCCGGTGAGCAGCCGCTGTGGGACTTCCCCGACGGCACGCTCGCCCAGCGCGAGGTCGCGGCGTACGAGATCTCCGAGGCCACCGGCTGGGGGCTCGTGCCGCCCACGGTGCTGCGGGAGGGGCCCTACGGCGAGGGGATGTGCCAGCTGTGGATCGAGTCCGAGCGGGACGGCGCCGACGGTGACCGGCCCGTCGGCGGGCCGGCGCCCCTGCTCGCTCTCGTCGAGGACGAGGAGCCGGGGGACGGCTGGAAGGCCGTCGGCCTCGCCCAGGTAGGGGAGGGGAGGACCGCTCTGCTCGTGCACGCCGACGATCCCCGGCTGCGCAGGCTCGCGGTCCTGGACGCGGTGATCAACAACGGTGACCGCAAGGGCGGTCACCTGCTGTCCGCGCCGGGCGGACGGCTGTACGGCATCGACCACGGCGTCACCTTCAACGCGGACGACAAGCTGCGGACGCTGCTCTGGGGATGGGCGGGCGAGCCGCTGACGGCGGAGGCCACCGCGGTGCTCGACCGGCTGTCCGCCGGCCTGGAGCCGGGTGCGGCGCTCGCCACCCGGTTGGGGGAACTGATCACCGCGGCGGAGACCGAGGCCCTGCGCGGCCGGGTGGCGAGCCTCCGCAAGTCCGGCCGGCACCCGCATCCGAGCGGTGAATGGCCACCGATCCCGTGGCCGCCGGTGTGACGGTCCTCCGCCGCCGGCCGTGGATCCAGCCCGGCCGGCGGCGGAGGACGCCTCCGGCCGGAGGCCGCACCGGACGGGGAGAGGGCCGGGCCCGCCCCTGCCGGGAAAGGGCGGACGGCCTGCCTGCCCCGGCGGGAAAGGACGGAGAGGGGATGACCCTCCCCGTCCGCAAGACCGCCTCTTCGGCCACGATCCGCCATCCGGTTCGTATCCGGAAGCATCGTCCGGTTACGCTCATGACATGCATGCCTGGCCCGCTTCTGAGGTCCCCGCCCTGCCTGGCAAGGGCCGCGACCTTCGGATCCACGACACCGCGACCGGCGGACGGATCACCCTTGACCCCGGTCCCGTCGCCCGCATATACGTCTGCGGCATCACGCCGTACGACGCGACCCACATGGGTCATGCGGCGACCTACAACGCGTTCGACCTCGTTCAGCGCGTGTGGCTCGACACCAAGCGGCAGGTCCACTACGTCCAGAACGTGACCGACGTGGATGACCCGCTGCTGGAGCGGGCCGTGCGCGACGGCGAGGACTGGACCGAGCTCGCGGAGCGCGAGACCGCTCTCTTCCGGGAGGACATGACCGCCCTGCGCATGCTTCCCCCGAAGCACTACATCGGGGCGGTCGAGGCGATACCCGGCATCGTCCCGCTCGTGGAACGCCTGCGCGACGCGGGCGCGGCCTACGAACTCGACGGCGACGTGTACTTCTCCGTCGAGAGCGACCCGCACTTCGGGGAGGTCTCGGGCCTCGACGCCGAGACCATGCGGCTGCTCTCCGCCGAGCGCGGCGGAGACCCGGAGCGCCCCGGCAAGAAGAACCCGCTCGACCCGATGCTCTGGATGGCCGCCCGTGAGGGCGAGCCGAGCTGGGACGGCGGCACCCTCGGCCGTGGCAGGCCCGGCTGGCACATCGAGTGCGTCGCCATCGCGCTGGACCATCTCGGCATGGGCTTCGACGTCCAGGGAGGCGGCTCCGACCTCGCCTTCCCGCACCACGAGATGGGCGCCTCGCACGCCCAGGCGCTGACCGGCGAGCACCCCTTCGCCCGCGCCTACGTGCACGCCGGCATGGTCGCCCTGAACGGCGAGAAGATGTCCAAGTCCAAGGGCAACCTCGTCTTCGTGTCGGCACTGCGCCGGGACGACGTGGATCCCGCCGCCATCAGGCTCGCCCTGCTCGCGCACCACTACAGGTCCGACTGGGAGTGGACCGACCAGGTGCTCGCCGACGCCGTGGAACGTCTCGCCCGGTGGCGTGCCGCCGTCTCCCGGCCCGACGGGCTTTCCGCCGACGCCCTGGTCGAAGAGGTCCGGGAGGCCCTGGCCGACGACCTGGACGCCCCGGCCGCACTCGCCGCCGTCGACCGCTGGGCCGCGCGGCAGAACTCCGGCGGCGGTACGGACGAGGGCGCGCCCGGCCTCGTCTCGCGCACCGTGGACGCCCTGCTGGGTGTCGCGCTGTAGCACGTACCGCAAGAAGACCGCCGAACGGCCCCGGACTCTGTCGCTGTCGCGCGAAGTCCGGGGCCGTTCTGCACGGAGGCAGCCGGTCAGTCCTCCGGGGCGCCCTCGTCCGGGCCGTCGGCCCGCGGGTCCTCGGGCGGCGTGCCGCCGTCGGCGTCCTTCGGCCGGCCCTTCTCCGGACGCTGCGGCTTCGGCGGCCGTGCACGGCCGCCGGAGGTGTCCCGCAGGTAGGGCACATCACCGCTCTCCGTGGCATGGCCGCCCGGCGCCTGGCCGGGACCGCCGGTGTCCCTGCGCCGCAGGTACCGCTCGAACTCCCGGGCGATGGCCTCCCCGGACGCCTCGGGCAGCTCGGCGGTGTCCCGTGCCTCCTCCAGCGTCTGCACGTACTCCGCGACCTCGCTGTCCTCGGCGGCCAGCTGATCGACCCCGAGCTGCCAGGCGCGGGCGTCCTCGGGCAGCTCGCCCAGCGGGATCCGCAGCCCGAGCAGATCCTCGAGCCGGTTCAGGAGGGCCAGCGTCGCCTTCGGGTTCGGCGGCTGCGACACGTAGTGCGGCACCGCCGCCCACAGGCTCACCGCGGGCACCCCCGCGTGCGTGCAGGCCTCCTGGAGGATGCCCACGATGCCCGTCGGCCCCTCGTACCGGGTCTCCTCCAGGTCCATGGTCCTCGCCAGATCGGGGTCCGAGGTGACCCCGCTGACGGGCACGGGCCTGGTGTGCGGGGTGTCGCCGAGCAGGGCCCCCAGGATGACGACCATCTCGACACCCAGCTCATGGGCGAAGCCCAGGATCTCGTTGCAGTACGAACGCCAGCGCATGGAGGGCTCGATGCCACGGATCAGCACCAGGTCGCGGGGCTTCTCGCCGCCGACCCGGACCACGGAGAGCCGCGTGGTGGGCCAGGTGACCCTGCGCGTCCCACCGTCCAGCCACACCGTGGGCCGGTTGACCTGGAAGTCGTAGTAGTCCTCGGCGTCGAGCGCCGCGAAGACCTCGCCCTTCCACTCCCGGTCCAGATGAGCCACCGCTGTGGAGGCGGCGTCACCGGCGTCGTTCCAGCCCTCGAACGCGGCCACCATGACCGGGTCGACCAGCTCGGGTACCCCCTCGAGCTCGATCACCCAGGCCTCCTTCCGAAGTTCCCTTGTTTACGGACCAACCTTACGGCTTCCGCCCTGCCGGGCCGCAGCTCGTTTGCGCGTAACAGTGAAGCGTGCACTGCCTGATTCATCCGAGCTGTGCCGTTCAGAATTGATCAAGCTTCGCCCAGGCCCTGGACTACGGGCCCCGCAGGGGGTTATACATCGGATGACCACTGAGAGATCCGATGTTCTTCCCTGGGGGCACACATGAGTCCGACCGTTGTGGATTTCGAGGTCGACGACATCCGGTTCCCCACCTCGGAACAGTTGGACGGCTCGGACGCCATGAACCCCGACCCCGACTACTCCGCCGCCTATGTGGTCCTGCGCACGGACGGGGCGGGCCAGGAGGGACACGGCTTCTGCTTCACCATCGGGCGTGGCAACGATGTCATGGCCGCCGCCATCGAGACGCTCCGGCCCTATGTGGCGGGCCGTCCCGCCCCGCGCACCGCAGCGGACCTCGCCGCCCTGTACCGCGCGCTCACGCACGACTCCCAGCTGCGCTGGCTGGGTCCCGAGAAGGGCGTGATGCACATGGCGGCCGGAGCGGTCGTCAACGCGGCCTGGGACCTCGCGGCGCGACTGGCCGGAAAGCCCGTCTGGCAGTTCCTCGCGGAGATGACCCCGGAAGAACTCGTCTCCCTCGTCGACTTCCGCTACCTCACGGACGCCCTCACCCCGCAGGAGGCGCTCGGCATCCTCCGCGCCGCGGAGCCCGGCCGCGCCGAACGCACCGAGCGGCTCCTCGCCGAGGGCTATCCCGCGTACACGACCTCACCGGGCTGGCTGGGCTACGACGACGACAAGCTCGTGCGCCTGGCCGAGGAGGCGGTGGCCGACGGCTTCACCCAGATCAAGCTGAAGGTCGGCGCCGACCTGGACGACGACATCCGCAGGCTCGCGCTGGCCCGCCGGGCCGTGGGCCCCGGCATCCGGATCGCCGTCGACGCCAACCAGCGCTGGGACGTGGCCGAGGCGGTGCGGTGGATGAACGCGCTCGCCGTGTACGACCCGTACTGGATCGAGGAGCCGACCAGCCCCGACGACGTACTTGGCCACGCCGCCGTGCGCGCCGGACAGCCGGTCAAGGTCGCCACCGGCGAACACATCGCCAACCGGGTCGTGTTCAAGCAGCTGCTCCAGGCCGGAGCGGTCGACTTCGTCCAGATCGACGCCGCACGCGTCGCGGGAGTGAACGAGAACCTCGCGGTCCTGCTGCTCGCCGCCAAGTACGGCGTCCCGGTCTGCCCCCACGCCGGGGGTGTCGGACTGTGCGAGCTGGTCCAGCACCTCTCGATGTTCGACTACGTCGCCGTCTCCGGCAGCTGGGAGGACCGCGTCATCGAGTACGTCGACCATCTCCACGAACACTTCGCCGACCCGGCCGTCATCGAGGGCGGCCGTTACGTCGCCCCTCGCGAACCGGGCTTCTCGGCCCGGATGCTCCCCGCCTCGACAGCCGGACACCGCTACCCGCAGGGCCCCGTCTGGCAGGCCCGCCGAACCCTCGAGGAGACCGCCCGATGACCGGTACGCAGGATTTCGAAGGAATGTCCGCCCTCGTGACGGGCGGCGCGTCCGGCATCGGGGCCGCCGTGGCGTCCCTGCTGCTCGCCCGCGGGGCGCGCGTCGCGGTACTCGACCTCGATCCCGGGGGCGCTCCCGAGGGGACACTCGCTCTCCGGGCCGACGTGACGGACGACGCCGCCGTGCGCAACGCGGTCGACCGGGCCGCCGCGGAGCTCGGCGGACTCCACACCCTGGTGTCCAACGCGGGAGTCGGCTCGATCGGCACCGTCGAGGACAACACCGACGCGGAATGGGCGCGCGTACTGGACATCAACGTGCTCGGCATGGTCCGCTCCGCCCGCCACGCGCTGCCCCATCTGCGCCGCGCCGCCGCCGGGCGGCCCGGAGCCGTGTCGATCACCCAGACCTGCTCCATCGCCGCGACCGCCGGGCTGCCGCAGCGCGCGCTCTACAGCGCGAGCAAGGGGGCCGTGCTCTCGCTGACCCTCGCGATGGCCGCCGACCACGTCCGCGAGGGAATCAGGGTCAACTGCGTCAATCCGGGAACCGCGGACACCCCCTGGATCGGCCGGCTGCTCGAACAGGCCGACGACCCGGCCGCGGAGCGCGCCGCGCTCGAAGCCCGTCAGCCGCTGGGGCGACTGGTGTCCGCCGGCGAGGTGGCCGCCGCGGTCGTCCATCTGGCGAGCCCCGCCGCCGCGTCCGTCACCGGCACCGCGCTCGCCGTCGACGGCGGGATGCAGGGCCTGCGTCTGCGCCTCGCCGCACCTTGAACAGGACCGCCCGCCGCGTCCGGACAAGGCCGTCCCGACGCACCCTCACAGGGTCGACCGCAGCCACTGCTCCACGCTCGCCACGTGCACCGTCGCCCAGGACCGGGCCGCCTCCGCGTCCCGGTCCCGCAGCGCGGCAAGGATCGCGTGGTGCTCGTGCAGCGTACGGCTGACCGCGTCCTCCTGGGTCAGCCCACGCCACACCCTGGCCCGGGTGGTCGGGCCGGACAGACCGTCGAGCAGGGAGCACAGCACGGAATTGCCCGAGGCCTGGACGATGCCGCGGTGGAACTCCAGATCGCCGGCGACCAGGGCCTCCACCGAGGGCTCGGGGCCCAGCGCGTCCAACTGGGCGCTCAGCGAATCCAGTTGTTCCTCCCCGATGCGCAGCGCCGCCATCGCCGTGGCCGCCGGCTCCAGGATCCGCCGGACCGCGAGGAACTCCAGCACCGTGTCGTCGCGATGGAAGTCCACCACGAAACCGATCGCCTCCAGGAGCAGCTGCGGATCCAGGCTGGTGACATAGGTGCCGTCGCCCTGCCGGACGTCGAGGATCCGGATCAGCGACAGCGCGCGCACCGCCTCACGCAGCGAGTTCCGCGACAGGCCCAGCTCGGCCGCGAGTTCGCTCTCCTTGGGAAGCCGGTCTCCCGGAGCCAGGGCACCTGAGACGATCATCTCCTTGATCTTCTCGATCGCTTCGTCGGTGACGGCCATGCAGGGGCTCCTCGCACACAAGACATCCGATGTATCTCGTCATTATGCGGCCACGGTGGTAAGGGGAGGCCCACCGAACCGCGAAGGAACCGGGCAGGAGCAGGGGCGGCCCCCGCCCGGAGACCGCCCCTGCCGCCGTGTGCCCGCCGTCAGCGCCCGTCGGCCAGCATGTCCTCGACCCTCGCCCGGATGCCGTCCGTCGCCAGGCCGCGGATCGTCAGCGTCGTCCGGCGGCGCAGTACGTCGTCCGCCGTCTCGGCCCACTCGCGGTCGCGGGCGTACGCCACCTGTGCCCAGATCTCGGGGGCGTCGGGGTGGATGCGCTCGGCCAGCGCCGGGTTCTCGTCCGCCATCCGTGCGATCTCGAAGGAGAGCGAGCCGTAGTGGGTGGCGAGGTGCCGGGCCGTGTCGGCGGACATCCGCGGCCCCGGGGTGCCGCCGTCGACCAGCAGCCGGTGCGCGACCGCGTTCGGGTTGGCGATACCGGGCAGCGGCATCTTCCTCGGCAGCCGTGCCATCGGCTCCATGTCCTCGGCCAGGGGGCGCCCGGGGAGTTCGGCCAGTTTGTTCATCACCGTACGGCCGATGTGGCGGAACGTCGTCCACTTGCCGCCCGCGACCGACAGCATCCCGCCCCTGCCCTCGGTCACGACCGTCTCTCGCCTGGCCTTGGACGTGTCCCCCGGACCGCCGGGGAGCACCCGCAGTCCCGCGAAGGAGTACGTGATCAGATCGCGGGAGAGCTGCTGGTCCCGGACGGAGAACGCCGCCTCGTCCAGGATCTGGGCCGTGTCCTTCTCGGTGACCGCCACATCGGCCGGGTCACCCTCGTACTCCTCGTCGGTCGTGCCGAGCAGCAGCATGTCCTCCCACGGCAGGGCGAACGTGATCCGGTACTTGTCGATCGGCGTCGCCAGCGCGGCCTTCCACGGGCGGGTGCGCCTGAGGACGAGGTGCGCGCCCTTGGACAGGCGTATGGAGGGCGCCGCGCCCGGGTCCTCCAGCTTCCGCAGGTGGTCGACCCACGGACCGGTGGCGTTGAGCACCAGCCGGGCGTCGATGCCGAACTCCGTGCCGTCCTGACGGTCCTTCAGCTCGGCGCCGGTCACCCGGCCCCTGGTGAACCTCAGCCCGGTGACGGCGGCGTGGTTGAGGACCTCGGCGCCCGCCTCGACCGCCGCGCGGACGGTCATCAGAGCCATCCGGGCGTCGTTCATCTGGTCGTCGCCGTAGACCGCGACGGCCTTCAGGTTGTCCGTACGCAGCTCGGGCACGTCGCGCCGCGCCCGGGCCGGGCTGATCACGTGACCGA
>NZ_DATMVN010000294.1:0-2288 GCF_035563135.1 Streptomyces sp.
AGAGGTCGATCACATCGGTCTGGAGCCGCCGCAGCGAGGCGTCGCAGGCCCGGCGCACATAACCGGGGCGCCCGTTGGCCACGATGTGCTGATCACCCACCAGCAGACCGCACTTGGTGGAGAGGAAGGCTTCGGACCGGCGGCCCTTGAGCGCCCGCCCGACGAGCAGCTCGTTGGTGAAGGGCCCGTACATGTCGGCTGTGTCGAGCAGTTGGACACCCGCGTCCAGCGCGGCGTGCACCGTCCGCACCGAGCGGTCACCGCGCTGCTGCGACGTGTTGTAGGCCCAGCTCATCGGCATACAGCCCAGCCCGACCGCGCCCACGGCGAGCGCCGTCGCACCGATAGTCCTGCGCTCCAACTCCCCGAACCCTCCCTCGGTACCGTGATCACGGGACCACCAGCACCCCAAAGTAACCTCTGCGGTTCCGCGCCCTTCGCATAGCCTCCTGACCATGACTTCTGCATCTGCTGCCGACGTATGGCTGCCTTTCGACGCCGAGGGGATCGAGGGGCTCCCCGAGGGTCTCAACTACCGTTTCTGGGACGGTGGCCGGGACTACCCGGCGGACCCCTCCGCGTGCGCGTTCTACGTCGTTCCGTACATGAAGGGCCCGGAGGTCGCGGTCCGCCCGCTCAAGGCGATGCACGCGGTCCAGGTCGTCCAGACCCTGTCCGCGGGCATAGACCACGTGGAGCCGGGGCTCGGCCTGCTGCCGGCCGGGGTGCGGCTGTGCAACGCCAAGGGAGTGCACGAGGCCTCGACGGCCGAGCTCGCGCTCACCCTGGTCCTCGCCTCGCTCCGAGGGGTCCCCGGCTTCGTGCACGGCCAGGACAAGGAGGAGTGGCGGTCGGGTTTCTATCCGGCGCTCGCCGACAAGTCCGTTCTCGTGGTGGGCTACGGGTCGATCGGCGCGGCCATCGAGGACCGGCTCGAACCCTTCGAGTGCGCGCGGGTGGTGCGCGTCGCGCGCTCCGCACGGACAACCGCACGCGGCCCCGTACACGCGATCGAAGAACTTCCCGCGCTGCTCCCCGAGGCCGACGTCGTCATCCTGTCCACTCCGCTGAACCCCTCCACACAAGGGCTGGTGGGCCCCCGATTCCTCGCCGCGATGCGGGACGGCGCACTGCTCGTGAACGTGGCGCGGGGCGCCGTCGTCGACACGGCGGCCCTGCTGTCCGAACTCGAGTCCGGGCGGCTTCGTGCCGCACTCGACGTGACCGACCCCGAGCCTCTGCCCGCCGGCCACCCTCTCTGGCATGCTCCCCACACGCTGATCACTCCTCATGTGGGCGGCAGCACCTCCGCTTTCCTGCCCCGGGCGAAGCGTCTGCTGGCCGGACAGCTCACCCGGTTCGCCGCGGGAGAACCGGTCGGCAACCTCGTGCTCACCACCGGCTGAACACGGTCCGGAGCCGTACGGGCGCACCGCGTTCCGGCAACAGCCCAGGTGGTCACGGAGAGTAGAGGGACTATGTCCCTGAGTGACGACCCTGGTGTATCGTCCACAAGGAGGCTGCGTCGCGGCAGGGGCGGCGCCGGGGAGGAAGCGGAACGCGAGGGGGCGAGGAGCGATGTTCGGCCAGTGGGAAGACGATCCGACGCAACGGGGTGACCAGGAGAGGCCGGCGGCAGCGAGAGCGCCAGGGACTGCCCGTGGGGCTCTCCGGTGAGCGCCCTCGGGGCTCTGCTCTCCCGGCAGCCGGCCTCCGGACGGAGTGTGGGGCTGCGCTCCCAGCTCGTTCTCGCCGCCGTCTGCGCCGGATACGCGGTAGGGGCCGCCTTCGGCTGGGGATCACCCGGAGTCGCCCTGTTCATGGGTGACTTCGGCCTCAGCGTCGCCGCCCTGATCGCCTCGGTGTCGTGCTTCCTCTACGCCCGCGCGGGCGACAGCCGGTTCCGGCCCGCGTGGTTCCTCTTCTCGCTCTCCTCGGCCATGGCCGCCGGAGGCAACGCGGTGTGGGGATGGTACGAGGTGGTGCTGGGGCGGGCGGTGCCCACGCCCTCCCTCGCCGACCTCTTCTTCCTCTGCTTCGCGCCGCCCGCCATCGTCGGGCTGCTCGTCCTGGCCAAACGGCCCGTCACCCGGGCGGGCTGGGTCTGCCTGGTGCTGGACGCGTGGCTGATCGGCGGGTCCCTGCTGACGCTCTCCTGGAGCCTCGCCCTCGCGCACACCGCGCACTTCGAGGGGGAGAGCGTGTCCGAGGCGGCACTCTCGCTCGCCTATCCGCTGCTCGACATCGTTCTCGTCAGCATGGTGCTGGCGCTCCACTTCCGGCGCTCG
>NZ_DATMVN010000295.1:0-9768 GCF_035563135.1 Streptomyces sp.
GGGGCGGCCGCTCCCGGCAGTCCGGCGGGCGGTTCCTGCCGCAGGGCGGCGTCGTCCGTACCGCCGGAGCACCCGGAGGCGGCGGCTCCGGCCAGCAGCGCCACCAGGAGGAAACGGACCGGTCCACGGTATTTCGGGGCGGATTTTTCTTTTTGTCTTACTAGCTGCATGGCGCCGCATCCTGCCACCGCGTCACCGGCTGCCTCCCGCGACACCTCCGGCGGTCCCGCCGGGTCCCCCGGCTGGCTCACAATGGACCGGTGAACGATGGACCCGTGGAAGCCCTCCCCCCCGCCGACAAGGCCGGTCAGGCCGGCCCGCTCGCCGCCTTCGCCGCCCTGCGCACCCCGGAGGGCGCGGCGCTCCTGGACGAGCTGCGGGACCACGACCCGGCCCGGGAGCTGGCGACCGCCACCCGGCTGCGCCGCACGCACCCCGCCGCCCTCGTGTCGGCGGCGCTCGGCCAGGCACGGCTGCGGCAGCGGGCGGTGGCCAAATTCGGGGCCGACGACGCGTACCGCATGTTCTTCACCCCCGACGGCGTGGAACAGGCAACCCGCACCTCGGTCGCCGACTACCGCGCCGGACGGTTCGCGGAGCTCGGCGTACGGAGCGTGGCCGATCTGTGCTGCGGCATCGGCGGCGACGCGATCGCCCTGGCCAGGGCGGGCATCTCGGTCCTGGCGGTGGACCGCGATCCGCTCACCGTCCTGGTCGCCCGCGCCAACGCCGAGGCGCTCGGACTCCAGGACCTCGTCGAGGTGCGGTGCGCCGACGTCACGGAGACCGACACCTCCCCGTACGACGCGGTCTTCGTCGACCCCGCGCGGCGCGGCGGACGCGGCAGGATCTTCGACCCCGAGGCCTGTTCGCCGCCGCTGTCCTGGGCGACCGGGGCCGCGCTGAAGGCCCCGCGCGCCGCGCTGAAGATCGCCCCCGGGGTCCCGCACGAGGCGATCGGGCCGCAGGCCGAGGCCGAGTGGATCTCGGACGGCGGCGACGTCAAGGAAGCCGTGCTCTGGTTCGGCGAGGGCTTCGCCCCGGGCACCTTCCGGGCCACGCTGCTCCCCTCCCGCGCGACCCTCGCCTCCGACGGTCCGCTCCCCGCCCCGCCGGTGGGCCCCGTCGGCCGGTATCTGTACGAGCCGGACGGGGCGGTCATCCGCGCCCACCTGGTGGCCCGCGTCGTGGAGGACTGCGGCGGCAGGCTGATCGACGAGACCATCGCGTACGTCACGAACGACACGCCGTACGCATCCGACACCACGGCCGCGTACGAGATCACCGATCAGATGCCCTTCCACATGAAGAAGCTGAAGGCCCTGCTGAGGGAGCGCGGGGTAGGCGTCCTGACGGTGAAGAAGCGCGGCTCCGCCGTCGAACCGGAGGAACTCCGCCGGAGGATGAAGCTCCAGGGGCCGCACGCCGCCACGGTCTTCCTGACCCGGGTGGCCGGGGCCCCGACAATGCTGATCGGACAGCCGGTGAAGCGCTCCTGATCAGGCGTTCACGGTGATCAGCGGGTCCGCCGGCGCACCGACGAGCACCCGCAGCACCCACCGCCGACGGGCGAACGCCTCGCTCAGCCCGGCCGGTCCGGCTGACCGGGCGAGCGAGGAACGCCGGCCCCGTCAACCGGGTCACCAGGCCGTACGTCTCCTGGCCGGGGCCGGCGGCGTCTCCTGGCCGGGGCGGGCGGCCCCTGGAGTCAGGTGAGCGGGTACGACGTACGGCCGGACGCCTCGTCGATCTCGTCGTGCGCCTTGGTGAGCAGCTTCATCGCCAGTTCGTTGAGCGCGCGGGCCCCGGCGATCTCCTCGCCGACCCTCGGCTGCTCCGCGTCGGAGGGGTGGCGGCTGGCGTACCCGTGGGCCCGCACCTCGGTCCCGTCACTCAGCCGCACCATCGCGGCCGCCCGGGTCCGGTGGGTGTCCTCCTCGAACTCCAGCTCGACATGCCATCCGACGACTGTCTCCATCATCACGGTCACCTCCCGGAAGGGTTCTGCTTCCAGGGTGCGCCCGTTCCCCGCCCCGCGCACGGCGTGCGCGGGGCGGGTCCAGGTGCTCGCTCAGGCGTCCCGCAGGGCCTGGACGTCCAGCTTCCGCATCCCCGTCATCGCCTTCATCACGCGGCCCGCCCTGGCCCGGTCGGGACCGGCGAGCAGCTCGGGCAGCGCGCGCGGGACGATCTGCCAGGACAGGCCGTACCTGTCCTTCAGCCACCCGCACATGCTCTCCTCACCGCCGTCGGTGAGCTTCGCCCACAGGGTGTCGACCTCCTCCTGGTCCGCACAGTCCACGCTGAGCGAGATGGCCTCGCTGAAGTGGAAGTGCGGGCCGCCGTTGAGACCGAGGTACTCCTGGCCGGCGAGCACGAAGTCCACCGTCAGGACCGAACCGGCCTCCCCCGGCGCCGCGTCGGAATTACGGCTGATGCCGACGACGCGGGAGTCCCCGCCGAAGACCGAGACGTAGAACTCCGCTGCTTCCTGGGCCTGGCCGTCGAACCACAGACAGGGCCTGATCTTCTGCATGGTCCCTCTCCTCGCACCGGGGGACGTCGTCGTCCGCTGTACAAGGTGGACCGGCGCCGCGCCGGGAACTCATCGGAACACGCACGGCGCGTGTGTCAGCCGCCCGCCGGGCCGAGGGACTCGAAGCGCCACCGGTGCACCGGGCGGCTGATCAGACCGGCGTCCGGCTCGGGCAGCTCCGGCAGCTCGTCGTCATACGCCGCGTCCCACCAGGTCAGCACGAGGACCCGGTCCTGCGGAGCGCGCAGCAGTTCGCTGCGCAGCGGTTCCCGGGCCAGCTCGGCCGCCTCGGCCCCGGCCCACTCCAGCAGCTCCGCGCCCCGGCCCTCGGCGGCGCGGGCCTCCCACATCAGGGCGACGGTCATGAGTAGAGGTTGTCCTTGCTGATCTCGTGCACGTGGTCGTGGCCGTGGCCGTGCGCGCCCGGCACGTGCGGCTCCGTGACCGGCAGCGAGGAGTCCGCCGACAGGCCCAGGTCCGACACCGGGCGGTTGCGCGCCACCATCTCCGCGCCCAGCGCGGCGACCATGGCCCCGTTGTCCGTGCACAGCCCCGGCCTGGGGACCCTCAGCCGGATGCCCGCCTTCGCGCACCGCTCCTCGGCGAGGGCCCGCAGCCGTGAGTTCGCCGCGACGCCGCCGCCGATCATCAGGTGGTCGACGCCCTCGTCCTTGCAGGCCCGGACCGCCTTGCGGGTGAGGACGTCCACCACGGCCTCCTGGAAGGACGCCGCCACGTCCCGCACGGGAATGTCCTCACCGGCCGCACGCTTCGCCTCGATCCAGCGCGCCACGGACGTCTTGAGGCCGGAGAACGAGAAGTCGTACGCGGGATCACGCGGGCCGCTCAGCCCGCGGGGGAACGCGATCGCCTTCGGGTCGCCCTCCCGTGCGAGCCGGTCGATGACCGGGCCGCCGGGGAAGCCGAGGTCCAGCACCCGGGCGATCTTGTCGAAGGCCTCACCCGCCGCGTCGTCGATGGTCGCGCCCAGCGGCCGTACGTCGTTCGTGATGTCCGGGGCCAGCAGCAGCGAGGAGTGCCCGCCGCTCACCAGCAGCGCCATCGTCGGCTCGGGCAGCGGGCCGTGCTCCAGCTGGTCGACGCAGATGTGCGAGGCCAGGTGGTTCACCCCGTACAGCGGCTTGCCCAGCGCGTACGCGTACGCCTTGGCGGCCGAGACGCCGACGAGCAGCGCCCCGGCGAGCCCGGGGCCGGCCGTGACGGCGATGCCGTCGAGGTCACGGGCGCTGATCCCGGCGTCCTTCAGGGCCCGCTCGATGGTGGGGACCATCGACTCCAGGTGGGCGCGGGAGGCGATCTCCGGGACGACGCCGCCGAAGCGGGCGTGCGTGTCGACGCTGGACGCGACGGCGTCGGCGAGGAGCGTCGTGCCGCGCACGATGCCGACGCCGGTCTCGTCGCAGGAGGTCTCGATACCGAGTACGAGCGGTTCGTCAGCCATCAGTCTGTCTCTGTTCCTTGTACGGTCAGGCGCATGACGAGTGCGTCGATGTTCCCCGGCTGGTAGTAGCCCCGGCGGAAGCCGATGGGCTCGAAGCCGAAGCGTTCGTAGAGCTTCTGTGCACGGGTGTTGTCGACACGGACCTCCAGGAGCACGGCGGTGCACTCGAAGGCCGTGGCGTGCCGGAGGAGGTCGGTCAGGAGTTCGGAGCCGAGGCCGCCGCCCCACCGGCCGCGGCTGACCGCGATCGTCTGGACGTCGGCGAGGTCACCGGCCGAGGCGAGGCCCGCGTAACCGACGATCCGGCCGTCGGCGGGGTTCTCGGCGACGACGTAGCGGTGGGTGGCCCGCGGCCCGCGGGCGCGGGCCAGTTCGGACCAGAACATGCCGGCCGACCAGGCGTCCTCGGGGAACAGCTCGTGCTCCAGCTCCAGCACCGGCTCGATGTCCCACCAGCGCATCTCACGGAGCACAGCGGTCGCGGTGGTCACTTGGGGGTGACCACCTTGTAGTTCTTCGGGACCTGGGCGTCGGGCCTGCGCAGATAGAGCGGCTGCGGCGGCAGCAGGGCGGCCCCGGCGGCCAGCCGTTCGACGGCCAGGGCGGCGAGCGCGCCGGCGAGGACGTGCTCCGGGCCGCGGGCGTCCGGGAAGGCCTCGGGGTAGAGCAGCGCGCCCGCGCCGACGACGGGCAGCCCCGCGAGCCGGTCCGCGATCCCGGCGGGCCGGTCGACGGCGGGTTCGCCGGTCCGGGTGCGGGAGTCCTCGTACCGCGCCCAGTAGACCTCCTTGCGGCGCGCGTCGGTCGCGACGGCGAAGGGGCCTTCGAGGCCGTCGAGCCCGGCGGCGTACGCGAGGGCGTCGAGCGTGCACAGCCCGTGCACCGGCACGGAGAGGGCGGCGCCGAAGGTCGCCGCGGTGACCAGGCCGACGCGCAGCCCGGTGTACGGGCCGGGGCCGACCCCGACGGCCACGTCGGTCACGGCGTCGAGCTTCACCCCGGCCTCGGCGAGGACCCGGTCGACGGCGGGCAGCAGCAGTTCCCCGTGCCTCCGGGCGTCGACCTGGCCGGTCTCGGCGACGACGGAGGTCCCGTCGTGGAGGGCGGCGGTGACGGCGGGGGTGGCGGTATCCATGGCGAGCAGCAGCACACGAACAGCCTACGGCTCCGCCGACCCGGCCACGGCAGCCCGTGCAGCGTCCCGGTCCCCCCTTCGGCTGCTGGTACCGTCGCCGGGTATACGCGTGTACGACGTAAATACTTGTACGACATGCGACCGACGCATGTGAAAGGGGACCTCACGGTGGCACGGGGCAGCTCGGGATTCGTGGCCGGGCTCACTGCCGCGGCGGTGGCCGCGGTCTGTTTCCTCGCCTACCAGGCGTCGGCGAACGCACCCGACTCGGTCGCCGCCCCCTCGGGCGCGCCCTCCGGGGCGACGGCCTCCCCCACCGTGAAGCCCACGCCCACGAAGGATCCGCTCGCGGTCCCGGCGGACTCCGGCACGGGGGCCCGCGTCGTGTACGCGCTGAAGGACCGCCGGGTGTGGATCGTGGACGACGGGGAGAAGGCCCTCCGGACGTTCGCCGTGATGCCGAGCTCGGTGAGCCCGCCGCCCGGCGCGTACCAGGTCACCTCACGCTCCGGCAGCATCAAGGGGTCCGACGGCGTCCCGATCGAGCACGTGGTGCGCTTCGCGAACGTCGACGACGTGTCCGTGGGCTTCAGCGCCGCGCAGGACGACTCGATGCACAGCCCCGACCCCACGATGAAGACCGGCGGGGTACGGATGAAGCGGGCCGACGGCGATGCGCTGTGGACCTTCGCGACGGTCGGCGTGCAGGTCGTCGTCGTCCCGTAACGGGCAGGTCAGGCTGCGTCGCGCTGCGCGGCGGGCCGCGCAGCGGTGCCGTCCTCGTCGGCGTGCACGTCGTCGGCCCGCTCCTCGCGGGGCGGTGTCGACACCGCCGTCGCCGCCGCACAGGAGGCCAGCAGGTCCTTCATCGAGACCGCGGACGCCGACGGTGGCTCCGCCTGCGACGACTGCGGCTGCACTTCACGCTCGGATGCCGGCATGCTGCCTCCTCGGGCTTCGTCCAGGGGCGTGGTTAGGTAGACCTAACCAATCCCTGCACCCATGGGAACACGCCGGGCCTCCCGCGCGCAACATTTTGCCGACGGCTTGTCGGAAAGCGCCGGGAAATGCGGCGGGAGGCGCAGCGGGAAGCGCGGCGGTGAGCCCTCGGCGGGGCCGCTCTCAGCGCGCCGCCAGTTCCGCGCCCAGACCCGCCCAGCGCGCGCCGATCCCGACCAGGGTCACCGTGCGGCGCTCGTCGTCCGTGTCACCGGCCGCGCGGTCGATCACCACCCGCAGCCGGTCCTCCGACAGCTCCTCGACCTTGCCGTCGCCCCACTCCACGACGACCACCGACTCCGGCAGTGACACGTCGAGGTCCAGGTCCTCCATCTCGTCGAGACCGCCGCCCAGCCGGTACGCGTCGACGTGGACCAGGGCCGGGCCCTCGCCCAGCGGCGGATGGACCCGGGCGATCACGAAGGTCGGCGAGGTGACGGCGCCCCGTACACCGAGGCCTTCACCGAGCCCGCGGGTCAGGGTCGTCTTGCCCGCGCCGAGCTCACCGGTGAGCATCACCAGGTCGCCGGGGGCCAGCACCCCGGCGATCCGGCGGCCCAGATCCTTCATCTCTTCGGGGGACTCCACGGCGACGTCCAGGATGACGGTGCCCGGTGCGGCGGTGCCGGTCACCGGGCCGTTGTGCGCTGCTTCCATGCCGACCAACGGTAGAGGATCAGCGTGTCCCGGCCGGAACGGCTCCGATCCGCACCAGCAGGTCCGCGAGCCGGTCGGTCACCGTCTCCGGGTGCTCCAGCATCACCAGGTGTCCGGCGTCCGGCACGATGACCAGCTCCGCGTCCGGGAGTTCGTCCGCGATGGCCTCGCTGTGCGAACTGGGCGTCACGAGGTCCTTGTCACCGGCCAGGATCAGCACCGGGAGCCCGCGGAAGGCGGGCAGGGCCCCGCTCTTGTCGTGCTCGGTGAACGCCGGGTAGAACTCGGCGACCACATCGATCGGGGTCGACTCGATCAGGCGCTCGGCGAACCGCGCGACCGCCGGGTCCACGTCGCGCGAGCCGAACGAGTACCGCTTGATCAGCCCCGCGAACAGGTCGGCGGTCGCCCGCCGCCCGCGCTCCACCAGCTCGGCCTGCGAACCGAGCGCCCTCAGTACCCCGGGCAGCACACGGCGCACCGCGTTCACGCCGGCCACCGGCAGCCCGAAATTCACCTCGCCGAGCTTGCCGCTCGACGTCCCCACGAACGCGACCGCGGCCACCCGGTCGCGGATCAGCTCCGGATACCGGTCGGCGAGCGCCATCATCGTCATCCCGCCCATGGAGTGCCCGACCAGCACCAGCGGCCCCTCGGGCGCCGCCGCGTCGATGACCGCCTTGAGATCCCGGCCGAGCTGGTCGATGCCGACCGGCACGCCCTCGCCCTGCGCCCTGCCCCGCTCGGAGCGGCCGTGGCTGCGCTGGTCCCAGTGGACCGTGCGGACCAGGCCCCGCAGCGCGGCCCGCTGGAAGTGCCAGGAGTCCTGGCCGAGGCAGTAGCCGTGGCTGAAGACGACGGTCAGGGGGGCGGGGTCCTTGCTGCCGAACAGTCTGCGCCGCCGCGTCCCGGAGCCCGCGGAGGCACTCGCCCCGGATCCCGCGGGGGTACTCACCCCGGGGCCCCCGTCCGCACGGCTCGTACCACCGTCCGGTTCGATCTCGTCGACCTCGTAGTACAGCTCGGTCCCGTCGTCCGCCACCGCCCGGCCCGGCAGCCCGCGCAGCGAGCCGTACGGGCCGGAGGCGTCCAGCGCGAGGCGGGCCTTCTTGCGCATGCCCCGGCCCACCGTGAGCCGCTCGACGGCGACGCCCGCGGCCGCACCCGCGGCGAGGACGCCTATCGCAGCCCCGGCGAAGCCCGCCCGGCGCCAGCCGGCCGCCGCGACGGCCGCCGTCGCCACCACGTCCTCCGCGCTGGTCTCGCTCACCGTGCCGTGCTCCTTCGTCGTCTTCGTCGTCTTCGTCGTCGGACCGCGGTCGTGGCCGGGACCAGGTCTCAGTCCCGGCCGGCGTCCTCGTGGAGATGGACGCGCGGGACGCGTACGCCGATGCGCGTGACGATCTCGTACGCGATCGTGCCGGCCGCCTCGGCCCAGTCCTCCGCGCTCGGCTCGCCCCGGTCCCCCGGCCCGAACAGCACCGCTTCCGCGCCCGCTTCGAGGGGGTCTCCCCCGAGGTCGACCACGAACTGGTCCATGGCGACCCTGCCCGCGATCCTGCGCACCGCACCTCCGACCAGGACGGGGCCCCGGCCGGAGGCGTGGCGCGGGACGCCGTCCGCGTAACCGACGGGCACCAGGGCGAGCGTCGTCCCGGCGGGGGTCGTGTAGTGGTGCCCGTAGCTGATGCCGTGGCCCGGGGGCACCTGCTTGACCAGCGCGACGGAGGCGGCGAGCGTCATGACGGGCCGCAGCCCGAAGTCGGCCGGGGTGCCCAGCTCGGGGCTGGGCGAGACGCCGTACATCGCGATCCCGGTGCGTACGAGATCGAAGTGGGACTCGGGCACCGTGAGTGTCGCCGGGGAGTTGGCGATGTGCCGCACCTCGGGCCTGACGCCTTCCTTCTCCGCGTACGCCACCATGTCGCGGAAGACGTCCAGCTGAGCGGCGATCGAGGGGTGGCCGGGCTCGTCGGCGCAGGCGAAGTGCGACCAGAGCCCGGTGACGCGCAGGACGCCCGCCTCCTCGGCGGCGCGGGCCGCCGTGACGAGTGCGGGCCAGTCCGCGGGCTGGCAGCCGTTGCGCCCCAGGCCGGTGTCGGCCTTGAGCTGGACCCGGGCCGGGATCCCGGCGGCGGTGGCCGCCGCGACGACCTCCTCCAGCGCCCACATCCCGCTCACCGAGACGTCGATGTCCGCCTCGACCGCCTCACGCCAGGGGCCGCCCGGCGTCCACAGCCAGCACATCACCCGGCCGCCGATCCCGGCTTCCCGCAGGGCGAGCGCCTCCTGCGGGGTGGCGGTGCCCAGCCAGGCCGCCCCGGCCTCCAGCGCCGCCCTGGCACACGGCACCGCCCCGTGCCCGTACGCATCGGACTTCAGCACGGCCATGAGCTGTGCCCCCGGCGCCTTGGCGCGCAGGACGCGCACGTTGGCGCGCAACGCGGCGAGGTCGATCTCGGCACGGGCTCTCAGGGTCGCTGTCTCGTTCATCGCGCCCAGTGTCTCAGAGCCGTACGCCTGTGCCCTCGACCTCCTGTGCCCGGTGAGGCGGTCAGCGGTGGTCGAGGGCGTTCTCCAGGTGGCCGACGAGGACCGGGACATGGCCGGCCGGGACGTCCTTCACGGCCGTGACGAGGGTGACGGGACCGCCCCGGCGCAGCAGGGCGAGCAGCTCCTCGACGGCCTCGGTGTGCCCGGGGTCGCCGAGCTCGGTGCGGTAGCGCTCCACGAAGCCGTCGTACCGGTCGCCGGAGCGGTCCTCGTGGTACCAGGTGCGGAGCTCCTCCGAGGGGGCCGCGTCCTTGGCCCACAGGTCGACCGCCGCATCCTCCTTCGAGATCCCGCGCGGCCAGAGCCGGTCGACCAGGACGCGGCTGCCGTCGTCGTCCTCCGGCGGGTCGTACACCCTGCGTACGCGTATGCCGCTGCCACTGCCCACGGCCGCTCACCTCCCGTTCCCGTGGTTCCAGCGTGGCT
>NZ_DATMVN010000296.1:0-10614 GCF_035563135.1 Streptomyces sp.
CCGCGCCGGGCCCTGCCCGTCCGCGGCGGTCAGGAGCCCTGCGCCGCGACCAGGCCGGGCAGCCGGTTCAGCACGCGCACCTTGCCGTCCGTGCCCGCCGTGTCCCCCGCGCCCTTCCCGGGCACGTGGACCAGCTGGCTCGACACCCGCTCCTTGGTGAGGGTGCTCTTCACCTCGCCGGTCAGCAGCGCCTGCACGTCCTCGGTGACCGTCGGCCGCAGTCCCTGAGCCGCCGTCTGCCGCTCGAAGTGCTTGCTGCTGAAGAAGACCAGGGCCCCGCCGTCCTGTGTCGCCAGACCCAGCGGCGCGAACGTCCCGGAATCCAGCGCCTGGTCGACGTACTGATAGGAGAAGCCCGCCCTGCGGGTGTTCTTCCGCGCCTCCCGCCAGCCCGAGGTCATCGACCCGGGAGCGAACACATCCGGTGTACCGTCCCTGAGGTAGTCGGTGTACGTGGTGCTCAGGTCCGCCGTCGGGGTGGCCAGCGCGGCGTCCGCGTCCGCCGAGGGCACGGGCTGAGCCCAGCCGTCGGCGTCCTTGCGGAACTCCGGGATCTCGGACGTGGCGACGGCCGCCAGGTAGGCGGCCTTCCACGACGCGTCGGGCCCGGTACGGACGAACGCCAGCAGCCAGCGGGTGTCCTGCTTCCCGCCGTCCTGGTCGCGGTTGGAGTCGGTGTCCGCGACGAACCAGCGCGGCCAGCCCGCCTTCTCGGGTATGACGTACGAGGCGTCGGTCAGCTCCAGCGGCTGGTGCTGCGCGTTGCCCTCCGGGTGGTTCTTCCGCCGCGCGGTCAGCCCGGCCTGGTTGATCGCACCGAGCGAACCGGTAACCCGGTCCGCGTCGAGCGCCGGATCGTACGCCTTGTCCGCCTTGTTGTACGCGACGGTGAAGTCCTCCAGGGCCTTCGCGGCCTCGGACCTCGTCGCTCCCGGCACGACTTCCAGTTCACCGTGCACCGTCACGCAGCCGCTCGCCGTCACGACCAGTACCGTCGCCGTCGCGAGCCCCGCCGCCAGTCGACCCAGCCTTCTCATCCGTTGCCTTCTGCGCCTTCTGATCCGTCGTCCGCACTGACCGCCTGAACCCTACCGGGGACGGGAACCGCACGAGTGCGGGGAGGAGATCCGGGGCCCGGCCGTGCCCCCGGAAGGCACCGCGCGGTGCTTGAATGCGCGTGTGAACGACTTCGAGGTACCCGAAGGCATCGACGTCCTGCGTGTGTTCTGCGCCCCGGACGGCCGCCACGGCAATCCGCTGGGCGTCGTGCGCGACGGGCGCAGGTATCCCGGCAACGAGTCCCGGCAGGCCCTCGCACGGAAGCTCGGCTTCAGCGAGACGGTGTTCGTCGACGATCCCGAGCGGGGCACCGTCGACATCCGTACCCCCGAGCTGCGACTGCCCTTCGCCGGGCATCCGCTCGTCGGTGCGGCCTGGCTGCTCGACCTGGAGGTCCTGGAGCTGCCCGTGGGGGATGTGACGGCCCGCCAGGACGGTGAGTTCACCTGGATCGCGGCCCGCCCGGAATGGGCGCCGCCGAGCAAACTGGAGCGCTACGCGTCGGCTGCGGAGGTCGAGGAGCTGACGGGCCCGCCGCCGGGCGAGGGCCGGCTCTACGTCTGGGCCTGGGAGGACGAGGCCGCCGGCCGCGTACGGGCGCGGGCCTTCCCCCGTCGCCACGACGAGCGTGGCGACGGCCGCTCCGGTGGAGCCGGGGCTCGCACCGGAGGCATCGAGGAGGACGAGGCGACGGGCGCGGCGGCCATGCTGCTGAGCGCCGAACTCGGCCGGGCCCTCAACATCACACAAGGACGCGGCTCCCAGATCCTCACCGCGCCCGCGCCGGACGGCACGATGGAGATCGGGGGCCGCGTCGCCCTGGTGTCCGCGTCCTGATCACGCGCTGAGCGGGAAGACCTCGCCCAGCTCACGGAAGACGGCGGTGTTCAGCGCGAAGGCGCGCTTGCACTCCTCGACGATGCGCTGCTTCTCCAGGTCGTCCGCGTCCACCGCGTCCAGCAGCTCCCGGTACTCCCGCTTGAAGGCCGCCGGGTTGGGGATCTGCTCGAACACGTAGAAGCGGACCCCGTCGCCCTTGCGCTCGAAGCCCCAGGTCTTCTCCGCCGTACCGCGGATGATCTGGCCGCCCGAGAGGTCGCCGAGGTAACGGGTGTAATGGTGCGCTATGTATCCGGCGGGCCACTCGCGGGCGCACCGGGCGACCCGCGCGGCGTACGCGGCGGTGGCGGGCAGGGGCTCCAGCCCCTCGCGCCATCCCTCGCCCCGCAGGTGGGTGAGGTCGCGCTCCAGTTCCGCCGTGCGCATCAGCTCCGGCTGGACGAAGGGCCCGGCGAGCGGGTCCTCACGCAGGGCCTGCGCGCCGTCCTCCAGTGCCCGGTAGACGAACCACAGCTGCTCGGTGTAGCGCGTGTACGCGTCCACACCGAGCCGCCCGCCGAGCATGTCGCTCATGAAGGTCGAGGACTCGGCCTCCGTGTGCTGCTCGTGCGAAGCGGTGCGGATGAGGGTCGAGAAGGGCGTGGTGGTGGCGGTCGGGTCCAAGGCGGTCCTCCGGGGGGCCGAGGGGACAGGAAGTCCGGACGGAAGCGTACATACCGGCAGCAGCCGTGCACGCCGCCGCGCACCGATACGATGATCCTCCTACTTAGGTTTACCTAAGTCAACAGGTTCCCGACCGCCTGTCGGTAAAACGATCCGTCACGGAAGCGTCAGGATGTCCGCCCCGGTCTCCGTCACCACCAGTGTGTGCTCGAACTGCGCGGTCCGCTTCCGGTCCTTCGTCACGACGGTCCAGCCGTCGTCCCACATGTCGTAGTCATGGGTCCCGAGCGTCAGCATCGGCTCGATGGTGAAGGTCATCCCGGGCTGCATCACGGTCGTCGCGTGCGGGCTGTCGTAGTGCGGGATGATCAGGCCGGAGTGGAACGAGCTGTTGATCCCGTGCCCGGTGAAGTCCCGCACCACCCCGTAGCCGAACCGCTTCGCGTACGACTCGATGACGCGCCCGATCACATTGATCTGCCTTCCGGGCCGCACGGCCTTGATCGCGCGGTTCAGTGACTCCCGGGTGCGCTCCACGAGGAGCCGCGACTCCTCGTCGACGTCGCCGCACAGGTAGGTGGCGTTGTTGTCGCCGTGCACCCCGTCGATGTACGCGGTGACATCGAGGTTCACGATGTCGCCGTCCCGCAGGACGGTGGAGTCGGGGATCCCGTGGCAGATGACCTCGTTGAGCGAGGTGCAGAGCGACTTCGGGAAGCCGCGGTAGCCGAGGGTCGACGGATAGGCCCCGTGGTCCACCATGAACTCGTGGGCGACCCGGTCGAGTTCGTCGGTGGTGACCCCCGGGGCGATGTGCTTGGCGGCTTCCTCCATCGCCCGGGCCGCGATGCGGCCCGCGATCCGCATGCGCTCCACGGTGTCGGAGTCCTGGACCTCCGGCCCGGTGTACGGCGTGGGGGCGGGCTTCCCCACGTACTCGGGGCGCCGGATTTTTCCGGGAACGGAACGGATGGGAGTGATCTCCCCTGGTACGAGAAGCGACTGGCCAGACATGCCAGCGAGTCTAACCAGCGTGCCCGGGGCACCATGGCAACGAGGAAAGGATCCCGCAATGGCCCTGTTCAAGAAGCGCACGGTGGGCAAACCGGGCGAGTGGTACTACTGCCTGGAGCACAAGAAGGTCGAGGAGGGCCCCGAATGCCCGGGGAAGGACCGGTTCGGCCCGTACGCCACCCCGGGGGAGGCGCAGCACGCGATGGACACGGCGCGTGAGCGGAACCTCGAATGGGAGAACGACCCGAAGTGGCACGACCGCTCGGACCGGTCGGCGGACTAGACCCGGGGAGCCTCTTCCGGGCCGACGCCCGTGGCACGCCGCCGTGCGGCGTCCTCGTCCGTCCCGGAGTCGTACGTGAGGAGCTTCGGCAGCGCCGCAGCCAGCAGCGCGACCGAAGCGACGCACGCCACCCCGCCGGTCCAGATCGCGGTCCGGGTCCCGGTCCAGCCCGCCATCGCGCCCGCTCTGACCTGACCGAGCTGGGGGCCGACGCTGTACGAGAGGACCTCGATCCCTGCCAGCCTGCCCCGCAGCTCGTCGGGGACCGTCTGGTTCCAGATCGTGGAGCGCCCGAGTCCGCTCAGCATGTCGCCCGCGCCGGCGACCCCCAGGCAGCAGAGCACCAGCCAGACGTTCCCGAACCATCCGGCCGCCGCGACGGCCAGGCCCCACACCGCCGCACCGCCCACGACGAACAGTCCGTGCCGGCGCACCCGTGAGGTCCAGCCGCTGGTCAGCCCGAGCACCAGCGAGCCCACCGACCCCGCCGCGTACATCAGGCCCAGCGACCACTCCGCGTCCAGTTCGTCCGCCAGGAACGGGAAGATCGTGTTCGGGAAGGCGAAGAGCATCGCCGCCAGGTCGATCGCGTACGTCCCCAGCAGGACGGGCCGGCTCCAGGCATGGCGCGCGCCTTCGGCGATCCCGCGCAGGGACGGCTTCTCGGCGTCATGGGCGGGCGGCGCCGGTGAAAGCCTCAGACACAACAGCACCGAAACGCCGAAGGTGACGACGGTGACGCCGTAGGCGGTGGCATGACCCGCGTAGGCCACCACGACGCCCGCCAGGGAAGGGCCCGCGATCGCACCGGCCTGCCAGCGCAGCGAGTTCAGTGCGGCGGCCGCCGTCTGCTGGCCGTGCGGCACGATCCGGGCCATCAGCGAGTCCAGCGCGGGCCGCTGGAGCCCGGCCAGCGCGGAGACCCCGCCGGCCACGAGGTACAGCGGCCAGAGCGCGGGCTCGGGTGCGAGGGCGTTCACCAGCAGCACGACGGCCAGCAGGCCGAGCCCGGCCTCCGTACCCAGGATGACCCTGCGCCGGTCGGCCGAGTCGGCCAGCGCACCTCCGTACAGTCCGAAGACCACCAGGGGCACGAGCTCCACCGCTCCCATGGCCCCGACCGCGAGCGGCGACCCGGTGAGGTCCTTGATCTGCAGCGGAAGCGCGATCAGAGCCATGAAGCTGCCGAAGTAGGTGATCAGCCCCTGGACCCACAGCAGCCGGAAGTCGGCGGAGGAACGCCAGGGCGTGAGATCGGGCAGCAGACGAGAGGTCACGGGGGGTCATGCTCTGCGGCCTCCGGCCCTCCCGCAACTGATTTCCCCCACGGCCGGAGCAGCACCGTCACCAGCGGTCCGGCGGCGGGGCGGTCAGCCGGTCGGCCAGGCGGGAGAGGCGGTCGCGGAAGGGGCGGCGGCCCCCGGGGGGCGGGGCGCCGTTCTCCCCGGCCGCAGCACTGACCAGGTGCTGGACCGTGTCCAGGTCGACCTCGTCGTCGGAGACCGTGAGCGCCTCGTGGGCGAGGCCCCGTACCTCCGGATCACCGCCGTCCAGCGTCAGCACGGTCGCTCCCGAGCGGCGTGCGCCGTGCACGCGCTCCAGCAGACCGCCGTCCGCCCGCCCGGGGGCCACCACGAGCAGCGTCTCGCCGCGCCCGGCCGCCTCGATCCGGCCCAGACCGACGGCCAGGTGCACCGGGTCGTCCGGCTCCACCCGGTGGCGCACGAGCGTGGGCCGCAGCTGCGGCAGGCCCGACCACATGGACTCGTCCACCAGGTGCGCGGCCATGTGCCACGGCTCGTAGACCTCGGTCCCCACCAGCAGCAGCCCGCCGCCCTGCGGGACGACCGACGACCGCAGGGTCCGGGCGAACCCCCGGGCCGCCGCGGGCCACTCCGTCCCGGCGAGCACGTCACGCAGCAGGGCGACACGTACGGCATCCATGGCCCGGCATCATGCCTCCGCCCCGGTCCGTGCGGCTGCCCGATCGCCGCGATCCACCCGAACGGGAGCCTTTCCGCCCGTCGCCCGTGACGCACGTCGCAGACGTCGCCCGTGACGCACGTCGCAGACCGGACGAAGCGCGGGCCCGCCCTCTCCACCTGACAGTAGGGTCGGCGCCATGACTACGAACGACAGTGCAAGCGCCTCCAAGCCCCCCGCCAAGGACCCCTGGGACCTCCCCGACGTGTCCGGCCTGACCGTGGGCGTACTCGGCGGGACCGGCCCCCAGGGCCGCGGCCTCGCCTACCGTTTCGCCCGCGCCGGACAGAAGGTCGTCATCGGCTCCCGGGCCGCCGACCGCGCCGAGGCCGCCGCCGCGGAGCTGGGCCACGGTGTCGAGGGCGCGGACAACGCGGAGTGCGCGCGCCGCAGCGACGTCGTGATCGTCGCCGTGCCGTGGGACGGCCACGCGAAGACGCTGGAGTCCCTGCGTGAGGAACTGGCCGGAAAGCTCGTCGTCGACTGCGTCAACCCGCTCGGCTTCGACAAGAAGGGTGCCTACGCCCTGAAGCCCGAGGAGGGCAGCGCCGCGGAGCAGGCCGCTGCCCTGCTGCCCGGCTCCCGGGTCACCGCCGCCTTCCACCACCTCTCGGCGGTGCTCCTCCAGGACGAGACGATCGAGGAGATCGACACCGACGTGCTGGTGCTGGGCGAGGTTCGCGCCGACACCGACACCGTGCAGGCGCTGGCGAGCCGCATCCCCGGTATGCGCGGCGTCTTCGCCGGCCGGCTGCGCAACGCGCACCAGGTCGAGTCGCTGGTGGCGAACCTGATCTCCGTCAACCGCCGCTACAAGGCACACGCGGGGCTGCGCACCACCGACGTGTGAGCCCGCGCCCGGAGCCGAATCGGGCATGAGGGACACTGGAGGGGACCGCGCACCACCCCCGGACAGGAGCACCAGCCCTCATGCCCCGCCTCGCTCTCTACACCAGCATCGTCTGCGCCCTCGCCGTCGTCGCGGCCGTGGTGTCCTTCGTCCAGGGCAGCATCCTGCTGGGTGTCGTCTGGGTGCTGCTGGCCGGCCTCTCCTCGAACATGGCGTGGTTCTACGTGCGCAGGCACAGGGCGGAGACGGAAGCCGCCGCCGAACAGACGGTGTCCGCCTGACCAGCGCTGACGCGGACGCAGCCGCACTCCACGGTGACGAGGGCGTCAACGCCTCGATGACACCCCCAGCTCGACGAGGTACCGCTTGGTCACCCGGCCGCCGTACTTCCCGTCGATCAGGTCCGCGAGGCACCGCAGCAGTCCGCTCCTGGCGGCTTCCGGGAGGGCCCGGTGGCCGGAGTAGGTCCGCAACAGGTCCAGATAGTCCGACGTGGCGTAGGTGAGGTCCTGCTCGTAGCGGCGGAAGACCGTGGGGCCGAACCGGCCGCTGAGCGCCACTTCCCCCGCGTGGTCCGAGCCGTCGACGTCGGCGGCCGCAGGAGGCCTCAGGCCGGGCGGCGTCCGCGGGTCGAAGCGCTCGTAGCAGCGCTGAGCCTCGACGAAGAACTCCTCGCTGCCGCCCCGCACATGCTGGCTGCGCACCACGGCGAGCGCCCCGCCCGGACGCAGCGCGTCGGCGGCCCTGGCCATCCGGACGGCCGGGTCGATCCAGTGGAACGCCGTCGCCGAGACGACCGCGTCGAACGGGTCCTGCGGCAGCGGCCAGCTCTCGAACCGTGCCGTCACCACCTCCACCGCCGCTCCCGCCAGGTTGCGGCGGGCGACCGCGGCCATCCGCGGTCCCGCCTCGACGGCGGTGATCAGACAGCCCCGCCGGGCCAGAGGCACCGTCGCCTGGCCGGTCCCGCAGCCCACCTCCAGCACGCGGCTGCCGGGGCGGGCCCCCGCAAGCTCCGCGAGATCGTCGTACAGCCGGGGCGGATACCCGGGCCTGGCCCGGTCGTACAGCTCCGCGTCCTCGTCGAAGAGCCGGCTCAGGTGCGCCCGCCGGGACTCCTCGGGCCTGTCGTCGCGTGGTGCCTGCGTGGTGTGGTCGGGCATGGGGAGCAGGCTAAGGGCTGTCCGACGTTCCGGTACGGCGGTGTCCGCGGGGATCACCCGGATCAGCGGAGCATCGCGCAGCCCTGGTCCTGGTCGCCGAACCACTCCTGCCAGAAGCGGTAGGTGTCGAGTCCGCAGTACGTCTCGACCTCGCTGACGCCCAGGCCCCGCAGGGCCGCGTCCACCGCGTCGAAGAAGATCCCGTTGACCTCGGGGATCCACAGGAGCGCGAAGACCGCGATGAGACCGAAGGGCGCGAACGGCTCCACCTGGCGCCGGACCTTGTACGGGAGCCACGGCTCGATCACGCCGTAACCGTCCAGACCCGGGACCGGCAGGAAGTTCAGGATCGCCGCCGTCACCTGGAGCAGCGCCAGGAACGCCAGCGCGAGCCGGAAGGGCAGCGGAACGCCGTCCAGGGCGCCCAGCCAGAACGGCGCCGTGCAGACGACGGCGAACAGCACGTTCGTCAGGGGGCCGGCCGCCGAGATCAGGCTGTGCTTCCAGCGCCCGCTGATGCGGCCCCGCTCGATGTAGACCGCCCCGCCCGGCAGACCGATGCCACCCATGATCACGAACAGCACGGGCAGCACGATGCTCAGCAGGGCATGGGTGTACTTGAGCGGGTTGAGCGTCAGATACCCCTTCGCCCCGATCGAGATGTCGCCGCTGTGCAGCGCGGTGCGCGCGTGCGCGTACTCATGGAGGCAGAGCGAGACGATCCAGGCCGCGGTGACGAAGAGGAAGACGGCGAAACCGGTCTGCTCGGCGAAGCCCGTCCACACCGCCCAGCCCGAGACGGCCATGACGGCGACGATCCCGAGGAAGATCGGACTGACCCGCCGGTCGCTGGGACGGCGGAACGCGGTGGTCATCGGCGGTACTCCTGAGGACTGGACGACGGCTGGAGCCCCTGACGGTACGGGTGGCACGCCGGGAACGTCTCATGGGCGGGTGGTAGTTCCTCGGCGCGCAGGGCCGTCACGGACAATGGGCGCGTGCACTACGGCATCCTCGGTACCACCCGCGCCCACCGCGCCGACGGCACGTCCGTCGCCCTGGGCGGGGCGCGGCTGCGTGCCCTGCTCACCGTCCTCGCCCTGCGCCCGGGGCGTACGGTCCCGGCCGGGGTGCTCGTGGACGAGGTCTGGGACGGTGACCCGCCCGCCGAATCAGGAGCGCGTCGAACATCGACTCCGGATCCTTCTTGATCTGGAGCAGATCGCGCCGTACCAGCGCCCCGATGTGACGCAGGTCGAGCAGCCGCCCGATCATGTAGAGGTTCTCCCAGCCGGACAGCTTCTCGTCCACCGAGGCGTACTGCCCGGTCAGGCCTATGGTGCGGCGCAGCTGCCGGGGCTGCTTCACCACGTCGTAACCCGCCACGACCGCGTGTCCGGCGTCGGGCAGGACCAGGGTGGACAGGCAGCGTACGAGGGTGGTCCTGCCGGCGCCGCTGGGACCGGGCACGCCGAGGACGGTGCCCTCGCGCACATCGAGGTCCACACCGTCGAGCGCCTTGGTCGTGCCGTAGTGCTGCTTGACCAGCCCCCGCACCTCGACGGCCTTCCCGCCGCTCCTGAGGTTCTTGTCGTTTCGCGTCATGGACACCATCGGACCAGCCGCCACCGACACGCCACCGACAGCGGGCCGACAAGCAGGCGACAGCCCGCCGATGGGGGAAGTCGGCGGGCTGTCGGTGGTGCGGCAGTGGTCAGCGGGGCGTCAGTGGAACGTGTGCTCCGCCGCCGGGAACGTGCCGCCGACGACCTCTTCGGCGTACTCCCTGGCGGCGTCGGTGAGCACCTGACGCAGGTTCGCGTACTGCTTGGTGAAGCGCGGCACCTTGCCGCCGGTCAGTCCGACCATGTCGGTGTAGACCAGCACCTGTGCGTCCGTGTCGGGTCCGGCGCCGATGCCGACGGTCGGGATGTGCAGGGAGCGGGTCACCTCGGCGGCCAGCTCGGCTGGCACGAGCTCCAGCACCACGGCGAACGCACCCGCGTCCTGTACCGCCTTCGCGTCGCGCAGCAGCTGCTGCGCGGCCTCCTCGCCGCGGCCCTGGACCCGGTAGCCCATCGCGTTGACGGACTGCGGGGTCAGGCCGATGTGGCCCATGACCGGGATCCCGGCCTCGACCAGGAGCCGGATCTGCTCGTGGGAGCGCTCGCCGCCCTCCAGCTTGACCGCGCCGACACCGGCGTCCTTGATCAGCCGGGTGGCGCTGCGCAGGGCCTGGACCGGGCCCTCCTGGTACGAGCCGAAGGGCAGGTCGGCGACGATCAGGGCGCGCTCGGTGCCCCGTACGACGGCGGCCGACAGGATGACCATCTCGTCCATGGTGACGGGCACCGTGGTCTCGTAACCGAGGTGGCAGTTGCCCATGGAGTCGCCGACGAGCATGACCGGGATCCCGGCCTCATCGAAGACGGACGCGGTCATCGCGTCGTAGGCGGTGAGCATGGGCCACTTCTCGCCGCGCTCACCGGCGGCGGCGATGTCGTGGACGGTGATGCGGCGCGTGCCCTTCCCCCCGTACAGCGCCTTGCCGGCACCGGGAGCGGGACCCGCGGGGGGCGTGGCGGACTGGTTCTGCGCAGCCTGAAGCGACATGGCCAACGGCTCCTTCGTCATCTCGAGGCACCCTGACGGCGTCCCCGGATCCCTTCCATGGTGGCATCCCGCGACCGCTCCCGGGAAGTGGGCCCACCGCGTCCGGTGCGGGGGAGCTCCGCACGGCCTCGACGCGGAGCCCGGCG
>NZ_DATMVN010000297.1:0-12815 GCF_035563135.1 Streptomyces sp.
CCGCCGCGGAGGTCGCGCCGGCGGCCGCCGAGAAGCAGGCCCTCACCGCGGCCCGGGCCGACGGCTCGAAGAGCACCGCGGCGAGCAAGGCCCCGCGCAAGGTCGTCTGGGCGGCGAGCGGGACCCCGCGGCTCGCGTACGAGACCGTGGTCGGCGGCCTCCAGCACGACGGCACCCCGAACGAACTGCACGTCATCACGGACGCCTCCTCCGGCGCCAAGCTCTACGAGTGGCAGGCCATCGAGAACGGCACCGGAAACACCCAGTACAACGGCACGGTGACGCTGGGCACCTCCGGCTCCTCGGGCTCGTACAACCTGACGGACGCCGCGCGCGGCAACCACAGGACGTACAACCTCAACCGCGGCACGTCCGGTACGGGGACGCTGTTCTCCGGGCCCGACGACGTCTGGGGCAACGGCAGTCCGTCGAACCTGGAGACCGCAGCGGCCGACGCGCACTACGGGGCCGCGGAGACCTGGGACTTCTTCAAGAACGTCATGGGGCGCAGCGGCATCAGGGGCGACGGCGTCGGCGCGTACTCCCGCGTCCACTACGGCAACAACTACGTCAACGCCTTCTGGTCCGACAGCTGCTTCTGCATGACCTACGGCGACGGCAGCGGCAACGCCAAGCCCCTGACCTCGCTGGACGTGGCGGCCCACGAGATGACGCACGGCGTCACCTCCAACACCGCCGGTCTCAACTACAGCGGCGAGTCCGGCGGCCTCAACGAGGCCACGTCGGACATCTTCGCCGCGGGTGTGGAGTTCTACTCCGACACCGCCGAGGACCCGGGCGACTACCTCGTCGGCGAGAAGATCGACATCAACGGCGACGGCACACCGCTGCGTCACATGGACAAGCCGAGCCAGGACGGCGCGTCCAAGGACTACTGGTACTCGGGCATCGGCTCGGTCGACGTCCACTACTCCTCGGGCCCGGCGAACCACTTCTTCTACCTGCTCTCCGAGGGCAGCGGGGCCAGGACCGTCAACGGGGTCTCCTACAACTCCCCGACGTCCGACGGACTTCCGGTGACCGGCATCGGCCGGGACAAGGCGCTGCAGATCTGGTACAAGGCGCTCACCACGAAGTTCACCTCCACCACGAACTACGCTGCGGCCCGCACCGGCACCCTCGCCGTCGCCGGCGAGCTGTACGGCACCACGAGCCCCGAGTACGCCGCGGTCGCCCACGCCTGGGCCGGCATCGCGGTGGGCGCCCGTCCCGGTGGCGGCACCGACCCCGACCCGGGTGGCAAGGTCTTCCAGAACACGACCGTCAAGGCACTCGCCGACCGGAGCACCACCAGCTTCCCGGTGGTCGTCAGCGGGGTCACCGGCAACGCGCCCAGCGACCTGTCGGTGGCGGTCGACATCACCCACACCTACCGCGGTGACCTCGTCCTCGACCTGGTCGCCCCGGACGGGACGGCGTACCGCCTGAAGAACTCCTCGTCGAGCGACTCCGCGGACAACGTGGTGGCGACCTACACGGTCAACGCCTCCTCCGAGGTGGCCAACGGCACGTGGAACCTGAGGGTCCAGGACGCCTACTCGGGTGACACCGGCACCTTCAACAGCGTCAAGCTGACCTTCTGAGCACCGTGCGGAGGCGCTGAGCAGGCGTCGCCGCGGAACACCCGCCGGTCAGCGGGACGGCCCCGGGGAGCGTGCTCCCCGGGGCCGTTGCGGCTGTCGCCGTCGCGGCCGTCAGCCGGGGGAGCCGGCGCCCCGGCCGGGAACGTTCTGCTCGGCCCAGACGATCTTCCCGGTCGCCGTGCGGCACGAACCCCACCTGCGGCACAGCAGGTTGATGAGCTGGAGCCCCCGGCCGCCCTCGTCGCTGACACCGGCGTGCTGGATCTGCGGCAGGTCGGGCCCGGTGTCGGCGAGCTCCACCTGGAGCCGCTCACCGCACAGCAGCCGGAGCCTGCCGGGACCGCCGCCGTAGCGCAGGGCGTTGCCCACCAGTTCACTGACCACCAGTTCCGTCACGTCGGCGAGTTCGGCCAGGTCCCACCGCGCGAGCTGCTCGGTGACCAGCTTGCGCGCGGTGGAGGCGGGGTTGCCCTCCGCCGGCAGGTCCCACTCCCGCAGCCGCACCCCGGGGGACAGCTCGTGGCCCCCCGCGACCAGCAGCACCGCCTCGTCGAAGCGGCCGTCGTCCGCCCGTGGGGAGGTGAGCGGACCGCCGGCGTCGAGCTGTTCGGGCGCCATCGCCGCCACGGACGCGCGCAGACCCTCCAGCTGGACGTCCACGTCGTCGGCGCGCGTCTTGATCAGGCCGTCCGTGTAGAAGACGAGCCGCCCTCCCGCCGGGCCGCGCACCCGCAGCGGGTCGTAGGGGACGACCCCCGCGCCCAGCGGCGCCCCGGCCGGTACGTCGAGGTAGCGGGCGGTCCCGCCCGCGTCCACCAGCAGCGGCGGCGGATGGCCGGCACTGGCGATCGTGTAGCTGGAGTCCGCCGGGTCGTAGACCGCGCACAGACACGTGGCGACCTGGTCGTCCTCCAGGTCGCGGGTGGCCATGTCGAGCCGGGCGAGCAGCCGGTCGGGGGCGATGTCCAGCATCATGAGCGTACGGGCGACGGCCCGCAGCCGGCCCATCGTGGCGGCCGCGGGCAGCCCGTGGCCGGTGACGTCGCCGACCACCAGGGCCGTACGCCCGCTGGGGAGCGCCACCACGTCGTACCAGTCGCCGCCCACCCCGTGCGCGTCGACGGCCGGCGCGTAGTGGGCGTGCACCCGCAGGCCGGGGGTGTGCGGGGTGACACGCGGGAGCAGGGAGCGCTGGAGCGAGACGACGTGCTCGCGCTCGCGCCCGTAGAGCCGGGCGTTGTCCATGAACACCGCGGCCATGGAGGCGAGTTGGCTCGCCAGCTCCAGGTCGGCGCGGCTGAAGGGCGGGCTGTCGCCGGCGCGTACGAAGTCGGCGGAGCCCAGCAGGACACCACGGGCGATCAGCGGCACGGCCATGTAGCTGTGGACGCCCTGACGGCGCATCGCCACCGCAGCGCTCGGCGTCGGCGCGACGCGCTCGTAGTCCTCCAGGAGCATGCGGCTGACCAGCACGGACCGGCCGTTGCGCAGGCACTCGGTGGTCAGCAGCGTCTCCCGGCGCTCCCGGCGGTCGACCACCTCCCCCACCGGGGAGGGTTCGAGCCCCTCCAGCGCGTCGATGGCCCGCACCGCCATGGCCCGGGTGACGGGCACCGCCGCGCCCGTGACGCGCTCGCCCTCCTCGCCGCGCAGCACGGACTCCAGCAGATCGACGGCGGCGCCGTCGGCCAGTCGCGGGACGCTGTAGCCGGCCAGCTCCTGGGCCGTCCGCTCCAGGTCCAGCGTCGTGCCGATCCGGGTGCCCGCCTCGTTGAGCCAGCGCATCCGGGCCGCGGTGGTGAAGCGGTCGCCCCTGGGCGGGCCGGCGGGTTCCGGCCGGCGGATGTGCAGCTGCCGCGAGGTGCCGTTCTGCGCGGCCAGCCGACGGGTCAGGCGTCTCGCTCGGCCTCCGCCCCCGTTCACCGTGCTGACCTCCACTCGCGCCCTGTGGGGCGCCTCGCTGTCACACCGGTGGCTGCGGGGCCACCTCGGCAGGGCTGTCATGTTAGCGAGACCACGGCGAAAACACCCCTGCCGGTTTCCGGCGGACCGGCGGGTCGGCGGGCCGGCTGACCCGCGGACCGGCCGACGGGCCGGCGGACACAGGAGTGGGCCCGGCGCGGCGCCGCGCCGGGCCCACCGTGTGCGGGGCGTCAGCGCAGGAGCATCCCGCCGCCGTCGCCCGTGGCCGCGTTCGGCACCGCGACCAGGCCGAGTTCGGCACCCGAGGCGAGCAGCGGATGCGCGGGCAGGACGCGCACGGTGTAGCCGTAGGGGCCCGTACGGTCCAGGGCGAGCGGGCCCTCGTAGAGCCAGCGGTCCTCCAGGTCGTGACCGCCGGCCGGTTTCAGCGGGAACGTCCGGGCCCCGGCGATCGCGTCCCCGGAGTCGACCCGCCCGGCGACCACCTGCACCTCCACGTCCTCCGGGTCGAGGCCGCCCAGGGCGATCCGGACCCGCAGCGCCAGGGTGGACCCCAGCTCGGCGGAACCGCCGACGACCGTGCCGGCGGAGGCCTCCACATGGTCGACCGCCACCTTCGGCCAGGCCGTGCGGACCCTGGCCTTCCAGGAGGCGAGCTCACGGGCGGCGGCGGGCTCCAGCGCCCTGCGGGACAGCGCGGCGGGAGCGTAGAGCCTTTCGACGTACTCACGCACCATGCGGCCCGCGAGGACCTTGGGGCCCAGGGTGACCAGGGTGCGGCGGACCATCTCGATCCACCGCTCGGGCAGGTCCTCGGCGTTGCGGTCGTAGAAGCGGGGGGCCACCCGGTCCTCGATCAGCGCGTAGAGGGCGCCCGCCTCCAGCTCGTCGCGCCGCTCCTCGCCGGTGGCCGAGCCGTCGGCGGTGGGGATCGCCCAGCCGAAGTCGGGCTCGAACCACTCGTCCCACCAGCCGTCGCGCACGGAGAGGTTGAGGCAGCCGTTGAGCGCCGCCTTCATGCCGCTGGTGCCGCAGGCCTCCAGGGGGCGCAGCGGATTGTTGAGCCAGACGTCGCAGCCCGGGTAGAGCTTCTGCGCCATCCCCATGCCGTAGTCCGGCAGGAAGACGATGCGGTGGCGTACCCGCGGGTCGTCCGCGAAGCGCACCAGCTCCTGGACCAGCCGCTTGCCGCCGTCGTCGGCGGGGTGGGCCTTGCCGGCGACGACGATCTGGATCGGGTGCGTCGGGTGGAGCAGCAGCTCCCGCAGCCGGTCGCGGTCGTGCAGCATGAGCGTGAGGCGCTTGTACGAGGGCACGCGGCGGGCGAAGCCGATGGTCAGCACGTCCGGATCGAGCACACCGTCGATCCAGCCCAGTTCGGCGGTGCCCGCGCCGCGCCTGCGCCAGGAGGCGTGGAGCCGTTGGCGCACCTCGGTGACGAGCTGTTCGCGCAGCCCCCTGCGCAGCTCCCAGATCTCCCGGTCGGGGACGGCGGCCACGGTGTCCCCGCGCCCGGGGATGCCTGCGGCCCCGTCGTCCGCGCCGGTCTCCCGGCCGGTCCCGGCTCCGCCTCCGCCTCCGGTGAGGGCGTTCTCGGCGCGTCCGGAGCCGGACGCGCGGGCGCCGAGCCGGAGGACTTCGGGCGCGACCCAGGTCGGGGCGTGCACCCCGTTGGTCACCGAGGTGATCGGCACCTCGGAAGGGTCGAATCCCGGCCACAGCCCGGAGAACATCTCCCGGCTGACGGCTCCGTGCAGGGTGGAGACCCCGTTGGCGCGCTGGGCGAGCCGCAGCCCCATCACCGCCATGTTGAAGAGGTCGGGCGCACCGCCGGGGTAGGTCTCCATCCCGAGGCGCAGGATCCGGTCCACGCCGACCCCGGGCAGCTCGCCGTCGTCACCGAAATGGCGGGCCACGAGCTGGCGTTCGAAACGGTCTATCCCGGCGGGCACCGGGGTGTGCGTCGTGAAGACCGTGCCGGCCCTCACGACCTCCAGTGCGGCGTCGAAGTCGAGGCCCTGCTCGGAGAGCTCCCGGATGCGCTCCAGGCCGAGGAACCCGGCGTGCCCCTCGTTGGTGTGGAACACCTCGGGGGCCGCGTGGCCGGTCAGCCGGCAGTAGGTGCGTACGGCGCGCACACCGCCGATGCCGAGCAGCATCTCCTGCAGCAGCCGGTGGTCGCTGCCGCCGCCGTAGAGCCGGTCGGTGACATCGCGCTCGCCCGGGGCGTTCTCCTCGACGTCGGAGTCGAGGAGCAGCAGAGGGACGCGCCCGACCTGGGCCTGCCAGACGCAGGCGTACAGCGAGCGGCCGCCGGGCAGGGCGAGCACCACCCTGCTGGGGGTGCCGTCGGGCTCCCTCAGCAGGGTGAGCGGCAGCTCGTTGGGGTCCAGGACGGGGTAGTGCTCCTGCTGCCAGCCGTCGCGGGACAGGCTCTGGCGGAAGTAGCCGTGCCGGTAGAGCAGGCCGACCCCGATGAGCGGCACACCGAGGTCGCTGGCCGCCTTCAGGTGGTCACCGGCCAGGATGCCCAGCCCGCCCGAGTACTGGGGCAGGGCGGCGGTGACCCCGAATTCGGGTGAGAAGTAGGCGACGGCGGCGGGGAGCTCCGCGCCCCGGGAGAGCTGGTCCTGGTACCACCTCGGGCCGCCGAGGTACTCCCGGAGGTCCTCGGACACCTCGGTGAGCCGGTTCATGAAGTGCTGGTCCCCGGCCAGCTCGGCGAGGCGTGCCGCGGAGACGGCGCCGAGCAGACGCACGGGGTCGGCGTCCGCGGGGCGCCAGCCCTCCGGGTCGGTCGCCTCGAAGATCTGTTGGGTCTCGGTGTGCCAGGACCAGCGCAGGTTGTGGGCGAGGTCGCTGAGCGGTCGCAGGGGTTCGGGGAGGACGGGACGCACGGTGAATCGACGAATGGCCTTCACGTATCCCACCTTTACAGGGGACGTACGGATCCGAGGGGACGCACGACGGCGGGCGCCCGCTCCGTCACCCTCGACGGTAGTGGTGTGCCGCCGTACGCGGCCACGGCGCGCGGCCGGCTCAGTGCGCCCGGCCCGGCACGGTCCGCCCGCCCCCCTCGCGGCACCGCACCGCGTGCGCCCTCCCTCTGACGGCTCCTGGGTCACGTCGGTCACCACCGCCTCACCCGTACGGCGGGTCCCTGGCGCCTCATGAATCAGATGCGCCAGTTACGCCCCTGTTCGTCACGGGCGATATGGCTGATTTCCCCTCCTCACGCGGACTTGTGACACCCCGCACCACGGGGAAGGCTTCGGAGGTGCCCGTGTGACGGCCGGGGGACCGGCGCGCGGCCCACAGCGCGTGCACCGGTTGCACCCAGGAGTTGACACGCCATCGGGTTGGCCGCCCGAAAGCGGTGGGAAGGCTCCCCCGGTAGCACCCCCGCGCTGCACATCCCAGGTGTTCCGGTCCGAGCACGAACCACCCGCGCACCTGCCATTCGACTGCCATTCGAGTGAACGCGGACAGGAGCGGCCATGCCCACAGCCCGCCAGCGGACGACCGAGCAGCTACAAAGGACGCAACCCCACCATCGCGGCGCGCGCGGTCAGCCCCTCACACCCACGTCCCACGCCGTGCATGCCGAGCTCCGACCCCCAGGTGATTCCATGATCGGTCGCATTCCCGTCCTGGACGTCCGTCCGCTCGTCGACTGCGGCAGACGCCCCGCCAAAGCCGTCGCCGGCGAGACCTTCGAGGTCAGCGCCACCGTGTTCCGTGAGGGGCACGACGCGGTGGCCGCCAACGTCGTCCTGTGCGACCCGAACGGACGGCCGGGCCCCTGGACGCCGATGCGCGAGCTCGCGCCGGGCACGGACCGGTGGGGCGCCGACGTCACCCCGGAGTCGGAGGGGCCCTGGACGTACACCGTCGAGGCGTGGAGCGATCCGGTCACCACCTGGCGCGCACACGCGCGGATCAAGGTCCCGGCGGGCATCGACACCGAACTGGTCTTCGAGGAGGGCGCCGAGCTGTACGCCCGCGCCGCCGAGGGCGTGCCCAAGAAGGACGGGCGCGAGGCCGTGCTCGCCGCCGTCGACGCCCTGCGCGACACGGGCCGCCCGGCGGCCTCCCGGCTCGCGGCCGCGCTGGCCGCCGAGGTGGACGAGGCGCTCGGCCGTCATCCCCTGCGCGAACTGGTGACCGCGTCCCGGCCGCTGCCGCTCACCGTCGAGCGCCGGCGCGCGCTGTACGGCTCCTGGTACGAACTGTTCCCGCGCTCCGAGGGCGCGCGGCCGGCGCCGGTGGAGCCCCCGAAGCCGGCCCGGAAACCGCGGGCCACGAAGACCGCCAGGACCACCGCCGCCGCGCGGAAGAAGGCTCCGTCGGTGACCGCGGAGCTCCCCGCACCTGCTCCCGCTCCCGCCCCCGCTCCCGCTCCCGGGATGATCAGCGGTACCTTCCGGACCGCCGCCGAGCGCCTTCCCGCCGTCGCCGCGATGGGCTTCGACGTCGTCTATCTCCCGCCGATCCACCCCATCGGCACCACGCACCGCAAGGGCCCCAACAACAGCCTCAGCCCCGAGGCGGGCGACCCGGGCGTGCCCTGGGCGATCGGTTCGGCCGAGGGCGGCCACGACGCCGTCCATCCCGATCTCGGCACCCTGGAGGACTTCGACCACTTCGTCGCGACGGCCCGCACGCTGCGGATGGAGATCGCGCTGGACTTCGCCCTCCAGTGCTCCCCGGACCACCCCTGGGTGACGGAACATCCGGAGTGGTTCCACCACCGCCCGGACGGAAGCATCGCCTACGCCGAGAACCCGCCCAAGAAGTACCAGGACATCTATCCGATCGCGTTCGACTCGGACATGCCCGGGATCGTCACGGAGACCGTGCGCATCCTGCGGTTCTGGATGGAGCACGGCGTACGGATCTTCCGTGTCGACAATCCGCACACCAAGCCGGTGGTCTTCTGGGAGAAGGTGATCGCCGACATCAACCGCACCGACCCGGACGTGATCTTCCTGGCGGAGGCCTTCACCCGTCCCGCGATGATGCGGACGCTGGCCTCGGTCGGCTTCCAGCAGTCGTACACGTACTTCACCTGGCGTAACACGAAGCAGGAACTCACCGAGTACGTCACCGAGCTTTCGGGCGAGAGTTCCTCGTACATGCGGCCCAACTTCTTCGTGAACACGCCCGACATCCTTCCCGGGTACCTCCAGGAGGGCGGCCGTCCCGCCTTCGAGGCCCGGGCCGTGCTGGCCGCGACGCTGTCCCCCTCCTGGGGCGTGTACGCGGGCTTCGAGCTGTGCGAGAACACCCCGGTGCGTCCCGGGAGCGAGGAGTACCAGGACTCCGAGAAATACCAACTCAGGCCCAGGGACTGGGAATCGGCGGAACGTGAGGGCCGCTCGCTCGCCCCCCTGATCACCTCCCTCAACCGGATCCGGCGTCGCCATCCGGCGCTCCAGCAACTGCGCGACGTCCACTTCCACCCGGTGGACAACGAGGCGCTGATCGCGTACAGCAAGCGTTCCGGTCCGGACACCGTCCTGGTGGTCGTCAACCTCGACCCTCACCACACCCAGGAGGCCACGGTCTCGTTGGACATGCCGCGTCTCGGCCTCGACTGGCACGAGAGCGTGCCGGTGCGCGACGAGCTCACCGGCGACACCTATCACTGGGGCAGGACCTTCTATGTGCGCCTGGAGCCGGGTACGGCACCGGCGCACATCGCGGTCCTGCGACCGTCCCCGCCGACCGGAGGGTCACCCACACCATGATCGTCAATGAGCCTGTCCATGACCTGTTCGAGGACACTCCCGCCAAGGACCGCGATCCCGACTGGTTCAAGCGCGCCGTCTTCTACGAGGTACTCGTCCGGTCCTTCCAGGACTCGAACGGGGACGGCGTCGGTGACCTCAGAGGCCTCACCGCCAAGCTGGACTACCTGCAGTGGCTGGGCATCGACTGCCTGTGGCTGCCGCCGTTCTTCAAGTCGCCCCTGCGCGACGGTGGTTACGACGTCTCCGACTACACCGCAGTGCTGCCGGAGTTCGGCGACCTCGCCGACTTCGTGGAGTTCGTCGACGCCGCGCACCAGCGCGGCATGCGCGTGATCATCGACTTCGTCATGAACCACACGAGTGACCAGCACGACTGGTTCCAGCAGTCGCGCACGGACCCGGACGGCCCCTACGGCGACTACTACGTCTGGGCCGACGACGACAAGCAGTTCCCAGACGCGCGGATCATCTTCGTCGACACCGAGACGTCCAACTGGACCTTCGACCCGGTCCGCAAGCAGTACTACTGGCACCGGTTCTTCTCGCACCAGCCCGATCTCAACTACGAGAACCCGGCGGTGCAGGAGGAGATCATCTCGGCGCTGCGCTTCTGGCTGGACCTCGGCATCGACGGCTTCCGTGTGGACGCCGTGCCCTACCTGTACCAGCGCGAGGGCACCAACTGCGAGAACCTCCCCGAGACCCACAACTTCCTCAAGCGGGTCCGCAAGGAGATCGACGCGAACTACCCGGACACCGTGCTGCTGGCCGAGGCCAACCAGTGGCCGGAGGACGTCGTCGACTACTTCGGCGACTTCCCGTCCGGCGGCGACGAGTGCCACATGGCGTTCCACTTCCCGGTGATGCCCCGGATCTTCATGGCCGTGCGCCGCGAGAGCCGCTACCCGGTCTCGGAAATCCTGGCGAAGACCCCGGCGATCCCGTCGGGCTGCCAGTGGGGCATCTTCCTGCGCAACCACGACGAGCTCACGCTCGAAATGGTCACGGACGAAGAGCGCGACTACATGTACGCCGAGTACGCCAAGGATCCGCGGATGCGGGCCAACATCGGCATCCGCCGGCGTCTCGCGCCGCTCCTGGACAACGACCGCAACCAGATCGAGTTGTTCACGGCGCTGCTGCTGTCCCTGCCCGGTTCCCCGATCCTCTACTACGGGGACGAGATCGGGATGGGTGACAACATCTGGCTGGGCGACCGCGACGCCGTACGCACCCCGATGCAGTGGACTCCCGACCGCAACGCCGGCTTCTCCTCCAGCGATCCGGGGCGGCTCTACCTCCCCACGATCATGGACCCGGTCTACGGCTACCAGGTCACCAACGTCGAGGCGTCCATGGCCTCGCCGTCGTCACTGCTGCACTGGACGCGCCGGATGATCGAGATCCGCAAGCAGAATCCGGCGTTCGGGCTCGGTACGTACAGCGAACTGCCGTCGTCGAACCCCGCGGTGATCGCGTTCACCCGTGAGTACAAGGACGACCTCGTGCTGTGCGTCCACAACTTCTCGCGGTTCGCACAGCCGACGGAGCTCGATCTGCGCGCCTTCAACGGACGTCATCCGGTCGAGCTGATCGGCGGGGTGCGCTTCCCCGCCGTCGGCCAATGGCCCTACCTGCTGACACTGGCGGGGCACGGTTTCTACTGGTTCCGGCTGCGGAAGGACGCTCCGGTCGGCTGACCGCCGGCCGACGGCGCCTCACCTCCGGGGCGCCGCCGGCGGGGCGGTTTCCACCGCCCCGCACGGGGCACTCTCCCCCATATCGAGCTCTTCGGGCTCCTTCGGGCTCTTCCTGGCCCATTGATCGAGTCCGTACGGACTTTTCCTCACCCGACACGTCCCGCACAGCCGGACAGCCATTGCCGCAATCCGGGACACTCTTCGCATCCTGTGGTGTGCCCGGGGAAAGGACGCGATGCCATGTCGGAGGCTGCATCCACTCGAGTCGCCCTGGCGAAGAGCACAACATCGAGAAAGACAGCAAGAAGACATACGACGAGTCCGACGGGCCCCACGGCGCTGCTGCCGTCGCTCGCCCCGCTGCTCCACGAGTGGGTGCCCCGTCAGCGCTGGTTCGCGGGCAAGGGGCAGCCCGTCACCGGCTTCTCCCTCGTCGCCGCCACCGAGATACTGCCCCTGGACGCCGCGGGCACGGGCCCCGGGCTGCTGCATCTGCTCGTCCGGGTCCACCAGTCGAGCGGCCGGCCCCCGCACCCCCAGGGGGACTGCTACCAGCTCCTGCTCGGCGTGCGCACCACGCTGCCCCCGCTGCCGGCCGGGGCGATGATCGGCCGGATCACGGAGGGGCCGCTGGCCGGCCGCACCCTGTACGAAGGGCTGCACGACCCGCGCGTCGCCGACCTCCTGCTGGAACGATTCCGTAACCCCGGTTCTCTCGGTCCGCTCCGCTTCGACCGGGCGGAACCGATCCCTCCGGGGCTCACCCCCCGCTTCCTGGACACCGAGCAGTCCAACTCCTCGCTCGTCTACGGGGACGCCCTCATCCTGAAGATCTTCCGCCGGGTCTTCCCGGGGACCAACCCGGATCTCGAACTGCCGCTCGCGCTCGGCCGTGAGGGCTGCGGCCGGGTGCCCGCCCCGGTGGCCTGGTTCGAGGCGACGACGAGCCCGGAGCCGCTCACGCTCGGCGTGCTGCAGCCCTTCCTGCGCGGAGCACAGGACGGCTGGCAGCTCGCGCTCGCCGCTCTGGCCGCCGGGCGGGACTTCCTGCCCGAGGCGCACGCGCTCGGCCGCGCCACCGCGGAGGTGCACACGGCGCTCGCCGCCGCACTGCCGACGCCGCCCCTGGCCCACGACCGCACCAGGCACCTGGTGGCCGGGATGGTGGAGCGCCTGGAGGCCGCCGCCCGGGCGGTCCCGGCACTCGTCCCGTACGTACCGGGGCTGCGCACCGCCTTCGACGCCGTCGCGGAGCTCGGAGGCACGGGGAGCGGCTGGGCGGCGCAGCGGATCCACGGTGATCTGCACCTCGGCCAGACCCTGCGGGCGGAGGACGGTTTCTGGTCGCTGATCGACTTCGAGGGTGAGCCGGCCAGACCGCTGCCCGAGCGCCGCAGTCCGCAGCCGACGGTGCGCGACGTCGCGGGGATGCTCCGCTCCTTCGACTACGCGGCCCGCTCGCACCACCCGTGGAACTCCGAGTGGGCGGCCCGCTGCCGCGCCGCCTACTGCGAGGGCTACGCCCGCGCGGCGGGCTCCGATCCACGCGCCGAACCGGAGCTGCTGCGCGCCCACGAGACCGACAAGGCGGTGTACGAGGTGCTGTACGAGGCCCGGCACCGCCCCGACTGGCTGCCGGTCCCCATGGCCGCCATCCAGCGCCTGGCCGCCGCACCCTCATGACCCCCACCTCCCCAGCACCCATCCTTCGAGCCTTCCGAGGAGGCAGTCCCTGTGACCGCCCGCAAGCCGTCCCGCAAGACGCCCGAGCCCGTCGAGGTACCGCCCACGGCGAAGCCGGTGACCGCCGAGGTCACGGCGGCCGCCCCGGCCGA
>NZ_DATMVN010000298.1:0-10724 GCF_035563135.1 Streptomyces sp.
GCCGACCGCCAAGCACAACAAGGTGGTCCGGTCCCTGGACGAGGTGCGGGAGTTCATCGCCCACTTCGGCGAGAACCGGCAGTCGGTCGAACACGAGATCGACGGCGTCGTCGTCAAGCTCGACGAGATCCCGCTCCAGGGAAGACTGGGCTCCACCTCGCGCGCGCCCCGCTGGGCGATCGCCTGGAAATACGCGCCCCAGGAGGTCAACACCAAGCTGGTCAACATCCGGGTCGGCGTCGGACGCACCGGCCGGGTCACGCCGTACGCCCAGGTCGAGCCGGTCGAAGTGGCGGGTTCCGAGGTCGAGTTCGCCACCCTGCACAACCAGAACGTGGTGAAGGCCAAGGGCGTCCTCATCGGTGACACGGTGGTGCTCCGCAAGGCGGGCGACGTCATCCCGGAGATCCTCGGTCCGGTCGTCGACCTGCGCGACGGCAGCGAGCGGGAGTTCGTCATGCCGTCCGAGTGTCCCGAGTGCGGGACGGCACTGCGGCCCATGAAGGAGGCCGACATCGACCTCCGCTGCCCCAACGCCCGCTCCTGCCCCGCCCAGCTGCGGGAGCGCCTGGCCTATCTCGCCGGCCGTAAGTGCCTGGACATCGACCACTTCGGCTATGTGGCCGCCGCGGCCCTGACCAAGCCGCTGGAGCCCGCCGAGCCGCCGCTGCTGGACGAGGGCGACCTCTTCGGTCTGACGGTGGAACAGCTGCTGCCCATCCGGGCGTACGTCCTGGACGCGGACAGCGGACTGCCCAAGCGCGACCCGAAGACGGGCGAGGAGAAGATCGCCACGGTCTTCGCCAACCAGCAGGGCGAGCCGAAGAAGAACGCCCTCGGCATGCTGGAGGGCATCGCGGCGGCGAGGCAGGCCCCGCTCGCCCGTATCCTCACCGGGCTCTCGATCCGGCACGTCGGGCCGGTGGCCGCCGTCGAGCTGGCCAGGCAGTTCCGGTCCGTCGACCGGATCGACGAGGCGACCGAGGAGGAGCTCGCCGCCGCGGACGGGGTGGGCCCGATCATCGCCGCCTCGGTCAAGCAGTGGTTCGCCGAGGACTGGCACCGCGAGATCCTGCGTAAATGGCGGGCGGCCGGCGTCCGGATGGAGGACGAGGGCGCGGGCGAGGACGAAGGGCCACGACCGCTGGAGGGGCTCACCGTGGTGGTCACCGGCACCCTGACCGCGCACACCAGGGACGGCGCCAAGGACGCCCTCCAGAGCCGCGGGGCGAAGGTCACCGGATCCGTCTCGAAGAAGACCTCCTTCGTGGTGGCGGGCGACAACCCGGGTTCGAAGTACGACAAGGCGATGCAGCTGAAGGTGCCCGTCCTCGACGAGGAGGGCTTCGCCGTGCTCCTCGGACAGGGGCCGGACGCGGCCCGGGAGGCCGCGGTCCCCGCCGAGCAGACCTGATCGAGGCGCGATCGATATGTGGACGACGCGTGGTCATGGGCGACGGGGGAAGTAAGCGGACGAGGCGGACAGGAGGGAGCCGGAAAACCCGGTCCGCATCACTCGTTCGGCGTATGTCGGACGGTCAGGAGAGCCGTAACCGCATTCGGGCAAGAGCTGCAGAGCGCTGCCCGCGGGGGCCCTCGTCGGCCTACTGTTGAGCGAGCACCTGCCGTGCCCGGCCGCGTGGTGGGATTCGGGTCGTGGTGGCATGGGAGCGGGGGCCACCGTGGGACATCGGCACCGCAGGCTGTGAGAGGGACGGAATGAAACCGACCGAGAGCGCCGCACCGGTGTCGCGGCTGCAAGGTTTCGCGGGCCTCACGTCCAGGGTGGGTGTCGTCGTCGTGGCGGTCGCCGCCCTGCAGCTCGCGACCGGGTTCTACCGGACGGTCCACGACGGCCGCGCGCTGTTCCCCGCCGGCACCGCGGGCTGGTCGCTCGCCCTGCTCACCGGAATCATCGTGGGCCATCTGGTCGCCCTGGGACGCGACCGCTGGTGGGGCGGCACGGGTTCCGGCGCCGCCCTCACTCTCGCCGTCCTGCTCCTCTACGGCTGGGTCGCCGCCGGACTGGTCAGCCTCGTCGTCGTGGTGCTCGTCGGTTCGGCCCGGCGTCACCGGTGGTGGCAGGGGCTGCTCCACGGAGCCGTGGACATACTCGGCATCGGGGCGGCCGCACTCGTCCTGTCCGCCTTCGGCGACGTGCCGAGCGTCGAGACGCCCTGGCGGCCTCTCCACTGGGGCGTCGGCGCCGTACCGGACGTGCTGCTCGCCGCCGCCGCGTATCTCCTCGTCACCCGCGTCCTGTTGTGGTACGCCAGGGCGTCCCAGGGCGGCGGGCTTCCGACGATCGCCCGCACCGCGCTGTTACGCCAGGGCCTCGTGGCGGTCGCCCTGCTCGGCATCGCCCCGTTGATCTGTGTGGTGGCGTCGGCCAAGCCCGTGCTGCTTCCGCTCTTCGCCGTCCCGCTGATCGCCCTGGACTCCACGCTCTGGATCGCCCGCGCACGGGCCGAGGAGCAGCTGAGGGACCCGCTCACCGGCCTGCCCAACCGCCAGTGGCTCCTGGAGCGGACATGGGCGGCCCTGGAGGAAGCCGAGGGCACCGGCACCCGGTCCGCGCTCGTCCTCATCGACCTCGACCGTTTCCGGGCCGTCAACGACACCCTCGGCCATCTCGCCGGGGACCGCCTCCTGCTCCAGATCGCGGAACGGCTGCGGCTCGCCCTGCCACGTGGTGCGGAGGCCGCGCGGCTCGGCGGCGACGAGTTCGCCGTACTGCTGCCGGCCGCGGACTCGATCACCAGCGCCCAGCGCATCGCCCGCAGCCTCGTCGCCGGACTCTCCTCGCCCCTGGGCCTGGACGGGCTGACGCTCGTGCTGGAGGCGAGCGCGGGCGTCGCCGTCCACCCCGACCACGCACTGGACGCCGAAGGGCTGCTGCGGCGTGCGGACGTGGCCATGTACCAGGCCAAGCGGGACCGCACGGGCGTGGAGGTCTACGAGTCCAAGCGCGACAGCAACACCCCGGACCGGCTCGGCCTGCTGGGCGACCTGCGGCGTGCCCTGGACGCCCGCGAGGTGGAACTCCACTACCAGCCCAAGGTCCGGTTCGACGGCCAGGTCGCCGGCCTGGAAGCACTGGTGCGCTGGGTGCACCCGGAGCGCGGGCGGGTCCCCCCGGACGAGTTCATCGCGATCGCGGAATCCTCCGGACTCATGCCCCACCTCACCGAGTACGTGCTGGAGACCGCGCTGGCCCAGGTGGCCCGGTGGCGGTCGCAGGGGCTGTTCGTCCCGGTCGCGGTCAACGTCTCGCCGCGCGACGTCCACACCCCCGGCTTCGCGGGCAGTGTCGCCGCACGGCTCGCCCGGCACGGGGTCCCGGCCGGCGCGCTGCAACTGGAGATAACCGAGCACGTCCTGCTGGAGGACCCCCAGCGGGCCGCCGACACCCTGGCGGCACTGACCGCGCACGGGGTGAAGATGTCCCTCGACGACTTCGGCACCGGCTACTCCTCCCTCGTCCATCTGCGGAAACTGCCGGTCAGCGAGCTCAAGATCGACCGGTCGTTCGTGGCGCGGCTGGCGGTGGACCACGAGGACGCCGAGATCGTCCGCTGCACCATCGACCTGGCCCACTCGCTCGGGCTGATCGTCGTCGCCGAGGGGGTCGAGGACGACGAGACCTGGGAGCGGCTGCGCGACCTGCACTGCGACGCGGTGCAGGGATGGCTGGTCGCCGCCGCGATGCCCCCGCAGGAGACGACGGCCTGGCTCCGGGCGCGGGGTGAGCACGGATGGCGGCGGCCCGCGGAGCGGAAGGCCACGGCTGCGGCGCTGCAGCCCGAGGTGGAGCAGCAGCGCCCGGCCGGCCGGGCGGTGTCCGGCCCGGCGACGGCCTGAAGGCGGCACGGGCCCACCCGGCGACCGTTTTGTCCTCAATCGCCGGACGGGCCCGGTCCACGCGCCGCAGAGGCCTCCGGCGACCCCATAGGATTGGGCCAAAACCACACACCAACCCCTGAGGATCGCTGCATGCCTGGCATCACGCGCGAGGAGGTCGCCCACCTCGCCCGGCTGGCGCGTCTGGAGCTGAAGGGCGAAGAGCTCGAACACTTCGCCGGTCAGCTCGACGACATCATCGGCGCGGTCGCCCGCGTCTCCGAGGTCGCCGACCAAGACGTACCGCCGACCTCCCACCCGCTGCCGCTGACCAATGTCATGCGGGCGGACGAGGTCCGTCCGTCGCTCACCCCCGAGCAGGCGCTCTCCGGCGCCCCGGCCCAGGAGCAGCAGCGTTTCAAGGTGCCGCAGATCCTGGGGGAGGACTAACAGCCATGACGGACATCAGCACCATCATCAAGCTCACCGCGGCCCAGATCGCCGAGAGGATCGCCTCCGGCGAGCTGACGGCCGTCGAGGTCACCGAGGCCCACCTGGCCCGGATCGACGCCGTGGACGAGAAGGTCCACGCCTTCCTGCACATCGACCGTGAGGGCGCGCTCGCGCAGGCCCGCGCCGTCGACGCCAAGCGTGAGGCCGGCGAGAAGCTCGGCCCGCTGGCCGGTGTCCCGCTCGCGCTCAAGGACATCTTCACCACGCAGGACATGCCGACCACCGTCGGTTCGAAGATCCTCCAGGGCTGGGTCCCGCCGTACGACGCGACCCTCACGAAGAAGCTGAAGGCGGCCGACGTCGTCATCCTCGGCAAGACCAACATGGACGAGTTCGCCATGGGGTCCTCCACCGAGAACAGCGCCTACGGCCCGACCGGCAACCCCTGGGACCTCACCCGCATCCCGGGCGGTTCCGGCGGTGGCTCCTCCGCCGCGCTGGCCTCCTTCGAGGCCCCGCTCGCCATCGGCACGGACACCGGCGGCTCCATCCGCCAGCCCGCCGCCGTCACCGGCACCGTCGGCGTCAAGCCCACCTACGGCGGTGTCTCCCGCTACGGCATGGTCGCCTTCTCGTCCTCCCTCGACCAGGGCGGCCCCTGCGCCCGTACGGTCCTGGACGCGGCGCTGCTGCACGAGGTCATCGGCGGACACGACCCGCTCGACTCGACGTCCATCGACTCGCCCGTCCCGCCGGTCGTGGAGGCCGCGCGCAACGGTTCCGTACAGGGCATGCGCGTCGGTGTGGTCAAGCAGTTCACGGGCGAGGGCTACCAGGCCGGAGTGGTCCAGCGGTTCGACGAGTCCGTCGAACTGCTGAAGTCCCTCGGCGCCACGATCGTCGAGCTGGACTGCCCGTCCTTCGACCTCGCGCTCTCGGCGTACTACCTGATCGCGCCGTCCGAGTGCTCCTCGAACCTGGCGCGCTTCGACGCCATGCGCTACGGCCTGCGGGTCGGCGACGACGGCACGCGCTCCGCCGAGGACGTCACCGCCCTCACCCGCGAGGCCGGCTTCGGCGACGAGGTCAAGCGCCGCATCATCCTCGGTACGTACGCGCTCAGCTCCGGCTACTACGACGCGTACTACGGCTCGGCGCAGAAGGTCCGTACCCTCATCACCCAGGACTTCGAGAAGGCGTTCGAGCAGGTGGACGTCATCGTCTCGCCGACGACGCCCACCACCGCCTTCCCGATCGGCGAGCGCGCCGACGATCCGATGGCGATGTACCTCGCGGACCTGTGCACCATCCCGACCAACCTCGCCGGCAACTCCGCCATGTCGCTGCCCTGCGGCCTGGCCCCGGAGGACGGCCTCCCGGTCGGACTGCAGATCATCGCCCCCGCCATGAAGGACGACCGGCTGTACAAGGTCGGAGCAGCCGTCGAGGCCGCTTTCGTGGAAAAGTGGGGGCACCCGCTGCTTGAGGAGGCTCCGTCACTATGAGCGCAATGGCTAAGAAGGCCAAGAACTTCAAGTCGTCCAAGTCCGGCGTGTACGTGTCGCTGGGCACCACCGCTTTCGGCGCGCTCAGCGTCGTCAAGCAGGCGAGGATGGCCCGCCAGGACAAGGACACGCTGCGGCTGATCGACGCCGCCGTGTCCGCCGCCGCGATCGTGACCGGACTCGCGATCCTCTACCGCGAGCTCAAGCGTCTCGGCGACGACGACGTCCTGCTGGGCTGAGAGGGAAAGTTTCATCGTGACTGTCATCGACCTGGAGTCGTACGAGGACGCCCTCGCGGCGTACGACCCCGTCATGGGCCTCGAGGTCCATGTGGAGCTCGGCACCAGGACCAAGATGTTCTGCGGCTGCTCCACCGAGCTCAAGCAGGACGCGAACTCGCAGACCTGCCCGGTCTGCCTCGGACTGCCGGGCGCGCTGCCGGTCGTCAACGAGATCGGCGTCGAGTCCGCCGTCAAGATCGGCCTCGCGCTGAACTGCGAGATCGCCGAGTGGTGCCGCTTCGCCCGGAAGAACTACTTCTATCCGGACATGCCGAAGAACTTCCAGACCTCCCAGTACGACGAGCCGATCGCCTTCGACGGCTATCTGGACGTCCAGCTGGAGGACGGCGAGGTCTTCCGTGTGGAGATCGAGCGCGCGCACATGGAGGAGGACACCGGCAAGTCGACGCACGTCGGCGGCGCCACCGGCCGTATCCACGGCGCCTCCCACTCGCTGCTCGACTACAACCGCGCGGGCATCCCGCTCATCGAGATCGTCACCAAGCCGATCGAGGGTGCCGGCGCACGCGCCCCCGAGGTCGCCAAGGCGTACGTCGCCGAGCTCCGTGAGCTCATCAAGGCGCTCGGCGTCTCGGAGGCCCGGATGGAGATGGGCCAGATGCGCTGCGACGTCAACCTGTCGCTGCGCCCCCACGGCACCGAGAAGTTCGGCACGCGCTCCGAGACGAAGAACGTCAACTCGCTGCGTTCCGTCGAACGCGCCGCCCGCTTCGAGATCCAGCGCCACGCCGCGGTCCTGAAGTCCGGCGGGACGATCGTGCAGGAGACCCGGCACTTCCACGAGGAGGACGGCTCCACCACGGCCGGCCGCATCAAGGACAACGCCGAGGACTACCGCTACTTCCCCGAGCCGGACCTGGTGCCGGTCGCCCCTTCCCGCCACTGGGTCGAGGAGCTCCGCAAGGGGCTTCCCGAGCTGCCCCGGCTGCGCCGCAAGCGGCTGAAGGAGGAGTGGGGTGTCAACGAGCACGACATGCAGTCCATCCTCAACGCGGGCGCGGTCGACCTGATCGTCGCCACGACGGACGCGGGCGCTCCCTCCGACCAGGCCCGCAAGTGGTGGATGGGCGAGCTCGCCCGTAACGCCAACGAGACCGGCCGCAGCCTGGACGAGCTGCCGGTCACCCCGGCGCAGGTCGCCCGGGTGGCAGAGCTGGTCGCCTCCGGTGACCTCAACGACAAGCTGGCGCGCCAGGTCCTCGAAGGCGTCCTCGCGGGCGAGGGCGACCCGGACGCCGTCGTCGAGAAGCGCGGCCTGAAGGTCGTCTCCGACGAGGGCGCGCTGGGCACCGCCGTGGACGAGGCCATCGCCGCCAACGCGGCGATCGCGGACAAGATCCGCGGCGGCAAGGTCGCCGCGGCCGGTGCGCTGGTGGGCGCGGTCATGAAGGCCACCCGCGGTCAGGCGGACGCGGCGCGTGTGCGTGAGCTGATCCTGGAGAAGCTCGGCGTCGAGGGCTGATCCCCGGCACGCCCTGGGGGCGGTGCACCCGTCGACCGGGTGCACCGCCCCTTTTCCGTACCGCGAGAGCCTGGGACCGGCCGGCAGATGACGGGCGGCAGATGTGCGTGCCCAGCCCCGCGACGCCGCCCACCGTGTGCCGGCCGGTCGGAAGGACGTTCACCGCCAGTCCGTACGGCGGTCTTCCCGCCGCCACCCGGCGTGATTACTTTCCAGCCGTAGACACGGAATCGGGAGGCTCACTTGACCACGGACATGTCACGGCGGCGGCTCTTCGCGCTCGGGGGCGGCGCCCTCGGCGCCGCCGCGGCGGAATCGTTCCTGCCCCCGTCGCTCCAGGCGGCGATCGCCGCACAGCCCGTGGCCGACCGGTCCGGTGGCGCGGGGCTGGACGCCGTGGAACACGTGGTGATCCTGATGCAGGAGAACCGTTCCTTCGACCATTACTTCGGAATGCTGCGCGGGGTACGCGGCTTCGGCGACCGCAACGCGATCGAACTCCCCTCCGGCAGGCCCGTCTTCGAGCAGCCCGGACCGCTGGGCACGACCGTGCTGCCGTTCCCCGTGCGCGAGGCCGCCGAGGCGCAGAAGAAGGACCTGCAGTACATCGGTGACCTCGACCACTCATGGAGCGGTGGCGCCAGGGCGTGGGCCGGTGGCTGGATGAACGGCTGGGTCACCGCGAAGACGGCCGCGACCATGGCGTACTACGACCGCGGCGACATCCCGCTGCACTACGAACTCGCCGACACCTTCACGGTCTGCGACGCCTACCACTCCTCGATCCACACCTCCACCAGCCCGAACCGCAACCACCTGTGGAGCGGGAAGACGGGCGACGAGCCGAACGGCAAGCGGGCCGTGGGCAACGACGCGTACAGCGAGGGCACCCACCCCGGATACGACTGGGGCACGTACGCCGAGCGGCTGGAGAAGGCAGGGCGGAGCTGGAGGACGTACACCGAGTGGGAGAACTTCACCGACAACCAGATCGAGTTCTTCACCACCTTCAAGGCCATCGCCCGCAAGGCCCTGGCGAGGACCGACGGCCATACGTACATGGAGTCCTTCTACGCCACCGTGCGCGACGCGGACGGAGCCGCCGAGCGCGAGCGGCTGCTGGGCCTCCTCGACGAGGGCGTCGCCGGTCTGACGGCGGCCGAGCGCAGTCTGTTCGAGAGGGGACTGCGCCGGGTGGAGACGGGCACGCTCGCCGACGAGTTCGCCAAGGACGTGGCGGCGGGGACGCTGCCCGAGGTCTCCTACCTGGTCCCGTCGGCGGTGGACTCCGAACACCCGAGCGTCTCCTCGCCGGTGCACAGCGCGACGATCGTCTACAAGATCCTGGACGCACTCGGCAAGCACCCCGACGTGTGGCGGCGCACGGTCGTCCTCATCAACTACGACGAGAACGACGGATTCTTCGACCACGTGCCGCCGCCGGTGGCACCCGCCGAGGTGACCGAGGAGCAGTGGGAGGGCAAGCCCACCGGCCTCGGTGTGCGGGTCCCGCTGCTGGTCGTCTCCCCGTGGTCGGTCGGCGGATACGTCTGCTCCGAGGTCTTCGACCACACCTCCGTGATCCGCCTCCTGGAGCGCTGGACGGGCGTGGAGGAGCCCAACATCGGTGCCTGGCGGCGACAGGTCACCGGTGACCTCACCTCGGCCTTCGACTTCACCCGTACACGGCGGCAGCCCGGGACGGAGCGCCCCGCCGCGATCCCGGCGTTCGGCGGACGCTGGCGGCCGGAGCCGCCGGCCGTCCAGCAGATGCCGGTCCCTGAGGCGGGCGTCCGCCCGGCCCGGCCCCTGCCCTACCAGCCCGACGCGCAGGCGAAGCGCGTGGACGGCGGGCTGCGGCTGGACCTCAGCAACACCGGCAGGTCGTCCGCGCACTTCACGCTCTACCCGTACGCACGGGAGTTCGCCGCTCCGCAGCACCGGGACGTCAGGGGCACGGCACGGTGGACGGTGCCGCTGACCGGCGAGGCGTACCGCTTCACGGTCACCGGCCCGAACGGCTTCAGGCGTGAGTTCGAGGGAGCCTCCGACGGCGCCGCGGAAGTCTCCTCCCGCATCGACGCCCACGAGCGGGACGTCCATCTCACGCTGCGCAACAACGGCAGGCGGACGCTGACCTACACCGTGCGGCCCCTCGGCTACGTCGACGAGGACGACCTGCGGGACTGGACGCGGACGGTCAAGGTCAAGCCGGGGCGCAGCCGTACGGTCGTGCATTCGGCCGCCGACGCCCACGGCTGGTACGACCTGGTGGTGACGGCCGACGAAGCGGGCTCCTTCCGGCGGCGGCTGATGGGCCACATCGAGAACGGCAGGGCGAGCGTCTCCGGCTGACGGGGGAGGAGGGGGGCAAGGGGTCGTGCGGTGCCGGCCGCGCGGTGGGGCCCGGGGCGCGAACCGGTGGCTGCCCGCCCGGCCGGGCCGGCTGCTCCCGCACCTCGGCACCGAGCCGCCGGACCACGCGGCACCACGTGCGAGGATTCCGGGAAGACGCACCGCCGGGTCCGGCCGGACCGTCGCGGAGCGCGTCCACCGGGACGTCTCGAAGACCGAGGAGAGCAACTGTGTTCACCGTGTCACTGGGGGATGACGGGGCGGAGCTCCGCCCGCTCGAACCCTGGCAGGCGGAGGAATTCCTGGCTCACATGGACCGGGCGCGCGATCTCGTCGATCCCTGGATCCCGTTCGCCGCGGCTGCCACGGACCTCGCCTCCGCCCGCGCACTGCTCCAGCGGTACGCGGACAAGCAGGCGGCCGACACCGGTCGGCTCCACGGCATCTGGCTGGACGGCACGCTGGTCGGCGGTGTCCTGTTCCGGATATTCGAGGCGGAGACCGGCACCTGCGAGATCGGCTGCTGGCTGGAGCCGGCCGGCCAGGGGAGGGGCCTGGTCAACCGTGCGTCCAGGGTGCTGATCGACTGGGCCGTCGACGTACGGGGGATGCACCGGGTGGAGTGGATCGCCTCCGCAGCCAACACCCGCAGCGTCGCCGCGGCCCAGCGGCTGGGGATGACCCGTGAGGGAGTGCTGCGGGAGGCCTACCCCTACCGGGGCAAGCGCCACGACCAGGAGATCTGGGCGGTCCTGGCCTCCGAATGGCGCAAGGGGCGGGGCTGAGGCGCCCGGTGTTAAGGAGGTT